>NZ_JBQSWB010000014.1:0-76299 GCF_052446295.1 Brachybacterium sp. AOP43-C2-M15
GTCCTCGGTGCCGTCGGACCGATCGAACAGATCGAGGCGTCGGACGTTCGATGGATCAGCGATGCCGAGCGCGGAGCTCACCTCCGCCCAGCCTCCCGTGATGACGCCACGGTGGGACGGGTCCGGCGCGTCGTCCCCACGGTCCTCGAGCAGGCTCCGCAGGGCACGCCGGGCGGATGCCGAGTCCTGGATCAGGAAGTGGTGAAGGCCGTCCTCGGATATCTGCTCCTGCAGCACCGATGTATCCGTATCGGCGAAGAAGCGCACGGCGACCCCTCGCGGTTCACTCTCGCGGGTGACGGTGACCCGCCGTCTCGATGCCGCTCGACGTGCGACGATGCCGGTCACGACCAGACCCGCCCTCACCTGCGATCCTTCGCCGATGATGGCTCGGCTCTCGATGCCCGCGAGGACGGACTCCGGCGCTGTCAGGCCGCGGGCGCGGAGGAATCGTGCCCCCGTGAGCACGGCGTCCTCGAGGCTGAAGCCTTCGGCCCTCTCCCGCAGGCCGTCGATCCACGGGAGTCGTTCCCCGGACCGGTCCGGACCGGTGAGCGCCAGCAGCTCTTCGTCGGTCAGAGTTGTCAGGAGTCGGGGCGAGGAGGGCAGGTCCTTGGCGAGAGCGCCGGCGGCCAGCAGGGACCGTTCGTGCTCGGAGATCTGGTAGGTCGTCAAGTGCAGTTCCCCCGTGAAGATGACCGGTCCGTACATCGTACCCAGCAGTCGTGAGGGCACACGAGCCATGAGGAGCGGATGGGGACTGCTCCCCATCGACGAGCGGCCCCGGGCGGAGCAGGATGGCCGCACACGCCCGGCACCGTCGGCCACGAGGTCCGACCCGGCGACCGGGCCCAGACCTGGAGACCCCCATGAACACGCGACGCCGCACCACCGTCCGTCCGCTCGTCCTCGCCGCCGCTGCCGCCTTCGCGCTGGCCGGCTGCGGGGCGCTCGGCACCGGCTCCGTCCCCGCCGACGAGGTCGAGACCCAGATCAGCGACAAGCTCACCGAGATGGTGGGGCAGACCCCGGAGGACATCTCCTGCCCGGACGACCTCCCGGCCGAGGAGGGCGCGGAGATGACCTGCGTGCTCAGCGACGGCGGGGAGACCATCGACGTCGCGGTCACGGTCACCTCCGTCGAGGACGGCAACGTGAACTTCGACATCGAGGTCGCGGACGCGCCCAACGAGTGAGGTGAGCCCGGGGGGCGCCCTGCCGCCGCGCACCGACGGCCCGAGGTCCGTGCGCGACCGCCTAGACTGGCGCGCATGCGCATCGCCCGATTCACCACCGGCGAGGATCCCATGTACGGCATCGTCCAGGAGAAGGACGGCCAGGACATGGTCTACGGGATCACCGGTGACCCCCTGTACACAGACATCCGCCCCACCGGCACCATCGTGCCCCTGGAGGATGTGCGCCTGCTGGCGCCCGTCATCCCGCGCTCCAAGGTGGTGTGCGTCGGCCGCAACTACGCCGAGCACGCCGCGGAGCTCGGCAACGAGGTGCCCGAGCGGGCGCTGTTCTTCCTCAAGCCCAACACCGCCGTCGTCGGCCCCGGCGACCCCGTCGTGATCCCCTCCTACAGCCAGGAGCTGAGCCTCGAGGCGGAGCTCGCCGTGGTCATCAAGAGGATGGCCAAGGACCTCACCCCTGACCAGGTCGCGGATCACGTGCTCGGCTACACGTGCGCGAACGACCTCACCGCCCGCGACGCCCAGCGGGAGGAGGACCAGTGGTTCCGGGCGAAGGCCTTCGACACCTCGTGCCCCATCGGCCCCTGGATCGAGACCGACCTGGATCTCGCCGACCCCGCAGGCCTCGCCCTCACCAGCGCCGTCGACGGGGAGAGCGCCCAGCAGGGCTCCACGGCGGACATGATCCGCCCCGTCGCCGAGCTGATCGCCGAGATCTCGGGAGTCGTCACCCTGCTGCCGGGCGACCTCGTCCTGACCGGCACCCCGGCCGGGGTGCGCACGGTCGAGGCCGGCGCGAGCGTCGACATCACCATCGAGGGCATAGGCACCCTGACCAATCCGATCGTGCGCCGCTGAGCCGCCGCGCCCCCGTCCTCCCGCTACCCCCAGGAGCTCTTCGCGTGACCACCTCCCCCCTGCAGGACCCGACCCCGACCGGCTCCGCCGGCGACGTCCGGGTGCGCTTCTGCCCCAGCCCCACCGGCACCCCGCACGTCGGCATGGTGCGCACCGCCCTGTTCAACTGGGCGCATGCCCGTCACCACGGCGGCACGCTGGTCTTCCGCATCGAGGACACCGATGCCGCCCGTGACAGCGAGGAGTCCTACCACCAGCTGCTCGACGCCATGCGCTGGCTCGGCATCGACTGGGACGAGGGCGTGGAGGTGGGCGGGCCCGACGGCCCCTACCGCCAGTCCCAGCGCGGTGAGATCTACCAGGACGTCATCGCGAGGCTCAAGGAGGCCGGACACATCTACGAGTCCTTCTCCACCGCGGAGGAGATCTCCCAGCGACACCGCGACGCCGGCCGTGATCCGCAGCTCGGCTACGACGGCTTCGACCGAGACCTCACCGAGGAGCAGAGGGCGGCCCTCCGCGCCGAGGGCCGCGAGCCCACCTGGCGCCTCCGGATGCCTCAGGAGGACATCACGTTCACCGACATGGTGCGCGGCGAGATCACCTTCAAGGCGGGCTCGACCCCCGACTTCGTGGTGGTCCGCGCCAACGGGCAGCCGCTGTACACGCTGGTGAACCCCGTGGACGACGCGCTGATGCGCATCACCCACGTGCTGCGCGGCGAGGACATCCTCTCCTCCACCCCTCGGCAGATCGCGCTCTACCGCGCCCTGGTCGACATCGGCGTGGCCGAGCGGGTGCCGGAGTTCGGACACCTGCCCTACGTGATGGGGGAGGGCAACAAGAAGCTCTCCAAGCGCGACCCCCAGGCGGACCTCTTCCTCTACCGCGAGCAGGGGTTCATCCCCGAGGGAATGGTCAACTACCTGGCCCTGCTGGGCTGGGGGTACAGCGCCGACGAGGACATCTTCTCCCGCGCGCAGATGATCGAGCGCTTCGACGCCTCGGACGTGAACCCCAATCCCGCCCGAGTGGACCTCAAGAAGGCCACCGCCATCAATGCCGACCACATCCGCCTGCTGCCCGAGGCGGAGCTCGCCGAGCGCCTGATCCCCTACCTCCAGGCCGGCGGCGTGCTCGGCGAGGAGGTCACCGCTCAGCAGCGCGCCCTGGTCGTCGCCGCGACCCCGCTGGTCCAGACGCGGATGAACCTCCTGGGGGAGGCGCCGGACCTGATGGGGTTCCTCTTCGTCGCCGACGAGGACCTCGTGGTCGCCGACGACGCGCTGAAGAAGCTCGGCGAGGACCCGGTCGCGGTGCTCGACCGCGCCGTCGCCGAGGTCGAGGCGGTGCCCGGCGACTCCTTCACCGCCGCCCTGCTCGAGCCCGCCCTGCGCGAGGCGATCGTCGAGGAGATGGGGATCAAGCCCCGCCTCGCCTTCGGCCCGCTGCGCAGCGCGATCTCCGGCCGTCGCGTCTCCCCGCCGCTGTTCGAGTCCATGGAGCTGCTGGGCAAGCCCTCGAGCCTCACACGTCTGCGCGCCCTGCGGGAGCGTCTGGCCGCCGGCGCCTGAGGACGCGGGCGTCGAGCCCGGGCACCGATCCGGGGTGCCGAGCCTCACAGCGTCCAGGGCCCCTCTCGCTTTGTGCTCGGTCGCGGAACCCGCTAGAGTCTTACCTCGGTACGGCACTGAAGCAGAGTTCGGAAGATCCACGGAGACCACCGCGGAAACGGCCGGAGGACGTCGAAGAATCGTGCTCTCACCATGGGGTATGGTGTAATTGGCAACACAGCGGTTTCTGGTACCGTCGTTCTAGGTTCGAGTCCTGGTACCCCAGCGCTGAGCGGCTCCTCGGAGTCGTGCAGTCCGCGCCCCGTTCGTCTAGCGGCCTAGGACGTCGCCCTCTCACGGCGGTAACACCGGTTCAAATCCGGTACGGGGTACGAGGCGGGATCCACGGATCCCGCACCCGCCCCGTTCGTCTAGCGGCCCAGGACGTCGCCCTCTCACGGCGGTAACACCGGTTCAAATCCGGTACGGGGTACGAGCAGGAGCCGGCACCATCGGTGCCGGCTCCTTCGTCGTTCGCGCGGTCGTCGTCCTCGGGCTCGTCGTGCCCGGACTCGTCATCCCCCGGCTCGTCGTCCGCGGTCTCTCCGGGCGGACCGGCCCCGGACCGGACCGTCCGGGAGTATCGTCGTGACATGACGCACAGCGCTGCTCCGAGAATCACGGTCGGTGTGTTCGATGCCGACGAGTCCGATCAGGCGGTCCGCTGGGCCGCCCTCCACGCCGCCGCCGTCGGCGGCAGCCTCCATCTGGTCCACGCCTTCGTGTGGACGGAGCTCGACGTCAACATCGACCCGATCTCCGGGATGGCCGGCTCAGGGTTCCGCAGTGCCGCCCACAGCCTCATCCAGGACGCGTCCGACATCGTCCGCGAGACGCATCCCGACCTGTCCATCACCTCGGAGATCGTCGACGGCAATGCGGTGCCGGTCCTCGTCGAGGCCAGCGAGGAGTCGGATCTGCTGGTGCTCGGCGGGCGCGGCATGGGGCGCCTGATGACGCTCATCGTCGGCTCGAAGTCCCTCGCGCTGGCCGCCCGCGCCCACTGCCCGGTGGTGGTGGTCCGCGGCGAGGTCGGGGGAGACGGGCCGATCGGCCTGGTGCACCACGACATCGCCACCGAGGTGGTGATCCGGGCCGCGGACCTCGCGGAGGCCTACGGGCGCGACATCCATCTGGTGGTGCGCCCCGAGACCACCCCCGAGGAGGCGCAGGAGATCCTCGCCGCCACCGCTCAGCGGATCGCCAGGAGCCACCCGTCCGTCTTCGTCCGCGACGTCACCATCGCCGCCTCGGACACTCCGCGCGAGCTCATCCATGCGAGCGAGGACGCCTGCCTGATGCTGGTGGCGGGGGAGCGGTCACCGGGAGCAGGTGGCAAGGTCGCCGCGCCGCGCCAGCTGGTCAACGTGCTGCGCTTCGCGAACACCCCGGTCTGGATCGAGCGGGACTGAGGCCGCGGTGCGTCGGCGCCGGGCTCAGGCGCCCGCGCGGCGCAGCAGCTCGGTGAGGTGGTTCGCCGAGCTCATCACGGAGGCCGCATGCAGTCGGCCGGGCTGGCGGGTGATGCGCTCGATGGGCCCGGAGATGCTCAGGGCCGCGATCACGCGGCCATGGGGGCCGCGCACCGGGGCGGAGACGGATCCCACGCCCGGCTCGCGCTCGCCGATCGACTGCGCCCAGCCCCGCCGTCGCACGGCCGACAGCTGGGTGGCGGTGAAGCGCGCGCCGAGCAGCCCTCGGTGGAGGCGGTCCGGCTCCTCCCATGCCAGCAGGATCTGCGCCGCGGAGCCGGCGCGCATCGTCAGCGCGGCGCCCAGCGGCACCGAGTCCCGCAGGCCGATGGGTCGCTCGGCGGCGGCGACGCAGATGCGATGGTCGCCCTGACGGCGGTACAGCTGGGCGGACTCCCCGGTGTGGTCGCGCAGCGCCGCCAGCACCGGCCCGGCCGAGGCCAGCAGGCGGTCCTCGCCGGCCGCGGCCGCCAGCTCGCCGAGCCGTGGGCCCAGGATGAAGCGGCCCTGCATGTCGCGGGAGACCAGATGGTGGAACTCCAGCGCCACCGCCAGGCGATGGGCGGTGGGGCGGGCGAGGCCCGTCGACTGCACGAGCTGGGCGAGCGTGGCGGGTCCGGCCTCCAGGGCGCCGAGCACGATCGCCGCCTTGTCCAGCACGCCGACGCCGCTGCCGTTCTCCTCCGAGGTCTTGTCCATGCTCCGATACTGCCGTCTTATTCAGTGAGACGCAAGTGCGTCGCATCGTGGACCGCACCACGATGGGAGGGCGCTCGCACCCCGAGCGCGTCTCGGCATCAGCAGCGCGCCCCCACGACGGGCGCAGGGAAGGATCGACATGGCGGGGACCCTCGCGGAGAAGGTCTGGGCGGATCACGTGGTCCGTCGCGGTGAGAACGGCGAGCCGGACCTGCTGTACATCGACCTCCAGCTGCTGCACGAGGTGACCAGCCCGCAGGCCTTCGACGGCCTGCGCCAGGAGGGCCGCGCCCCGCGCCGCATCGATCAGACGATCGCGACGGAGGACCACAACACCCCCACGATCGACATCGACAAGCCGATCGCCGACATCACCTCCCGCACCCAGATCGAGACCCTGCGACGCAACGCCGAGGAGTTCGGCGTGCGCATCCACCCGCTCGGCGACAAGGAGCAGGGGATCGTGCACGTCGTCGGCCCGCAGCTGGGGCTGACGATGCCCGGCATCACCGTGGTCTGCGGCGACTCGCACACCTCGACCCACGGCGCCTTCGGCGCGCTCGCCTTCGGCATCGGCACCAGCGAGGTCGAGCACGTGCTGGCCACCCAGACCCTGCCGCTGAACCCCTTCAGGACCATGGCGATCACGGTCACCGGCTCCCTCAGGCCGGGCGTGACCGCGAAGGACGTCATCCTCGCCGTCATCGCGAAGATCGGCACCGGCGGAGGCGCGGGCTACGTGCTCGAGTACCGCGGCGAGGCGATCCGCTCCCTCTCCATGGAGGGCCGCATGACGATCTGCAACATGTCCATCGAGGCCGGTGCCCGCGCCGGCATGATCGCGCCGGACGAGATCACCTTCGAGTACGTCAAGGGCCGCCCGCACGCCCCGCAGGGCGCGGACTGGGACGAGGCCGTCGAGCACTGGAGGACGCTGCGCAGCGACGACGACGCCGTCTTCGACGCCGAGGTGTTCATCGACGCGGACCAGCTCGAGCCCTTCGTGACCTGGGGGACCAACCCCGGTCAGGGCCTGCCGCTGTCCGCCTCCGTGCCCGCCCCGGAGGACTTCGCGGACGAGTCGGACCGCTTCGCCGCCGAGCGCGCGCTGGAGTACATGGACCTGGTCCCCGGCACCCCGCTCAAGGAGATCAGGGTCGACACGGTCTTCATGGGCTCGTGCACCAACGGCCGCATCGAGGACCTGCGCGCCTTCGCCTCCGTGCTCGAGGGGCGCACCAAGCACCCCGACGTTCGGGTGATGGTCGTGCCGGGCTCCGCGCGAGTGCGCCTGCAGGCCGAGAAGGAGGGGCTGGACCGCGTGTTCCTCGACTTCGGCGCCGAATGGCGCCAGGCCGGCTGCTCGATGTGCCTGGGCATGAACCCCGATCAGCTCGCCCCCGGCGAGCGGGCCGCCTCCACCTCGAACCGCAACTTCGAGGGCCGCCAGGGCAAGGGCGGCCGCACCCACCTGGTCTCGCCCGTGGTCGCCGCCGCCACCGCCGTGCGCGGAACCCTGTCCTCGCCGTCGGACCTCGGTGCGCCCGTCGCCCCCTCCGACCTCCAGCCCGTCGCCTGATCAGGAGCGCCCTCCATGGAAGCCTTCACCACCCACACCGGCATCGGCGTCCCGCTGCGCCGCAGCAACGTGGACACCGACCAGATCATCCCCGCCGTCTACCTCAAGCGGGTGACGAAGACCGGCTTCGACGACGGTCTCTTCCACGCCTGGCGCACCAACGATCCCGAGTTCGTGCTGAACAAGCCCGCCTATGCGCAGGGTTCGGTGCTCGTCGCCGGCCCGGACTTCGGCACCGGCTCCTCCCGGGAGCACGCCGTCTGGGCGCTGCGCGACTACGGCTTCAAGGCCGTGCTCTCCACCCGGTTCGCGGAGATCTTCCGCGGCAACTCGGGCAAGCAGGGCCTCGTCGCCGGCGTCCTCGCCCAGGACGACATCGAGCAGCTGTGGAAGATCCTCGAGGAGAACCCCGGCTCCGAGCTGACCGTGGACCTCGAGAACCGACAGGTCCACGCCGGGGAGGCCGGAGCCGTCTTCCGCTTCGACGTCGACGACTACACCCGCTGGCGCCTGATGGAGGGGCTGGACGACATCGGTCTGACCCTGCGCCATGAGGCGGACATCTCCGCGTTCGAGGCGACCCGTCCCTCCTGGATGCCGAAGACCCTGCCCGCTCGCACCGAGGGGTGAGCCCGGGCCCCTCCGGTGCGGGCGGGCCGCGGCGGCCGGGGCGCAGCCACCTCCGGCCGGGGCGCAGGTCCCTCAGGCTGGGGTGCAGGACCCTCCGGTAGGGTGACCCGGTCAGATACGAGCGTTCTGGACGCCCGTCCATCGAGGCAAGGACACCATGACTTCGACATTCCATGTGCGCGGAGGGCGCCCGCTCGACGGTGAGATCACCGTCCGCGGCGCGAAGAACCTCGTCTCGAAGGCGATGGTGGCCGCTCTGCTCGGGGAGGCGCCGAGCGTGCTGCACTCGGTGCCCGACATCAGCGACGTGCGGATCGTCTCGAACCTGCTGTCCATCCACGGTGTGAAGATCGAGCACGACGTGGCGGGCGGCTCCCTGCACCTGGATCCCTCGAACGTCGAGCGCGCGCACGTCGCGGACATCGACGCCCACGCCGGCAGCTCCCGGATCCCGATCCTGTTCTGCGGCCCGCTGCTGCACCGCCTCGGCGAGGCGATCATCCCCGACCTCGGCGGGTGCCGGATCGGGGACCGCCCGATCAACTACCACCTCGACGTGCTGCGCAGCTTCGGCGCCGTCGTGGACAAGCGCGAGATGGGCATCTACATCACCGCGCCGAACGGCCTGCGGGGCACCAAGATCCACCTCGAGTACCCCAGCGTCGGCGCGACCGAGCAGGTGCTCCTCACCGCGGTCCGCGCCCAGGGCGTCACGGAGCTCACCAACGCCGCGGTCGAGCCCGAGATCGAGGACCTCATCGCCGTGCTGCAGAAGATGGGGGCGATCATCTCCCTGCAGACCGACCGGACCATCACCATCGAGGGCGTCGAGCGCCTGGGCGGCTACGACCACGTGGCCCTCGGCGACCGCATCGAAGCCGGGTCCTGGGCCTGCGCGGCCCTGGTCACCAAGGGCTCCGTCTTCGTGCGCGGCGCCCAGCAGAAGCCGATGGCCACCTTCCTCAACGTCTACCGCAAGGTCGGCGGAGGGATGGACATCCAGGAGGACGGCATCCGGTTCTTCCACCCCGGCACCCCGTTGCGCGCCATCGCCCTGGAGACCGACGTCCACCCCGGGTTCATGACCGACTGGCAGCAGCCGCTGGTGGTCGCCCTGACCCAGGCGGAGGGCATCTCGATCCTGCACGAGACGGTCTACGAGAACCGGCTCGGCTTCACCCGCGCGCTGAACGACATGGGCGCCCACATCCAGGTCTATCGCGAATGCCTGGGCGGATCGCGCTGCCGATTCGGGCGCAGCAACTACAACCACTCCGCGGTCGTCTCCGGGCCCAAGACGCTGCACCCGGCGGACATCACGGTCCCGGATCTCCGGGGCGGCTTCTCCTACCTCATCGCGGCCCTCGGCGCCGACGGCGCCTCGACCATCCGCGGCATCGACCTCATCGACCGCGGCTACGAGTCGTTCCGCGAGAAGCTCACCGCCCTCGGGGCCGAGTACTGGGAGGAGGGACGATGACGGCGAGCGATCCCGATCCCCAGCAGCTGGCGGGCCCCTCTCCGGGAACGGTCTCCGCGGCCGGCGGTTCGCTCGCCCTGCGGGACATCCCCATCCCCGACTACTGCGACGTGGTGATCGTCCCCACCGCCGGGGTCGAGGAGCCCGACCCGCGGGTCTGGGCCGAGGCGATCTTCGCCCACGAGAACACCCCGCTGAGCTCCCGCGGCCTGCGGGCGCTGCGCGACGAGGCGATCCGCCTGTTCGACATGGTCCCGCCGCCCGAGAAGGAGTTCGTGGCGGACGAGGTGGTCGGCTCCGAGGCCCTGATCGTCGACGACGACGAGAAGCTGCGGGTGCGCATCGGCGTCGCGCTGCTGCCGGGCGGGGACCTGCTGCAGGTCACCACCGCGGTGAAGTACCGCTCCGTGCGCGGGCGCCTCGCCTTCGCACCGCGCCGGCTGATGCACGCCGCGGCCGTGAACACCCTGGCCCGCCGGGCGCCCACCACGCTGCGTCGGCGCGCCCTGGCGAGCGACCCTCGAGCCGCCTCCCTGACCGGCCAGGTCTCGCGCAGGGCGCTGGGCCGGGGACCCTCCTCCCCGCGATGACGAGCCTGCTGCGCAGCTGGGACGTGGGCACCGCCCGGATCCCCGAGCGCCGCGCCGGACTCGTCATCGACCTCGCCCAGCTCCCGCTGCGACCCCTGCTCACCCTGCTCGCGCGTCCGCGCTGGCAGGGCACCGAGAACCTGCCCACCGCCGGCCCGGCGATCGCCTGCGGGAACCATCTCAGCGCCTTCGACCCCTTCGGCTACGGGCATCTGCTGCAGGCATCGGGCATCGCGCCCCGCTTCCTGGCCAAGGAGACGCTGTTCCGGATCCCCGTGCTCGGCGCGCTGCTGCGCTCGGCCCGGCAGATCCCGGTGCGCCGCGGCACCTCCCGCAGCGCCGACGCCCTGACCGACGCTCGTGCGGCCCTCGAGCGCGGGGAGCTGATCATGATCTTCCCCGAGGGCACCTACACCCGCGATCCCGCGCTGTGGCCGATGCGGTCACGGCTGGGCGCCGCCCGGCTCGCGCTCGAGACGGGCGCGCCGCTGCTGCCGATCGCGGCCTGGGGCGGTCGCGCCCTGTGGCCCGTCGGCTCCCCGCTGCCGCGTCCCCGCCCGGGACGGCGCGTGCAGATGCTGGTGGGCGAGCCGTTCACCGCCGTCCAGGAGGAGGGAGAGACCGTCCAGCAGGCCGCGCTGCGCGTCACCGAGGAGCTGATGGCGGCCATCGCGGCCCTGCTGGGGCAGCTGCGCGGCCAGGAGCCGCCGAGCGTGCTCCACGACGGGCGCCGGGACGCCCACCGCCCGGAGATCGGCGCCCCGCGGCGCGGCTATCGTGCCTGGAGGCAGAGCTCATGACCACCGCACTCCGTCTGGCCGTGCTCGGCGCGGGCAGCTGGGGCACCACCTTCGCCCAGGTCCTCGCCGACGGCGGGGCCCAGGTGTCCCTCTGGGCCCGCCGCGAGCAGGTGGCGCGCGAGATCCGCGAGGAGCACCGCAACCGCACCTACCTCGGTGAGCACGAGCTGCCCGCAGCGGTGCACGGCAGCTCCCGCTGGGAGGAGGCGCTCGAGGGCGCCGACGGGATCGTGCTCGCGATCCCCGCCCAGTCGATGCGCGCGACCCTCGCCTCCCGGCCGCCCCTTCCCGCGGTGCCGGTGCTCTCGCTGACCAAGGGCATCGAGCGCGGCACCGACGCCCGCCTGAGCGAGATCGTCGTCGACGCCGGGGGAGCGGACCGGGAGGCGGTCGGAGTGCTCTCGGGACCGAACCTCTCGGCGGAGATCGCCGAGCGCCGTCCGTGCGCGAGCGTCGTCGCCGCTCCGTCCCAGGAGCTCGCCGAGGTGCTGGCCGCCTGGTGCGAGGCCCCGTATCTGCGTGCCTACACCTCGACCGACGTGCTCGGGGTGGAGATCGCGGGCGCCGTGAAGAACGTCATCGCGATCGCGGTCGGCGCCGCGGCAGGGCTCGGCCACGGCCACAACACCACCGCCTCCCTGATCACCCGCGGACTGGCGGAGATCACCCGCCTCGGCGTGGCCCTCGGCGGTCGCCGGGAGACCTTCTCGGGGCTGGCCGGCATGGGAGACCTGGTCGCCACCTGCGCCTCGCCCCTCAGCCGCAATCATCGCCTGGGCCTCGCCCTCGGCCGCGGGCTCGATGTCTCCGCCGCCGCCGCCGAGGTGGGGCAGACCGCCGAGGGCGTCGCGACGGCGCGGGCGGTCGCGGATCTCGCGGCGCGCCTGGACGTGGACATGCCGATCACGCGCGCCGTGGTCGCCGTCGTCGACCACGGCGCGCGCATCGATGAGGTCACCACGGCCCTGCTGTCGCGTCCCCTCCGCCCCGAGTGAAATATCCTCGCCCCATGAGAACTACCGTCGCCCTCCTGTTCGGCGGCCGCAGCGGCGAGCACGGCATCTCCTGCGTCACCGCCGGCGGCATCCTGGCCGCGATCGACCGCGAGCGCTTCGACGTGATCGCCGTCGGCATCTCGCGCGAGGGCCGCTGGGTCCACGTCTCGGCGGACCCGTCCGACTGGACACTGGTCGACGGCCGCACCCCTGAGGTGGACCCCTCGGGGGACGAGGTGCTGCTGCCGCGGTCCCGTCACCGTCCCGGGGAGCGCATCGCACTGCGCACCGTGGTCGACGGCGCAGTGCGCGAGCTGGCCGAGGTCGACGTGGTCTGGCCCCTCCTGCACGGCTCCTACGGTGAGGACGGCACCGTCCAGGGCATGCTCGAGATGCTCGACATCCCCTACGTGGGCAGCGGCGTGCTCGCCTCCGCCGCGGCGATGGACAAGGCGGCCACCAAGCTCGTGCTGCGCTCGGCCGGCCTCGACTGCGCCCCCGGCATCGTGGTCCACGAGGACCGGTGGGCCGCGGACGCGCATCGGGTCGCCTCCTACCTGCGCAGGAACCATCCGCTGCCCTGGTTCGTCAAGCCCTCCCGGGCCGGGTCGAGCCTCGGCGTGACCCGTGTGAGCGACCCCGCCGAGCTCGAGGCCGCGATGAAGGACGCCTTCGCCGAGGATCCGAAGGTGCTGGTGGAGGAGGGGCTGGAGGCCCGCGAGATCGAGTGCGGCGTGCTCCAGGGCCGCGACGGCGGCGAGCCGAGCACCACCCTGCCCGGTGAGGTCAAGGTCGGCGACGACCTCGACTTCTACGACTACGAGGCGAAGTACTTCGGCAAGGGCACCGTGAGCATCGACGTGCCCGCCGCGCTCCCGGACGGGGTGCTCGAGGAGATCCGCGAGACCGCCCGCCGCGCCTTCAGCGCCCTCGGGCTGGAGGGGCTGGCACGGGTGGACATGTTCGTCACCCCCGATCACCGGGTGCTGATCAACGAGGTCAACACGATGCCGGGCTTCACCCCGTACTCGATGTTCCCGGTGCTGTGGGAGAACATGGGCCTGGGCTACGCGGACCTCATCGCCGAGCTGATCGAGCAGGCGCGCACGCGGCGCCTCGGGCCCCGCTGAGCGCCGCTCCCGCGCTGCCCGCCCGGTGGCTCACCCCGCGTCGCCGGGGCCGACGCAGAAGTCCGTGGCCTCGATGTTCCGGCTGACCACCTGTCCGAGGTCCAGGGCCGCCGCCGAGGGCTGGTCCGGGGACGCCGCGGGCACCGAGACGTCGATCGCGGGCTCCCGGCCGTAGGTCGTGTACAGGAACCCGCCCTCGTCGAGCTCCCGGACGATCCAGTCCACCTCGACCCCGTCGCCGTCGGCGAGGGTGGTGCACATGTCGGTGGTGGGGCCGGGAGGCGTGACGCCGCAGCGCATGACCACGGTCTCCTCCCCGGACCCCCAGGCCGCGGTGCCCTGGCTCGAGGTCTCCACCCTGCTCATCCCCAGCACCTCGGGCGGTGCGCTGAGCAGGACGTCGGCGCAGACCGGGTCCGCGGCGGACGGGCCGGCGGGCACCTGGACGGTGCCGCAGGAGAGGAGGCCGAGGGCCATCAGCGCGGCGGCGGGCAGGGCGAGCGGTCGGGAGCGGAGCACCGCCCGAGCCTACCGTCGGCGCCCATCGGGCACACTGGGCGCATGACCGGCGACACCGCTCCCGCCCCACCGCCCTCCGGCGACGCGGGCCCCACCGGCGAGGCGGGCCCCACCGGCGAGGCGGGCCTGCTGGCCCGCATGCTCCCGCACCTGCGCTCCGGCGCCGAGGTCGAGCTGGGGCCGGGCGACGACGCCGCGGTGGTGCGCCTGCCCTCCCCGCGCCTGGTGGTGACCACCGACACCCTCGTCGAGGGGCACGACTTCCTGCCGCACACCACCGCCGCGCGCTGGATCGGCCACAAGGCCGCCGTGCAGAACCTCGCGGACGTCGCCGCCATGGGAGCCCGCCCGCTCGCCCTGGTGGTCGCGCTCTCCGCCCCGGCCGACACCCCGGCCGCCGTGTTCGAGGAGCTGACCATCGGACTCGCCGCCCGCGCCGAGGCCGACGGCGCCTCGGTGGTCGGCGGGGACCTGGGACGAGCCGACGGGCTCACCGTCACGGTCACCGCGATGGGCTCGCTCGAGGAGGACCGGCCCGCGGTGACGCGCGCCGGCGGACGCCCCGGCGATGTGCTCGCGATCGGCGCCCCGCGGCTCGGCCGCTCCGCCGCCGGTCTCGCCCTGGTCCTCGCCGGCCGGGTGCGCGTGGAGAAGATCGATCCCGCCGCTCCGCGGGTGGTGCTCTCCGGCGTCGCGGATCCGTCGGCCGCGGAGCTGGTGCGCCGGCACGACGCTCCGGACCCGGACCTCGCGCTGGGCTGGGGCGCGGGACGCGACGCGCACGCCATGATGGACCTCTCCGACGGCCTGGTCCGCGACGGCGGCCGGCTCGGCGCCGCCTCGCACGTCACCGTGGACCTCGATCGCGCCGCGCTCCGCCCGGACGCGGAGCTGCTCGCCGATCTCGCCGCCGAGCTCGGCGCGGACCCCTGGGACTGGGTGCTCCACGGCGGCGAGGAGCATGCGATGCTCGCCGCCTTCGCTCCGGGGGAGGTGCCCGACGGCTTCCGGCCGATCGGCCTGCTCCGTGCGCCGGCGGCCTCTGAGCCGACGGTGCTGCTGGACGGCGCTCCGATTCCGGGAGAGGGCTGGGACCACTTCGCCTGAGCGGGCTTAGGATGTGCCACGTCGCACCCCCGAGACCCGAGGAGCCCACCCATGCCGATCACCGTCAAGGCCCTGCAGAAGACCGGCCCCGACCAGCCCTTCCGGGTCGCCACCATCGAGCGCCGCGACCCGCGCGCCGGGGACGTGGTCATCGACATCGAGGCGGCGGGCATCTGCCACAGCGACATCCACACGATCCGCAACGAGTGGGGCGAGGCGCACTTCCCGCTCACCGTCGGCCACGAGATCGCCGGCGTCGTCTCCGCCGTCGGCGAGTCGGTGACCGGCTGGGAGGTCGGCGACCGCGTGGGCGTGGGCTGCATGGTCAACTCCTGCGGGCAGTGCGAGGAGTGCCGCGCCGATCAGGAGCAGAACTGCCTCGAGGGCAATGTCGGCACCTACGACGCCGAGGACGTCGACGGCACCATCACCCAGGGCGGCTACGCCGAGAAGGTCGTCGTCGACGAGCGCTTCGTGTGCCGGATCCCGGACGAGATCGCCTTCGATGCCGCCGCACCGCTGCTGTGCGCGGGCATCACCACCTACTCCCCGCTGCGCCGCTGGGGCGCCGACCAGCAGGTCGACGGGCGCGCCAAGCGCGTGGCCGTGCTGGGCCTGGGAGGGCTGGGCCACATGGGCGTGCAGATCGCGGCTGCGATGGGCGCCGAGGTCACCGTGCTCTCCCGCTCCCTGCGGAAGGAGCAGGACGCCCTCGCCCTCGGCGCGACCCGTGTCCTCGCCACCACGGAGGAGGGCTTCTTCCGCGACCACCGCGGCGAGTTCGACATCATCCTCAACACCATCAGCGCCGACATCCCCGTGGACCGCTACCTGAGACTGCTCGCCCCGCGCGGGGTGATGGCCGTCGTGGGGCTGCCGCCGGCGAAGCAGCCGCTCGGCTTCGGCTCCCTGATCGGTGGCGGCAAGGTTCTCGCGGGCTCGAACATCGGCGGCATCGCCGAGACCCAGGAGATGCTCGACTTCTGCGCCGAGCACGGCATCGCCGCGAAGATCGAGACGATCGGGGTCGACGGCGCGGACGCCGCCTACGACCGAGTGGTCGCCGGCGACGTGCACTTCCGCGCCGTCATCGACACGGCGACCTTCGCGGACGCCGAGCCGGTCTGAGCATCGCCCCACCCTCACTCCACAGCACATTCGTGCCGTGCCGTGAAAAACAGATGAATGTCGCTGTAGGAGGGGGCATGGGGCGGGGCGAGCTGACGTGCTGGGCGACGGGGCGCAGGGTGCCGGGGCGTCCGCCGCGCCACCGGCCTCACTCCAGTCGACGCACTTCCAGCTCGGTCTCGACCACGGTGCCGTCCGGATCGCGCGAGATCCGGCCGGCGCGCGCCCCGTCGACCTCGCTGACGGCGTCGACGAGCGTCGTCCCGCGGAACAGCAGCCCGGTGCCGTCGTCCGTGCACAGCGCCGGCCCCAGCGTCCCGTCCGCCACGAGGGAGCGGAGCAGGGGCCGGCGCGTCGCCTCGCTGTCCATGTGCACGCCGTTGGCCCCGGGAAGGAATCCGAGGCCGTCGGTGACGGGCCGCAGGACCGGTCCGAAGGAATCGGTGACCCCGCCCTCGAACCAGCAGATGGAGCCCGCGGAGATCCCGGCGAGCACCACACCGTCCTGCCAGAGGCGGTGCAGGATCTCGGGCAGGCCGTGCGCCCGCCACACCGCGAGGAGGTTGACCACCGAGCCGCCGTTGACCCACACCACGTCGAACGTGCGCAGGTAGCCCTCCACGTCCTCGACGTTCGGCTGCGAGAACAGACTCAGGTGGTGCAGTGCGTACCCGGCCTCACGCGCCGCCTCCTCCATGTCGCGCTGGAAGCCCTTGTCGTCGCCGGAGGCGGTCGAGACGTTGCAGATCCGCGGCGGGCCCTCGCGACGCGGGCCCCGCTCCTGGCCGAGCTCCACGGCGAGGGCCATCATCGGCCCGAAGCCGAAGCGCAGACGGGCGTGCGGGCGGTAGCCGGCACTGGTGGCCAGGATCGTGGGTGCGGCGGCGGTCATGCCACGCGAGCGTACCCCCGGGATGCGCAGGAGCCCTCACCCGATCGGGTGAGGGCTCCTGGGAATGAGTCCTTGCGGTCTCGCTCAGGCACCGAGCGTGCTGACCTTGCCTGCCTTGAGGCAGGAGGTGCACACGTTCACGCGCTTGCTGGTGCCGTTGATCACAGTGCGGACCGACTGGATGTTCGGGTTCCAGCGACGCGAGGTGCGGCGGTGCGAGTGAGACACGGCCTTGCCGAAGCTCGGGCCCTTGGCGCAGATGTCACACGTGGAAGCAGCCACTGTCGTCTCCTGGTACGTCGATGTTCTGATCGCGGTGCCCGCTCCACCCCCGCGCCGAGTGCGGCGGGGTCGGTGACCTGGGTGAGCACGGAGGTGCGAGCCCCCGGCGGTCAGGGCAACCACGGAAGCATAGCCCAGATGCCCGCGCGCCTGAAGGGGAGGGGTGTTCCGGGCCGCTGTGGATTCCGCCACAGCGTCGCAGGGCAGTGGCACGATAGGACCTCGCAGGTCGCGCCGACCGGGACTGCGATCGCCGAGCACGAGGAGAGGTCCGCATGGCCAGGAGGCAGGAGTCCGCCCGGGGCTCGATGCCGCTCTCGGAGCTGCTGGTCTCCAAGGAGTCCAGGGCGATGGCGTCCTTCGGGGTGCGCGACCTGGACACCATGATGCGCTTCGCCCCTCGGCGCTACATGGTCCCCGCCCCGCTGCGCTCCCTGCGCGAGATCCACCAGGGCGAGGAGGTCAGCGCCATCGTCGAGGTGGAGTCGGTGCGCGACCGGGCGATGCGCAGCCGGCACGGCTTCGTCCTCGAGGTCACCGTCTCCGACGGCACCGACTCCCTCCCGCTCACCTTCTTCCTCACCAAGCAGCACCAGGTCCAGTGGCATCGCGGCCGACTCCCGATCGGCGCCCGGATCCTCGTGCGCGGCACCGTCGGCTACGACGGCTATCGCAAGGCGCTGCAGCTCACCCACCCGGACTACGAACCGGTCGAGGACACCGACGAGGGCCGCGCCTGGGCCCAGCGCCCCCGCCCGGTCTACCCGCTGCGCCAGAACATCGCTCAGGCCACCATGCGATCGGCCACCGAGAAGGGGCTCGAGTACGCGGGCTCGCTCTCCCGCCCGGTCCCCGCCGAGGCCCTCGCCCGCCGTGGTCTGTCCCCGCTCGAGGAGGCCGTGCGCCGGGTCCACCTCCCGCTCACCGTCGAGGACACCCGCCGGGGCATGGCCCACCTCCGCTACGAGGAGGCCTTCGTCCTGCAGACGATCTTCGCCCAGCGCCGCGCCCAGGACGAGCGCACCCCCGCCCCCGTCCTCGCGGCCGAGGGCCCGCTGCAGGGCCTGTTCGACGAGCGGCTCCCCTTCGCCCTCACCGACGGGCAGCGGGAGATCGGCGCGAAGCTCGAGGAGCGCATCGGCAACGGCCACCCCACCAGCGTCCTGCTGCAGGGGGACGTCGGCTCCGGCAAGACCGTCGTCGCCCTGCGTGCCATGCTCCGCGCGGTGGACTCCGGCCATCAGGCCGTGCTGCTGGCCCCCACCGAGGTGCTCGCCGAGCAGCACCACCGCACCCTCACCACCCTGCTCGGCGAGCTCTCCCGCGCCGGACAGCTCGACGCCCACCCCGAGGCGACCCGGGTGCGTCTGCTCACCGGCTCCCAGCGCACCGCCCATCGGCGGGAGACGCTGCTCGACGTCACCTCGGGACAGGCCGGCATCGTCGTCGGCACCCATGCGCTGCTCACCGAGGGCGTCGAGTTCGCCTCCCTGGGCCTCGCGGTGATCGACGAGCAGCACCGCTTCGGGGTGGACCATCGCCGGCGCCTGCGTGCGAAGGGCCCATCCGGGCAGAGCCCCCACGTGATCGTCATGACGGCGACCCCGATCCCGCGCACCGCCGCTCTGGCCACGGTGGGCGATCTCGATGTGCTCACGCTGCGCGAGAGCCCCGGGCACCGGGCCGGTGTCTCCAGCTTCGTGGTCCACGAGAAGGTCGAGAGCTGGGTGACGCGGATGTGGCAGCGTGCCGCGGAGGAGATCGCCGCGGGGCGCCAGGTGTTCGTGGTCTGCGCCCGTATCGACGAGGAGGAGGCGGACGCCCCGGCCCCGCCGGCTCTCGACGAGGAGGGCAGGGAGAAGGCGCCCCCGCTCGAGCCCGCCCGCGGCGTGCTGCAGACCGTCCGCCGGCTCGCCGAGCGGCCCGAGCTCGCCGGCGCCCGCCTCGCCGTTCTCCATGGGCGGCTGAGCGGCGAAGAGAAGCAGGAGGTCATGGAGCGGATGGGGCGCGGGGAGATCGATCTGCTGGTCTCCACGACCGTCATCGAGGTGGGGGTCGACGTGCCCAACGCCTCGGTGATGGTGATCCTGGACGCCGAGCGGTTCGGCGTCTCCCAGCTGCACCAGCTGCGCGGCCGCGTGGGCCGCGGCGAGCACGCCGGCATCGCCTTCCTCGACACCAGCGCCGAGCCCGATCAGGCGCATTCCCAGCACCTGCAGCGCATCGCCGAGGCCCCCGACGGCTTCGCCCTGGCCGAGCTCGACCTGCGCCGTCGGGGCGCCGGCGACCTGGTGGGGGAGGAGCAGTCCGGCCTGCAGCGCACCCTCAAGCACCTCGACGTGCTGCGGGACGCCCGCGCGATCGAGCAGGCCCGCGAGGACGCCTTCGCCGTGGTCGCCGCCGACCCCGAGCTCACCGCCCATCCGGCCCTCGCCGGGGCGGTCGAGGAGCGCCTGCGCGACGCCGACCCCGACGTGGAGAGGAGCTGACATGCCGCGCATCGTCTCCGGCAGCCTCGGCGGCCGCACCATCCCCGGCCCGCCCGGCAAGGGCACCCGTCCCACCTCCGACAAGGTGCGCGAGGCGCTGTTCAACCGTCTCGAGGGCTGGGGAGCGCTCGCCGGCGCCGGCGTCCTCGACCTCTACGCCGGCACCGGCGCGCTCGCCTTCGAGGCGCTCTCGCGCGGCGCCGATCACGCGCTTCTGGTGGAGATCCATTCGCCGACGGTGAAGCAGCTGCGTCGCACCGCCGCGGAGCTGGGCCTCGCCGAGCGCACCGAGATCCGGGCCGGGAGAGCGGCGACCGTCGCCGGCTCGCTCGCCGGCCACGGAACGACCCTGGTCTTCCTCGACCCGCCCTACGACGTGCCCACCGAGGCGCTCGAGCAGCTGCTGCTGACGCTGCGTCCCGCGCTCACGGACGAGGCGCTCGTGGTCGCGGAGCGCTCCTCGCGCACTCGCCCGCTGGTCTGGCCCGAGGGGTGGGCGGACGACGGCACGAAGACCTACGGCGAGACCGTGCTGCAGTTCGGTGGACCGGCCTGAGGATTGTCCACATTTTTCGGCGGGCCTTGCATTGCGTCGCAGAATATGCCTTTTCGGGGCGTCGTGTGCGCCCTGCGCATTCTCGGGGATCCTCAGCTCGGGAGGGAAGTCGGCGGCGCCGGCACGGATTCCCCGTGCGCTATGTGACCTGGGAGTATCCACAGGATGTGGGCGGAATGTGGATCATGTGACGCTTCCTCCACCGCCCATGGTCGTCCACAGATGTGCGGATATCTCGCCGTGCTCTGGCGCAAGTCGACCGTACGTTCTAAAATGGGGAGGGTCGGGAAGCGGGTCCGAGGTCGGCGCTCCGCGATCGTCGAGGGAACGAGGGGAGGGGTCATGGGACGATTTCGCCGGGTCTCCGCCCGCTCGGATGCCGCCGCGCCCGACGGCGCCCCGCTCCCGCCCCCGCGCCAGCTCCCCGTCCCTGCCCTGCCCGAGGGCCCGGGACCGGTCGCGCTCCCCGTCCGCCCCGGCGAGCCGCCGCGCCGCCGGGTGCGCGCCCGCACGGAGCTCACCCCGCACGCCGTCGTCGGCCGCGCAGAGGTCGCTCCGCAGTCCGCCGAGGCGGAGACGGTCCTGCGGATCTTCCGCCGTCGTCGGCAGGAGCACGCCGCCTTCTACGTCGCCGAGATGCGGGACCTCGCCTCGCTCTGGTCCGAGGAGGACGAGGGCGACGAGAAGGCTCTGAACGCGCTCGCGGCCGCCGCGGGGCTGCGGGCCAAGCTCCCCCGCGGCGAGGACCGCCTCCGTGACGCCCACATCGCCGTCACGGATCTCCCGGCCTGCTTCGCCCGGGTCGAGGAGGGAGCACTTCCCGCGGAGTGGTTCGAGTGGCTCCTCCGTAGCGTGCTGCGCCTGACCTCGCACCAGCGGCACCAGGTCGACGAACGGGTCGCCCTCTGGCAGCTGGACTCGATCGACGTCGAGCGCTTCTACCGCGAGCTGCGCCTCCTGGTCGAGTGGTTCGGCAGATCCGCGGTCCACGAGTCCCCGCGCGAGCAGCGCAGCGTCTCCGTCCAGCCCTCGCAGGACGGGGACGGCACCGCCTGCCTCACCGTGCGCGGGCCCATCCCCGAGATCATCGTCCTCGGACGGCGCCTGGACGCCGCCGCGCGCAGCGTCCAGGACGCCCAGCGCCGAGCGCTCGAGGACGGTGCCCCGATCCCCTTCGACCTCGACGGGGACGTCGCCCGCGAAGGGCGCCAGATGACGCTCGCCGCCCTCCAGTACGCGGTGGCGGTGCGATCGATGCTGGAGACCGGTCCGGTGGAGGTGCCCGAGCCCGCCTTCCGGATCTCCGTGGTGGTGCCGGTGCTGACCCTGCTGGGCCTCTCCAGCGCCCCCGCGACGCTGGACGGCACCGTCCCGATCCCGCCGCGCATGGCGCGTGAGCTCGTGGCCAGGGCCCCTGCCTTCGAACGGGTGCTCACCCACCCGATCAAGGGCGCCTACGCGGCATCGGCCTCGCAGACCTACCGCTCCACGAGCGCGATGGCCGAGAACCTCCGCCTGATCGACCCCGTCTGCGCGGTCCCCGGCTGCACCCGCAACGTCATGACCGTCGGGGAGGCGGACCACATCGAGGAGTTCGACCTCGAGCATCCCTCTCGCGGAGGACCGACCAGGATCGAGAACCTGCACCGGCTGTGTCGCACCCACCACCGGATGAAGTCCGCGGGCCGACTCGACCCCGTACGAGAGGAGGGCACCGAGGGCACCCGTTGGCGAGTGGGCGATATCGCCGTGTGCGAGGTCGCTCAGAACACCGATCTCGTCACGCGCGAGCTCGCCGACCTCCTGCAGGACGCCTGGCAGCGACACCTCGACGACGAGGAGTTCGAGGCCCTGACCCGTCTCGGGGTCCTCGACGAGTCACCGGCCGAGGCCGCCGATCGCGAGGAGGCGCAGCGATGGGGGATGCACCTGCTCGCGTACTACTCCGACCCCCAGTACGAGGAGGAGCGCGATACCGGTCCACCACCGCTCCCACCGCCGCCCGGGCAGGGCGCGCCACCGTTCTGACGGACGTAGCCTGACCCCATGGCCCTCACCCTCGACGACCTCGACTGGCCCCTGCCCACCGACCGGCTCGAGCTGCGCCGCGGACTCCCCGAGGATGCCGCCGCGGTGTGGCCCTGGTACCGCAGGCCCGAGGTGCAGGAGTGGACGACCACCCTCAGCCCCACGCTCGAGGAGCATCAGCGGTGGTGGGACGGGACGCTGGCGAGCTGCATCGTCGGCCTGCGGGACGGGCGCATCGTCGCCAGCGGCAAGGTCGAGCGTCAGGACGCATGGTCCCAGGCGGACGTGCGCGCACAGGCCGAGGGGCAGCAGGCCGAGCTGGGCTGGGTGCTCGACCCCGCCGCGCACGGCCAGGGCCTCGGCACCGAGTTCGCCGCCGCCCTCCTCGACCTCGCGATCGACGGACTCGGGGTGCGCCGCATCGAGGCCTCCTGCTTTGCCGAGAACCACGCCTCCCGTCGCGTGATGGAGAAGATCGGGCTCCGTCTCGAGGGCGTCTTCCGCGAGGAGTCCCTGCACCGCAGCGGACGCTGGCTCGACGGCATGTCCTATGCGCTGCTCGCCTCGGAATACCGTGGACGCTCCCGCTGACGGGGCGGAGACTGGAGCCATGACCACTCTCACCGGATCCTTCACCGTGCAGATGACCCCCGCCGAGGCGCTCCCCGGTGCCGACGGTCGCTTCGACCTCGTCAAGACCTGGACCGGTGGCCTCGAGGGAACCTCCCACGGCCTCATGCTCACCGCCGGCGACCCGGCCAGCGGGAGCGCCGGCTACATCGCGTCCGAGACCTTCGAGGGCGCCATCGACGGGCGCCGCGGCACCGTCGCCCTCCAGCAGCTGGGCATCATGGACGCCGGGGAGCCCGTCCTGCACTACGTGCTCGCCCCCGGCTCCGGCACCGGCGAGCTCGAGGGCGCCACCGGCACCCTCGTCATCGGCACCATCGACGAGGACGGCGTGCACCAGGTGACCCTCGAGCTCTCATGAGATGCCGGCCCGGCCCCGCGGGCAGGGGCGCAGCGGCGTGACGCC
Organism: Brachybacterium sp. AOP43-C2-M15; assembly: GCF_052446295.1. Classification (NCBI taxonomy): domain Bacteria; kingdom Bacillati; phylum Actinomycetota; class Actinomycetes; order Micrococcales; family Dermabacteraceae; genus Brachybacterium; species Brachybacterium sp. AOP43-C2-M15. Next base: position 23,083 of record NZ_JBQSWB010000014.1, read on the forward strand.
CACCGGAGTGACGCCCCACTAGAGTGACGCCATGAGCACCGTCGTCCTGCCCGGCTCGTTCGACCCCTTCACCCTGGGACACCTCGATCTCACCCGCCGGGCCGCCGCCCTCGGCCACCGCGTGATCATCGCCGTCTCCCACAACCCCTCGAAGAAGGGGACGCTCGACCTCGAGGCCCGCACCGGTGCGATCACCCGCACCCTCGTCCAGGACGGCCTCGACGCGAGCGTCGAGGTCCGCACGCTTCCCCGAGGGCTGCTGGTCGACTTCTGCCGCGAGGTGGGCGCCGAGGCCGTGGTGCGCGGGCTGCGCTCCCAGCTCGACCTCGCCTACGAGGAGCCCATGGCCCGAATGAACCGGCACCTCGCTGGCACCGACACCGTCTTCCTGCTCACCGACACGGCCTACTCCCACATCTCCTCCTCGCTCGTGCGGGAGGTGCACGCCCTCGGGGGTGATGTCTCCGACATGCTTCCCGCGCCCTCCCTGGACGCGCTGCGCGCCGCCTCCGCCGTATCCTGAACAGCCCCCTCGAACGAAGGACCCACCCCGATGACTTCCGAGAACGACAGCTCCACGACGCTCGACACCGCTCTGCGGTTCGACGCGGTCGACCTCGTCGGCCGCACCGGATCGCACCGCCGCGTCGAGCGCGCCGTCCCCGCCCCCGCCCGCGAGGCCGGCGGCATCGCGATGCAGGTCCCCGAGGGCCAGGAGATCGCCGTCGAGGCCGAGCTCGAGTCCGTGGTCGAAGGCGTCTACGTCCACGGCACCGCCGTCGCCCACCTCGAGGGCGAGTGCTCCCGCTGCCTCGACCCGGTCGAGCAGGACGTCACCGCCCGCATCGACGAGCTGTTCATGTTCCCCGAGAAGGTCAGGGCCGAGGAGAAGGAGGACACCGTCCTCCTCGAGGACGACGACGTGAACCTCGGCCCCCTGGTGCGCGACGCCCTCGCGATGGCCGCCGAGGAGCGCCCTCTGTGCCGCGAGGACTGCCCGGGCCTGTGCGGCCAGTGCGGCGCCCGGATGGAGGACGATCCCGACCACCACCACGACGTCATCGACGACCGCTTCGCGGCGCTGAAGGGCCTGTTCGACGAGGAGCAGCAGGACGACGAGAAGCAGGACGACGAGCAGCAGAACGAGGAGGCCTGATGGCCCGCAGGCGCCGCGCCACCGAGGCCGCCGCCCCGCAGGGCCTGCTCGAGCGCCTGCCGCTGGACGGCGCGCAGAGCGAGGACCTCACCGGCTCCGGGCTGCTCGAGCTGGCCCTGACCCACCGCTCCTACTCCTACGAGCACGACGGCCTGCCCCACAACGAGCGCCTCGAGTTCCTCGGCGATGCCGTGCTGCAGCTCGCGGTCACCGAGCATCTCTACTCCGCCCACCCCACCCTGCCCGAGGGGGATCTGGCCCGGCGTCGCGCCGCGACCGTGTCCACCCGCGCGCTCGCCGTGATCGCCTCCAAGCTTGACCTCGGCGCCTACGTGAGGCTCGGCCGCGGCGAGGACCTCACCGGCGGTCGCGCCAAGGCCTCGATCCTCGCCGACACCACCGAGGCCGTGATCGGCGCCGTCCACCTCGCGCTCGGTCAGGACGTCTCCCGGCGCTTCGTGCTGGACCTGCTGCGGCCGCTGCTGGACTCGGACGAGTTCCTCGAGACCGGCTACGACTTCAAGTCCCGTCTGCAGGAGATCGCCGCCGCCGAGGGCGCGAGCGTCACCTACTCGATCACCGAGTCCGGCCTCGAGCACCAGAAGGTCTACACCGCCACGGCGACCGTGGAGGGCGTGGTCACCGCGCGCGGTGACGGCGGCTCGAAGAAGGACGCCGAGCTCGCGGCGGCCCAGAACGCCGTGCGGGGCATCCTCGCCGAGCGCGGCGAGACCCTCATCCCGCGGGGCTGAGCCGTGCCCGAGCTCCCCGAGGTCGAGGTGGTCCGGCGCGGTCTCGCCCCGCGCACCCTCGGTCGCACCGTCACCGAGGTCGAGCTGCTGGACCCCCGGATCATCCGCCGTCAGGTCGGGGGAGCGGACCGCCTGCGCGCGGCGCTGCTCGGCTCCACGCTGTCGGCCCTCGCCCGGCGCGGGAAGTTCCTGTGGTGGCGCCTGGCAGATCCCGACGGCGCCGACACCGGCGAGGCGCTGATGGGGCACCTCGGCATGAGCGGGCAGCTGCGCATGACGACACCACCCGGCGCCGCGACCGCCAGGAGGACTGCCGAGGACCGCGCGGACCCCGCGGACATCGCGGACCCCGCGGACATCGCGGATCCCGCCGCGGAGCCGGTGCTCCCGATCACCTCCGAGGGCCCGGCCTCCGATCCGCTGCGGCACCGCCGTCTCTCCCTCCACCTCGACGACGGCGCGCGGGTCGATCTGATCGACCAGCGGCTGTTCGGCGGCCTGTGGACGAGTCCGCTGGTGGAGGCGGCCGACGGGGACGTCTCGGGACTGGGCAGTCCCGATGCGCTGCTGCCCGTCGGGGCCGCCCACATCGCGCGCGACCTGCTCGACCCCGCGCTGGACCTGCCCTCCGTCGCCCGCGCCCTGCGCGCGCGACGCGCCGGGGTGAAGTCGCTGCTGCTGAACCAGGAGCTGGTCTCCGGCATCGGGAACATCTACGCCGACGAGGCGCTGTGGGCGGCCCGGCTCCGCTTCGACACCCCGGGCTCGGCGATCGGCCAGCGCAAGGCTCTCGAGCTGCTGCGCGCGACGCGCACGGTGATGGAGCGCGCGCTCGAGGTCGGCGGCACCAGCTTCGACGCGCTGTACGTCAACGTGGACGGGCGCAGCGGGTACTTCGCCCGCTCGCTGTCCGCCTACGGCCGCGAGGGCCTGCCCTGCGCGCGGTGCGGTAGATTGCTTCGACGAGCGGTCCACCAGGGGCGGAGCAGTCACTACTGCCCCCGGTGCCAGCGCAGGTCGGCATGAGGTCAAGCAGGACGACGTGAGGGAGGACGCTCCGTGACAGCGACCGGACAGGACGGCCCGATCCGCGTGATGCTGGTGGACGACCACGAGGTGGTCCGCCGCGGTCTCGTCACCGCGATCGATGCGAGCGAGGCGCTCAGCGTGATCGGCGAGGCCTCCTCGGTGGCCGAGGCGGCCCGTCGCCTGCCCGCGATCCGGCCCCAGGTGCTGGTGGTCGACCTCCAGCTGCCCGACGGCACCGGCATCGACGTCATTCGGACCGCGCGCGAGCTCGATCCCGAGCAGCGGATGCTGGTGCTGACGAGCTTCGACGACGACGCCGCGCAGCGCGAGTCCCGGGCGGCCGGAGCCGCCGGGCTGATCCTGAAATCCGCCCGCTCCCAGGAGATCGTCGAGGCGATCCGAGCCGTGCACGAGGGCAGGGAGGTCTGGCCGAGCGCCCATGTCGAGGACGGCCCGGACCTGTCGGAGTCCGATCAGCGGATCGTCGAGCTGATCGGCGACGGGCACTCCAACCGCGAGATCGCCGAGGCGCTCGGCATCGCGGAGAAGACGGTGAAGAACCGGGTCACCGTGATCCTGCAGGCGCTCGGCATGCAGCGTCGCACCCAGGTGGCCGCGCTGGTCGCCGCCCGGCGCCGCGCCGGGTGGAAGCCGCAGTAGCTCCGCGGCTCACACCGCCGGGAGCGTGACCCGCCAGGAGATCATCGTGCCCGGCTCCAGGCTGATCGCGTCCACCCAGCCCGAGTGTCGCCGGGCCCGCGAGGACATGTTCGCCAGCCCGCTGCGGCGCCGCACCGCAGGATCGATGCCGCGGCCGTTGTCGGAGACGTTGACCTGCACCACCCGGTCCACCCCCTCGGAGAACACGCTCACCGAGACCGCCACCGCCGTCGCATGGGCGTGGCGGGCGGCGTTGGCCAGGCTCTCGCGCACCACGGCGACCACGTCCTCGGCGATCTCCGGCGGCAGCTCCGCGTCCATCTCCGCAGGGTGCGGGGGCAGTCGCATCGAGGGCACGAAGCCGAGCCCCGCCGTGGCCAGGCCCACCTCGCGGCGCAGCTGCTCGGTGAGGGTCGCCTCGGCGCGCTCGCGCCGCAGCGACTGCACGATCTGCCGGATCTGAGCGACCGCGTTCTCGACCCCCTGCACCGAGGTGGACACGGAGCTGCGGATCCGCGCGTTCGAGGGCGGCGCCCCCGGGGACTCGAGGGAGTCCACGAGCCCCTCGAGCTCCATGCCCACCGCGAACAGCTCCTGGATCGCGAGGTCGTGGAGGTCCCGGGCGATGCGGCTGCGCTCGTCGTCGATCTCCGCGCTGGACCCGAGCGAGGGGGCGCGCAGGGTGAGGGCGATCAGACCCGAGAGCGCATCGAGACGCTCGCGGTCCGCGGCGTCGAAGGGGGAGGACTGCGCCGGCCTCACCACGGCCAGCAGCCCCGTCCCCTGCTCGGCGGCGTCGATCACCCCGAGCAGCGCCCGGCAGCGCTCGGCGCCGACCTCGAGGAACCCGATCGCCTCGAGGGCGTCGGCGTCGGCCCGCTCGAGGGCCTGCCCGGTCGCGGAATCCCTCGGGACCTCCTCGCCGAGCAGGGCCCCGGCATCGGGGCCGTGGACCATCTCGACGCTCCATCGCCCCGGCGCGGGCGGCATCACCAGCACGGCGCTGCGGGCGCCGAGGTCGCTGCGGGCCGAGCGCAGCAGCAGGTCCAGAAGCTCCTCGGTGTCCCCGCCGGCGAGCACCGCGCCGGCGAGGTCCTGGATCCGGGACCGGTCGGCGCGGGAGGGAGGAGTGGTCGGGGTCATCGGTGCTCCTCGAGACGGAGGGTGGGGGTGCCGGCGGGAATCGCCTCGACGCGGTGGGTGACCACCACGACGGTGCTGTCCCGCGGGACCAAGGAGTCGTCGTCGGGGTCGAGCAGGGCGCGCAGCAGCGCGTCGCCGTGCTCGGTGTCGAGGTGCTCGGTCGGCTCGTCCAGCAGCAGGACCGGGCCGCGGCGCACCACGGCGCGGGCCAGCAGCAGCCGGCGCCGCTCGCCGCCGGAGACGGTGGTGCCGTCGGGACCGAGCATGGTGTCCAGACCCGCCGGGAGGGTCGCGAGCCAGTCGTCGAGGCCGACGGCGGCGAGCGCCGCGAGGGCGGTGTCGTCCTCGAGACCCCCGCGGACCACGCGCAGGTTCTCCCGCACGGTGGTGGCGAAGACGTGGGCGTCCTCGGCGAACATGGTCGCTCCGGCGCGGATCTCCGCGGCGCCGAGCTCGGCGAGGTCCCTCCCGTCCAGCTCGACCCGACCCGCCAGCGGGGTCAGCAGGCCGGCGAGGGTGGACAGCAGCGTCGACTTCCCGCAGCCGGAGGGGCCGAGGACGGCCAGCCGTGACCCGGCGGGCAGGTCGAGGTCGAGTCCCCGCACCCGGGGCGCATCGGCGCTCCACCCCGCGGTGAGCCCGACGGCGCGCAGTGCGGCGGACCCCCGCTGCTCGGGTGCTGGTGCTGGTGCGGGCGCGGGCTCCTCAGGCTCGGCGCCGGCCAGCTCGGCGAGGCGCTCGGCGGCGGCGCGGGAGCGGGCGTGCTGGGCGGCGGCCGCGGGCAGCGCGGTGACGGCCTCGAAGGAGGACAGCGGCAGCAGGAGCAGGATCCCGATCTGCCCGGCGGAGGCGCCGCCGACGGCCCAGAGCGCCCCGGCGGCCAGCAGCGAGCCGGTCACCGCGAGGACCATGGTCAGCGGCACCGCCGCGGCGGCGACCGCCGTCGGCAGCGCGGCCCGGTCGATCGCCGCGTCGTGCGCGGCCTGCCGTGCACGGAGCTCGCTGAGCGCGTCCCCGAGGCGCCCTTCGACCTGCAGCGCGGTCGCGTCGTCGAGGATCTCGAGCGACTTCGCGCCGACGGCCGAGCGGGTCGTGACCACGGCCTGCTGGGCGAGCCGGGCGGCACGGTGCGAGGCCAGCGGTGCGATCCCTCCGGCGAGCAGCAGGGCGGCGAGCATGGTCCCGGCGGCCGGCAGGGACAGAGGGAGGAAGGTCGCGAGCACCGCCACGGCCATCACGATCGCGACCAGGCTCGGCACGATCGCCCTGATGACGTGGTCGCCGAGCTCCTGGGCGTCGTCCCCGAGCCGGGAGAGCAGGTCGCCGCGGCGCAGCCGGGTCAGTGCGTCGTCGGTGCGGGCCGCGAGCGCGGTGAACAGGTTCGTGCGCAGCGAGACCACGCCGCGCAGGGCGACGTCGTGGGTGAGCATCCGCTCGAGCCAGCGCAGCACGCCGCGGGAGACGCCGAGCGCGCGCACCATCACCACGGCGACGGTGAGGTCGAGCACCGGCGGCATCGTCCAGGCCCGGGTGACCAGGTAGGCGGAGACGGCGGCGAGGGCGAAGGCGGAGCCGAGGGTCGCGCAGGCGGTGAGCACCGCGGCCAGCAGGCGGGCGCGGGGGATCTCCAGGGCGTGCTCGGCGCGGCGCAGGGCGCTCGGGGAGCGGGGCGGGGCGCTCATCGGCTCGCCTCCACCCGGGCGATCTCGTCGGCGACGTCCACCAGACGGGAGCGGTGGGCGATCACGATCACGGTGCGGCCCTCGGCGCGCAGCGCGGCGATCAGGTCGAGCACCACCTGCTCGGTCGCGCCGTCGAGGTGGGCCGTGGGCTCGTCGAGCACCACCAGAGGGGCGGGGGAGAGGATCGCGCGCGCGAGCGCGAGGCGCTGCCGTTCGCCGAGCGAGATGCCGTGGCCGGCGCGCCCCAGATCCGCCTCCCAGCCGCGCTCGTCGATCACGGCGTCGAGCCCGGTCGCGGCAGCCGCCGCCTCGAGCTCGGCCGGCTCGGCGTCGGGCCGGGCGGCACCGAGCACGGAGCGGATGGTCCCCGCGGGCAGCACGGGTCGCTGGGGCAGCCAGGCCACCTGGTCCCAGAGGGTGCGTCGGTCCAGGGCGCGCACGTCGGTCGCGGTGCCGTCGGCGGCGATCACCTCGGCGCGCCCCTCGTCGGGCTCCTGCAGCCCCAGCAGCACCTGCACCGCCGTCGTCTTCCCGGCGCCGGAGGGGCCGGTCAGGGCGAGCACGCGCCCGGGCCGCACCACGAGCTCCGCCTCGTGCGGCGCCAGGCCGTCGCGCGAGCGCACGCTCACCCCGCGCAGCGCGAGGCCCGCCCCGCGCAGGTCCGGTGCGGGGAGATCGCCGTCCCGGGGCGCGGGCTCGTCGAGCACCTCGAAGGCGGCGCCGACCGCGGCCAGGCCGTCGGTCGAGGAGTGGTACTGGGCGCCGACGCTGCGCAGCGGCTGGTAGACCTCGGGCGCGAGCACGAGCACCGCGAGCGCCGGCAGCAGATCCATCTCCCCGTAGACCAGGCGCATCCCGATGCTCACCGCGATCAGGGCCACGCACAGCGTCGCCAGCAGCTCGAGCACCATCGAGGAGAGGAAGGCGTACCGCAGCGAGCCCATCGCCGAGGTGCGGTGGCGCTCCCCGAGGCGGTGCACCACCTTCTCGGGGCCCCGCTCGCGGCCCAGCGCCCGCAGGGTCGGCAGTCCGTCGACGAGATCGAGCAGCTGCGACCACAGGGAGCGCATGTCCGCGATGAGCCGCTCGGAGCGGCCCGCGGTGAGCTTCCCGACCAGGATCATGAACAGGGGCACCAGCGGCAGGGTGAGCACCGCGATGACGGCGCTGATCGGGTCCAGCAGGCCGATGGTGAGCAGGCACAGCGGCGTCACCGTGAGCGTGAGCATCAGCTGGGGGACGTAGCCCACCAGGTAGGGGCGCAGGTTCTCGATCCCGGTGGTCGCCAGCGCCGTGAGATCCGCGCCGCGGCCCGCGCCGGAGCGGGGCCCGAGGCGGGCGGCATGGGCGACGAGACGTCCGCGCAGCTCGCTGATCGCCGCGGTCGCGGCACGGTGGGCGGTGGCCTCCTCCACCAGCACGGCCCCCGCGCGCAGGGCGAGCGCCCCCACCAGGAGCAGCAGCAGGCCGGGGGTGCCCTCGGGCACTTCGCCCTCGACCAGCAGGCGCGCCCCGAGCCGGGCGATCACCAGCGCGGTGACGATCACGCACAGCGCCTGCACCAGGCCCAGGGCGACCGTGCGCGCCACATGTCGGCGAGCGGCCCGCACCTCGCGCACCAGGCGCGGGTCCAACGGCGGCCGGCGCCGCCGCGGCGGGGCGGGGGCGTCGACGTCGGGCGCGGCGGTCGCGGTGGTCATGGGGCTCAGCCTGCCAGTCCTCCCTGTCGGTCCCTGTCAGTCCTGCTCGAAGGCGTCGCGGTAGCCCTGCTTCGCCTTCTCGAGGAGCTGCTCGCCGGGCGCGGGGGAGTCCTCGTCGGCGATCCGGTGGCGGAAGACCCGGTAGGTCCAGATCGTGTACGCGATCACGATCGGCAGCAGCACCACCAGCGCCACCAGCATCACGGTCAGGGTGTGCGGCGAGGAGGAGGCGTTGGCGACGGTGAGCGAGTTCGCCGGATCGTTGCTGGCCGGCATCACGTCGGGGAAGAGACCCCCGAACAGGCTGATCGTGGCGGCGGCGATCGCGGTCGTGGTGGCGACGAAGGCGGACCCCTCCCGGCGCGCCCGGTTCAGCGGGATCACGGCGATCAGGGCCACCGCGGCGAGAGCCACCGGGATCAGCGTGTACCCGGTGTTCGAATGGGCCAGCTGGAACCAGAGCAGGAAGGCGGCCCCCGCCAGGAGCGCGGGCCACACCAGGATCCCCGCCAGGCGGTTGGCGTCCGCGCGCAGCCGTCCCTCGACCTTGAGGGTCAGGTAGAGGGTGCCGTGCAGCCAGAACAGGAGCACGAAGACGACGCCTCCCAGCAGGGCGAAGGGGTTCAGCAGCCCGAGCAGGGAGGTGGTGACCCAGCGGTTCTCGTCGATCGCGACGCCCGCGACGATGTTCGCGAAGGCCACGCCCCACAGCAGCGCGGGGGCGAACCCGCCGAGCACGTGCACGACGTCCCAGGCGGTGCGCCAGCGCTCGTCGTCCACCTTGTCGCGCCACTTGAAGGCGCACACCCGCACGATGAGCACCAGCAGGAGCAGCAGCAGGGCGAGGTAGAAGCCGGAGAACAGCGTCGCGTACCACTCGGGGAAGGCCGCGAACAGCAGGGCCCCTCCGGTGATCACCCAGACCTCGTTGCCGTCCCAGACGGGGCCGATCGTCTTCAGGATGGTGCCGCGGGTGCCGGAGCCGCGCCGCCAGAAGGCGGCGACGTTCATCTGCACCCCGAAGTCGAATCCCTCGAGGACGAAGTAGCCCAGGAAGAAGAAGCCGATGAGGGCGAACCACAGGGTCTGCAGGGCCGTGGGGTCGAGCATGGCGTCCATGATCTGTACGGGTCCCTTCTCAGTAGTCGAAGGATCAGGAGTCGAAGGATCAGTAGTCGAAGGAGAGCGTGGGGGTGTCGAGCTCGTCCGTCTCCGGATCCCGCTTCGGCAGGGGGACGCCCTTGAGGGCTGCTCGGCGCATCATCTGGAACCAGACCACCGCGAGCACGCCGTAGACGAGGGTGAAGGCGATCAGGCTGGTGGCGACCATCCAGGCGGGATGGTTGGAGACGGCCTGGGTGGTCATCAGGCGGACCGTCGGGTCGTCGGGATTGGGGTGGACCACCCAGGGCTGGCGACCCATCTCGGTGAACACCCAGCCCGCCGAGTTCGCGAGGAAGGGCATGGGGATCGAGAGCACCGCGAACCACTGGAAGGCCTTCGAGCCCGTGGTGCGGGCGCTGTCGCCCCGGCCGCGCGTGACCCACAGGGCCCAGAGGGCGAGGACCCCGCTGAAGGCGGCCAGGCCCATCATGAGGCGGAAGGACCAGTAGGTGACGAAGAGGTTCGGGCGGTAGTCCGCGGCGATCTCCTGGCCGTGGATGTCGGTGACGGTCTCCCCGAACTCCTCCTTGTACTGGGCGTTGAGGTCGTCGACGCCCTGCAGGGTGGCGCCAGGATCGTTGGTGGCGAGGATCGCGGTGACGTACGGGATCTCGATGAGGTGGGTGACGCCGTCGCAGTCGGTGCTGAAGGCATCCGGGCCGCCGACGGCGAGGATCGAGAACGGCGCGCTCTCCTGGGTGGTGCACAGCGCCTCGGCCGAGGCCATCTTCATCGGCTGCTGCTCGAACATGATCTTCGCCTGGAAGTCCCCGGAGACCACGAGCACGAGGGCGGAGGCGAACATGGCGACGACGCCGAAGCGCACCACCGGGCGGAACAGGTCCTTCGCGGCGTGGTGGTGGTCCGCTCCCTCGGCGGTCTCGAGACCGTGCTCGCGGGCCTTGATGTGGTGGCGCACCATGTGCCAGGAGGCGATGCCGGTGACGAAGGCGGCGGCGACCAGCCAGGCCCCGGAGATCACGTGGGGGAAGGCGGCCAGGGTGGTGATGTTGGTGAGCACTGCCAGGAGCGAGCCCTGGGAGGGATCGAGCTCCGCGCGCCCCGTCTCGGGGTTCAGCAGGGCGCCGACGGGGTGCTGCATGAACGAGTTCGCGGCGATGATGAAGTACGCCGAGAGCATGGTGCCGATCGCGACCGCCCAGATGGTGAGCAGGTGGATGCGTTCGGGCATCTTCCCCCACCCGAAGATCCACAGACCCAGGAAGACGGACTCGAGGAAGAAGGCCGCGAGGCCCTCGAGGGCCAGCGGGGCCCCGAACACGTCGCCCACGTAGCGCGCGTACTCGGACCAGTTCAGGCCGAACTGGAACTCCTGGACGATCCCGGTGGCGATGCCGATGCCGAAGTTGACGATCAGCATCGAGCCGAAGAACTTGGTCATCCGCGTCCAGGCGTCCTTGCGGTCGGGGTCCTTGGACGCCACGGCCGTGGTCTGCATGATCGCGACGAGCAGTGAGAGCCCGATCGTGAGCGGGACGAAGATGAAGTGGTACACGGTGGTGATGCCGAACTGCCACCGTGCGATGTCGAGGGCTTCCATGGGGTCCTCCCGAGTGAACGACGCGCTGTCATGAAACCTAAGGAGCGGGCCGGGTGCGCGACAGGACCATGGTCCTCCCTGGGCACGGCGTCGGCCATCCCCGTGCCTGCGACGGGCGGGCCGCTCCGCGCGGGTGAGGCGGACGCCACATCGCGGAGCCGCGCCGCGCCGACGCCTCGCCCCGAGCGACGAGCGCATGTCCTCCGGGGCCCGGCCGGGGCCCTGTGCCATACTGGCCGAGGCACTCTCTCGCCCCGTACCGGGTGAGGGAACCTCCCGGCGTCGTGACGTCGGAGCACCGGCTACGCGGAGGACCGCGACCGCAGTGCTCCCCCGGTCGGCATCGCAGCGCTTCCATCGGGGAGCTGCGCGACGGCGAGGGCTTGAGACTTCCGTCCTCAGGGACGATGACCAGACGGGACCAGGGTGCGCTGGTCCTCCAGAAGGAGACGGCCGTATGGCTGACAGCACCCATGATCCCGAGAACGACTCGTCGGAGGAGACCCAGGCACCGCCCCCCGCGCGCCGCCGCCGTCGTGCCGGCGCCCCCGCAGGAGCACCGGCCTTCACGCCGCCCTCGGTCCCGGAGCCGGAGAGCACCGCACCCCGCACCGTCGTCGCCGCCCAGGACGAGGGCCCGGCCGAGCCCGCCACGACCACGAGCACCCGGCGCCGGCGCCGTCGCGCCGGTGCCCCCGCCGGCGCTCCGGTGATCCCCGCACCGGAGTCCGGTGCCGAGGAGACCACCGCCGAGGAGGCTCCGGCCGAGGAGGTCGGGACCGAGCAGCCGTCCGCCGATGACGCGGACACCGCCGCCGAGCCCACCGCGGAGGAGGACACCACCGACGAGGACACCGCCGAGGAAGGCGCCGAGGACAACCCGGTCGTCGGCGACCTGCGCGCACTCGCCTCCTCCCGCGGCGCCTCGGGTGAGCGGGAGCGCGGCTCCGCGTCCGCCGCAGGCTCCGGTACTGCCACGGGCTCCGGCTCCGCCGCAGGTTCCGGACCCGACGCAGGTCCCGGCTCGGACGCAGGATCCGGTTCCGACGCCGACGCCGACGACGACCGCGCCCGCCGCCGCGAGCAGGTCCAGATGGACTTCGCCTCCCTGCTCTTCCAGGCGCCGACGCCGCAGCCCCGCACCACCGTCGGCCCGCAGGACGCCCCTGCCGGCAGCGCCGAGATCTCCTTCGAGGGCGTCGAGGAGGAGCGGGACCGGCGCGAGGAGGACTCCGAGGGCGAGGACGAGTCGACGCAGGGTTCCCGCCGCAGCCGCAGCCGCTCGCGCCGCTCCTCGCAGCGCGACGCCGGCTCCGTCGAGGAGGCCCGCGGGGGCTCCGAGAGCACCTCCGGCTCCGCCGACGATGGCGACTCCGACGGCGACTCCCAGGAGGAGGACGGCTCCGAGGGCCGCAGCGGCGGCTCGGGCGGCGGCTCACGCCGCCGTCGTCGCCGCGGGGGCCGGGGCCGCCGCGGCCGCGGCCGCGGCGACGAGGACGGCACCGACAGCGACAGCGACGGGGACGACGACGGGGGAGAGGACTCCTCCTCCCGCGAGGACGAGGACGGGAACGGGACCGAGAACGGCGACTCCCACGGCGAGAGCTCCGGTTCCGGCTCCTCGGGATCCTCCAGCTCGCGTCGACGTCGGCGGAGGCGCCGCTCCGGCAGCGGCAACGACGAGCCCGGCACGTCGGACGATCCGCCGAACACGGTCGTCAAGGTGCGCGAGGCCCGCGACGAGGTCAAGGCCGTCAAGGGCTCGACGCGGCTCGAGGCCAAGCGTCAGCGCCGCCGCGAGGGTCGCGACGCCGGCCGCAAGCGCAATGTCATCACCGAGGCCGAGTTCCTGGCGCGCCGCGAGTCCGTCAAGCGCTCGATGGTGGTGCGCGAGCGCCCCGGCCGCACCCAGATCGCCGTGCTCGAGGACGACGTCCTGGTCGAGCACTACGTCGCCCAGAAGTCGCAGACCTCGATGGTCGGCAACGTCTACATGGGCAAGGTCCAGAACGTGCTGCCCTCCATGGAGGCGGCCTTCGTGGACATCGGCAAGGGCCGCAACGCGGTGCTCTACGCCGGCGAGGTCAACTGGGACGCGGTGGGCCTCGAGGGCCAGCCGCGCCGCATCGAGCTGGCCCTCAAGAGCGGCGACCCGGTGCTGGTGCAGGTCACCAAGGATCCGATCGGTCACAAGGGTGCCCGCCTGACCAGCCAGATCTCCCTTCCCGGCCGCTACGTCGTGTTCGTGCCCGGCGGCTCGATGACCGGCATCTCCCGCAAGCTGCCCGACACCGAGCGCACCCGGCTGAAGAAGATCATGCGGCAGATCATCCCCGAGGACGCGGGCGTCATCGTGCGCACCGCGGCCGAGGGCGCGAGCGAGGAGGAGCTGACGCAGGACGTCGCACGCCTGCGCGCGCAGTGGGAGAAGATCACCAAGGCGCAGAAGTCGAAGTCCGCGCCGGTGGCCCTCTCCCAGGAGCCCGACATCGCCATCAAGGTGGTGCGCGACGTCTTCAACGAGGACTTCACCTCGCTGATCGTGGAGGGCGACAAGGTCCACCAGGACGTCCACGACTACGTCTCCGAGGTCGCCCCGGACCTCCTCGAGCGGGTGACCAAGCACGTCCCGACCACGCCGGGCAAGGACGTCTTCGCCAAGCACCGCATCGACGAGCAGCTGCTGAAGGCCATGGACCGCAAGGTCTACCTGCCCTCGGGCGGCTCGCTGGTCATCGACCGCACCGAGGCGATGACCGTCGTCGACGTGAACACCGGCAAGTTCACCGGCTCCGGCGGCTCCCTCGAGGAGACGGTCACCAAGAACAACATCGAGTCGGCCGAGGAGATCGTGCGCCAGCTCCGGCTGCGCGACATCGGCGGCATCATCGTCATCGACTTCATCGACATGGTGCTGGAGTCCAACCGTGACCTCGTGCTGCGTCGCCTGGTCGAGTGCCTGGGCCGCGACCGGACCAAGCACCAGGTCGCCGAGGTCACCTCGCTCGGCCTGGTGCAGATGACCCGCAAGCGCGTGGGTCAGGGCCTGGTCGAGACCTTCTCCACCCCCTGCGAGCACTGCCACGGTCGCGGGCTCGTCGTCGACATCGACGGCGAGCACCACCACGACGGAGGCGGCGGCAACGGCGGCGGGAACGGCGGGGACGAGTCCTCGAAGTCCTCGCGGCGACGGGGCCGGCGCTCGCGCGGCGGGGCCAAGGAGGAGAACGAGACCCCGGAGAACGGCACCGAGGAGAACCCGGACGTGCACCGTCTCGAGGACGATGCCGACAGCCGGGCCCTCGCCCGTGCCACGATCGCCTCGATCGCCGCGGCCTCGGGCAGCCATGCGCAGCCCGAGGTGGTCGTCGACGGGGAGGTCGTGGACGTCCCGGAGGCCGACGGGCCGGCCACCCCCGATCAGGGGTGACGTGTTCCACAGGGTGTGACCGCGTTCTCGCAGGTCGCACCGCTTCCGGTGGTTGACCGGCCGGTCCCGGGGTCGTAGGCTGTCCCGTGGCGCAGAACGCGTCGCAGTCGTGCTCCCGGTGGACATCGCGCGACCGCATCTCCCGCCCGAGCACTGCGCGAGCAGAGCGCGGGACAGGTTGACGGTCGCAGGTCCGCGGTGACACCCGGCAGGGCGCACGACTCGTAGAGCAGATCCGATTCACAAGATGGAGCATTGACGTGGTGTACGCAATCGTCCGCGCAGGCGGTCGTCAGGAGAAGGTGTCGGTCGGTGACACCATCGTGATCAACCGCGTGGCAGGCGAGGCGGGCGACAGCATCGATCTCGCTCCCGTGCTGCTGGTCGACGGTGACAAGGTCACGTCCGCCCAGAACGAGCTTGCCGAGGTGAAGGTCACCGCCGAGAAGGTCGAGGACCTCCGCGGCGAGAAGATCCGGATCCTCCGGTACAAGAACAAGACCGGTTACAAGAAGCGCCAGGGCCACCGCCAGGAGCTCACCCGGCTGAAGATCACGGGCATCGCCTGAGCGATCCCTTCGAACACAGAGAAGGATTGATTCCAGATGGCATCAAAGAAGGGCGTCAGCTCCTCCAAGAACGGGCGTGACTCCAACGCCCAGCGCCTCGGCGTCAAGCGCTTCGGCGGCCAGGTCGTCGGCGCGGGCGAGATCCTCGTCCGTCAGCGCGGAACCAGCATCCACCCCGGTGACGGTGTGGGCCGCGGCAACGACGACACGCTGTTCGCGCTCACCGCGGGCACCGTCGAGTTCGGTCGCAAGCGCGATCGTCGCGTGGTCAGCGTCGTCGAGACGGTCTGACCGCTCGCCCCGGCATGCCGGGGCGCACAGCGTCCTTCGAGGGGCGGAGCCGAGCGCTCCGCCCCTCGTCGTTCATCACCACCATCGGAGTCACCCATGGCCACATTCGTCGACCGCGTCCAGCTGCAGGTCGTCGGGGGATCGGGCGGCCACGGCGCCGCCTCGATCCGTCGCGAGAAGTTCAAGCCCCTGGCCGGTCCCGACGGTGCGGACGGCGGCCGCGGTGGCGACGTGATCCTCGAGGTCGACGCCTCGACCACGACGCTGCTCGAGTACCACCACAAGCCCCACCAGCGCGCCACCGGCGGCGGCTTCGGCAAGGGCGACCTGCGTCACGGCGCCCGCGGTCAGGACCTCGTGCTGCCCGTGCCCGACGGCACCGTGGTCACCGACCAGGACGGCACCGTCCTGGTGGACATGATCGGCATCGGCACCCGCTACACCGCCGCCCGTGGAGGCAGCGGGGGACTGGGCAACGCAGCGCTGGCGAACACCAAGCGCAAGGCCCCCGGCTTCGCGCTGCTCGGCGAGCCCGGGCAGGAGCGGTCCCTCGTGCTCGAGCTGAAGACCGTCGCGGACGTGGCGCTCGTGGGCTACCCCAGCGCCGGGAAGTCCTCGCTGATCGCGGCCATGAGCGCGGCGCGGCCCAAGATCGCCGACTACCCCTTCACCACCCTGGTCCCGAACCTCGGGGTCGTCGAGGCGGGCCAGCACCGCTTCACGGTCGCCGACGTCCCGGGCCTCATCCCCGGCGCCAGCCAGGGCAAGGGCCTCGGGCTCGACTTCCTGCGGCACATCGAGCGCTGCCACGTCATCGTCCACGTGCTCGACGCCGCGGCGATGGAGTCCGATCGCGATCCCGTCGGTGACCTCGTGACCATCGAGAACGAGCTCGCGACCTATGCGGCGAGCCTCGACGAGGAGGCCGGCACCCGGGTGCCGCTCATGGAGCGCCCCACCGTGATCGTGCTGAACAAGACCGATCTGCCCGACGGTGCGGACATGGCCGATATGGTCCGCGCGCAGCTCGCCGAGCGCGAGGTCCCGATCCACGACGTCTCCGCCGTCTCCCGCAAGGGGCTGCGGGAGCTCGCCTTCACCCTCGGCGAGCAGGTCGAGCAGGCCCGGGCCGCGCTGCCCGCACCGGAGGCGGCGCCGATCGTGATCGCCCCCCGGGCGGTGGACGAGAAGGACTTCCACGTGGTCACCGAGCAGTACGACGGGGGGACCGCCTTCCGGGTCCGCGGCGACAAGCCCGAACGCTGGGTGCGTCAGACCGACTTCTCCAACGACGAGGCCGTCGGGTTCCTCGCGGACCGGCTGGCGAAGCTGGGGGTCGAGGACCGGCTCTACGCGGCCGGCGCCGTCGCGGGCTCCACCGTGCTGATCGGCCCCGGCGACGACGCGGTCGTCTTCGACTGGGAGCCGACGATGGTGGGGGGCGCCGAGCTGCTGGGCCGCCGCGGCACCGACAAGCGGCTCGAGGACCACCATCGCCCCACTCGTGACGCGAAGCGCGAGGAGCAGCGTGCCCGCACGGAGGCACGGATGAACCGCATCGCAGCCATGGAGGCCGAGCGGAGGTCCGGGCACTGGGCCGACCCCGCCGGCGAGGAGGACCCCCGGTGAGCGTGGCGGGGCTGCGCCAGCCGGAGCGGCTCACCACCCGCGAGTCGCTCGCGGCCTCGCGTCGCCTCGTCGTGAAGATCGGCTCCTCGAGCCTCACCGACGCCGACGGGCGTCTGGACCGCTCGCAGGTGCAGGTGATCGCCGACACCGCCGCGACCCTCGTCGCCGACGGCACCGAGCTGGTCATCGTCTCCTCGGGGGCGATCGCCGCGGCCCTGGGCCCGCTGGGGCTGCCCGAGCGTCCCGCCGCCGTGGAGCTGCAGCAGGCCGCCGCGAGCGTCGGCCAGGCGCTCCTGGCCACCGCCTGGCAGGGCGCCTTCGCCGCGCACGGCCTGGTCACCGGGCAGGTGCTGCTCACCGAATCGGACGTGATCCGCCCCCAGACCTACCGCAACGTGCGCTCCGCACTGGAGTCCCTGCTCGGCCTCGGCACCGTGCCGGTGGTGAACGAGAACGACACCACCGCCACCCACGAGATCCGCTTCGGCGACAACGACCGACTGGCCGCACTGGTCGCCCAGCTGATCGGAGCGGACGCGCTGATCCTGCTCACCGACGTCGACGCCCTGTACACGGCACCGCCGCGGGAGCCGGGCGCCGAGAGGATCGGACGGGTCGACGACGTCGCACGCCTGGCCGGGGTGAACATCGGCTCGGTCGGCTCGAAGGTCGGCACCGGAGGGATGGTCACCAAGCTCTCGGCCGCTCAGCTCGCCTCCACCACCGGCACCGCCGCGCTCATGACCTCCGCCGCGCAGTTCGCCGCCGCGGTGGCGGGCCAGGACGTGGGCACCTTCTTCCCCGCCCATCACGGGCGCCGTCGCTCCCGGCTGGTGTGGCTGCGCTTCGCGACCCGCGGCGCCGGGACCCTGCACCTGGACGAGGGAGCCGCCGGAGCGGTGCGCAGCCGGCGCCGCTCCCTGCTGGCCGTCGGGATCTCCGGCGTCGAGGGCACCTTCCCGGCCGGTGTGCCGGTGGACCTCGCCGCGCCGGACGGCGAGGTGATCGCCCGCGGTCTCACCTCCTTCAGCAGCGACGAGCTGCGCGCGATGGCCGGGCGCGGCACGGACGAGGCGCGCGAGACCCTGGGGGAGCGGTTCCGCCGCCCCGCCATCCACCGCGACCAGCTGGTGGTGCTCTGAACCGGCCGAGGTGCGGACACCGCGGGACCCCCGCTGACCTGCGGCGTATCCTCGGCACATGACTGCTGAGCCTGTGACCGCTGAGCCCGTGGCTGCTGAGCCCGCCGTCCTCGCCGCCGCCCGTGCGGCCCGCGACGCCCAGCCGGCGCTCGCCCGCCTGCACCGCGGCACCAAGGACGAGGTGCTGCGGGCGATGGCCGAGGCCCTCGTCGAGCGCGCCGCGGAGATCGTCGAGGCCAATGCCCGGGATCTCGAGGCGGCAGATGCCGCCGGGATCGCCCCCGGTCTGCGGGATCGTCTCGCCCTGGACGCGTTCCGGGTCGAGAGGATCGCCCAGCAGCTGCGCGACGCCGCCGCTCTTCCCGATCCGGTCGGCGAGGTGATCCGCGGCTCGGTGCTCGAGAACGGACTGGAGCTGCGCGAGGTGCGGGTGCCGATGGGCGTGATCGGGATGGTCTACGAGGCCCGCCCGAACGTCACCGTCGATGCCGCGGGACTCGCCCTGAAGGCGGGCAGCGCCGTCGTGCTGCGCGGCGGCTCCGCGGCGCTGCACTCCAACACCGCTCTCATCGCGGTGCTGCGCTCCGTGCTGGCCGCGCACGACCTGCCCGAGGACCTGATCGTCGGCATCGACGAGCACGGTCGTGAGGGTGTGGACGTGCTGATGCGCGCGCGGGGCCTGGTCGACCTGCTGATCCCGCGCGGCGGCGCCGGCCTGATCCGTCGGGTGGTCGAGAACTCGCTGGTCCCCGTCATCGAGACCGGCACCGGCAAGACCCATGTGCTCATCGACGCCACGGCCGACCTCGAGACGGCCCGGCAGATCGTGGTCAACGCCAAGACCCAGCGGGTCGGCGTGTGCAACGCCCTGGAGACCCTGCTGGTCCATCGCGACATCGCGGAGCAGGCGGTCCCGCGCCTCGCCGCCGCGCTGGGGGAGGCGGGGGTGCGGCTCCACGTCGACGAGCGCATCGCCGCGCTGCTGCCCGAGGACGTCGACGCCGTCCCCGCGATCGCCGAGGACTGGGACACCGAGTACCTCGCCCTCGAGCTCGCCGTCGCGATGGTGGACGACCTCGACGGCGCCCTGGCCCACATCCGCGAGCACTCCACCGGGCACACCGAGTCGATCCTCACCCGCGACCTGCGCAGCCAGCAGCGCTTCCTCGCCGAGGTGGACTCCGCCGTGGTCATGGCCAACGCCTCCACCCGCTTCTCCGACGGCGGGGAGTTCGGCTTCGGCGCGGAGATCGGGATCTCGACCCAGAAGCTCCACGCCCGCGGACCGATGGGGCTGCGGGAGATCACCGCGAGCAAATGGCTGGTGGTGGGGCAGGGGCACGTGCGGCCGTGAGCCCACTCCCATCATGCGCGTCGAGGCGTGAGCCCGTGCGCCGCTGTGGGATGATGGCCCGGTCACCCGTGGAAAGGCCTCCGACAAGATGATCGACCAGCTCATGATCCTCGCCGAGTCCGGCACCCTCGCCAGCGAGGGCGTGCCGCCCGCCGCCGTCGGCATCGGCGTCCTCGTCATCCTGATGGCGCTGCTGGGCGTCACCTGGCTCACCGGCGGCGCGCACCACCGCAGCCTGGACAAGAAGAGCGGACACACCTCCGACTCCGACCACTGAGCCTCGTGGAGCTGCAGCGACGACGGATCGGCGTGATGGGCGGGACCTTCGATCCCATCCATCACGGTCACCTCGTCGCCGCCAGCGAGGTCCAGAGCGTCTTCGCGCTCGACGAGGTCGTCTTCGTCCCCACCGGTCGGCCCTGGCAGAAGACCGATCAGGAGATCTCCGATCCCGAGCACCGCTACCTGATGACGGTGGTCGCGACCGCCGCGAACCCCGTGTTCACCGTCTCCCGGGTGGACATCGACCGGCCCGGGGCGACCTACACCATCGACACCCTGCGCGACCTGCACCGCGAGCAGCCCGAGGCGGACCTGTTCTTCATCACCGGTGCGGATGCGCTGCAGAACATCCTGACCTGGAAGGACACCGAGGAGATCTTCGAGCTCGCGCACTTCGTGGGCGTGACCCGTCCCGGTCACGAGCTCGACACCTCCGGCCTCCCCGATGACGGCGTGACCCTGATCGAGGTGCCCGCGATGGCGATCAGCTCCACCGACTGCCGCACTCGCGTCGGCGCCGGAGCCCCGGTCTGGTACCTGGTGCCCGACGGGGTCGTCCAATACATCAACAAGTACGCCCTCTACACAGGAGGTGACGGCCCATGACCGAGCCCGAGTCCACGCCGCGCCACGGGCGCCGCGCCCGAGCGCTGAGCCCCGAGGAGAGCGCGGCCCTCGAGGCGCGTGCCGCGCAGGAGACCACCGGCGAGCAGGCGGCCGTGCCCGGCGTCCGTGGGGCCGTCGCCCCGCCGTCGGGCGACGCCCCCGTGCCCACCCTGCGCAAGTTCGGCCGCCGCGCCCGGATCATCGAGCTCAGCGACGAACCCGCGAGCACCGACGCGTCGAGCACCGACCCCGCGCGCACCGAACCCTCGGGCTCCGACCCCGCGAGCGACGCCGACAGCGGCACGACCGCCGAGGCGGGGACCGCCGCAGGACGGGCCGGCGGGCCCGCCGACGGGACCAGCGCCGAGGACGGCTCCGCAGCGACCGTGACGCGAGATCACGACGGCGTCGAGCTCGGCGAGCTGGCGATCACCGACGCCCCGGACCCGCGCCCGGCGCCGCGCTTCGACGGCAAGGTGCTCCACCGACCCGAGTCCGGCGGCGGTCGCACCCTGGTGTGGCTGGTGTGGGCCCTCATCGCCGTCGCGATCGTCGTCCTCGTCGTCCTGCTGCTGACCGGTGTCCTCGGCTCCGACACGGCCTCCGCCGCGCTGGCCGACCCCGGCCTGTCCGATCTGCTCCCCACCCATCCCGTCCCGGAGGAACCTGCCGCGTGAGCGCTCCCGAAGAATCCCTCGACCTCGCCCGCGTCGCCGGCCAGGCCGCCGCCGACAAGCTCGCCGAGGAGGTGATCGGCCTCGACGTCTCCGAGCTGGTGGTGATCACCGACGTCTTCCTCGTGTGCAGCGGGGACAGCGAGCGGCAGGTCTCCGCCGTCGTGGACGGCATCGAGGAGGCGCTGCTGACGGAACGCCGCCGCAAGCCGCTGCGCCGGGAGGGGGAGCGCGACGCGCGCTGGGTGCTGCTGGACTACGGCGACATCGTCGTGCACGTCCAGCACGCCGAGGATCGCGCCTTCTACGCCCTCGAGCGGCTGTGGCGCGACGCGCCGGTCATCGACCTGCAGATCGACGGGGACCGCACGGCGTGACGTCCGCCCGCACGCGTCTGGTCCTGGTGCGCCACGGACAGACGGACTACAACCGCCAGGGCCGGCTGCAGGGGCAGGTCGACATCCCGCTGAACGCCGCGGGCATCCGGCAGGCCGAATCGCTCGCCGCGACCGTCACCGAGAACCCGCCGGACGTCGTCATCGCCTCGCCGCTCGAGCGGGCGGTGGAGACCGCCCGCATCGCCACCCGGGGCACCGGCCTCGAGATCATCACCGACGAGGCCTTCCTCGAGCGCGGCTTCGGCCAGTGGGAAGGGCTGAAGGGCGAGGAGATCCGCACCCGCTGGCCCGCGGAGCACGCGGACTGGCGCGCCCACCGCCCGGTGCGCGGTCTCGGCGTGGAGGACCGCCCCGAGGTGGGGGAGCGGGTGGCGGCGGCCTGCCGCGATCTGGTCTCCCGCCATGCCGGCGGCACCGTCATGGTGGTCGCCCACGGAGCGGCGATCACGCTCGGCATCACGGCCCTGCTGGGCCTGGACACGGACGGTTTCCGAGGTGTCGCGGGGCTCGAGAACTGCCACCGCTCGGTGCTCGAGCCGCTCCTCGCGGAGCCGGCCGACGGGCTGATGAGGCTGGTGTCACACAACCTCGCCCCCGATTTCCTCTGACCTCGGGAACGATGTAATATCGACGAGTCGCCCGACGGGCGGCACCGACGCGGTGCGAGAGCACGGCACGGGGCTATGGCGCAGTTGGTAGCGCGCTTCCATGGCATGGAAGAGGTCAGGGGTTCGAATCCCCTTAGCTCCACTCGAGAATCTCGTGAGACAGTGACTCGTCGGAAGGGCCCCGCCGCTTGGCGGGGCCCTTCCGCTGTCCGGGGATCGTCGGCTCCCAGGGCGGAGCGGTCAGCGCTCGGCTCCCAGGGCCTCGAGGAACCGGGCGGACTCGAGCACGGCCTCGTCGCCGCCGATCTCGAGCGTGGAGTGACCGTCGAAGCCGCCATCGACCAGGGCCTTGAACGCCCCCTCGATGTCCACCACTCCGGTCCCGAGGGCGATGTCGGCCATGCCGCAGCCGAAGATCTCACCGCGCCTCGCCTCCCACTGCGGGCCGAGGTCCTTCCAGTGCACGTGCTGGATGCGGTCGCAGAACCGCTGCACGTACTGCACCGGATCGGTGCCCGCGAGCCAGGCGTTCCCCGTGTCCAGGTTCAACCCCAGGGCCCGCGAGTCGATCGCCTCGAGCAGCGCCGAGGTGCCGTCGAGCGTCCCGGTGATCGGACCGTGCGGCTCGAGGAGGATCGAGACCCCGTGGTCCTCGGCGACCCGGAGCGGCTCGTGCAGCTTCTCGGCGATGAGGAACACGCCCTGGTCCTCGCTGAGCGACCGTCCGAACGCGGTCGCCGGCTCGCCCTCGGTGGTCACGACGTGCCGGACCCCGATGGCGGCCGCCGACCGCACGGCCTTGATGATCTGCGAGGTGCCGTACCGCCAGGGCGCGGTCGCGTCTAGCAGATCGGAATGGGCGCAGTACGAGGTGATCCTCAGGCCCCGATCGGCGAAGAGCCGCTCGAGGTCGAACGGGTTGGCGTCCAGGCTGGCGACAGCGCTGAAGCCGAAGTGGTTCCCGAGCACCGCGCCGTCACCGGTGTCGGTGACGTCCGCGTACCGAAAGCCCCAGTCACGGATTCGGTCCAGCTGATGGTCCAGGGTCGTGAACGGGTCGACCAGCGCGAAGCATCCGATCGTGATGGACATGGCCTTCTCCTCTGCTCCGTGGGGCAGCGGCGTGCCCCGTCATGGGATGGGCGAGTTGGGATGGGCCAGGGTGGGGAGCTGTTCGTCGGCGCGGGCCGACGCCCCCTCATCCCTGACGCATGGACTCCGGGATGGGCAGTATCTTCTGCAGCACCCGGGAGCTCGATCGGTCGGTGAAGGTGATCAGCATCTCGGTGTCGGTGGAGCGCTCGGGATGCGAGTAGACCACGTAGACACCGTCATCCCAGGTGTTGCCGCAGGGCTCGCACACGGTGACGTCCTGCAGCTCGGGGACTTCGCGCCACGGGTCACCGGGCTCGTCGGCGAGGTAGACGCTGATCGTCCCGGTGTCCCAGGTGGACGGCTGGGTGATCAGCAGCCAGGGCTCCCCGGGAAGGTTCGTGGCTCGCAGGATCGAGTACGTGTTGCCTTCGAGCGACGACTCGGGCATCAGGTTCTCCGCCTGCATCGGGTCGGCGACCCACCCGCCGGGCACTGCGCTGTTGCGGTACTCATACTGCGCCGGATCCGTCCACGGCTCGTCATCACCCTCGGTCGGAATCTTCACCCGGGCCAGGTAGTGCGCGCCGACGTCGGGACGCCAGAAGTAGAGGTACTCGCCGTCGGTGCTGGGTGAGGACAACTGCATCTGACTGGGCAGGTCCGGGGCCTGAACGAAGACGTCGTGCATCTCGACGGTGCCGCTGTCCAGGTCCCAGTCGGCCACGCCATACACCTGCAGGCTCGGCCAATCGCCGTCCCGGGAGCACATGCCCCAGTAGGTCAGCAGGAGGTTATCCGAGTTCGGCTTGGCCACCACGCCGGTGCTCCACGCGAGGGTCTTGTCCTCGGCGCAGTCCGAGCCGTCCTCGGCCTTGAGCACGCCGTGCTCGGGCTTGATCGCGGTCTCTGGAGGTGCGTTGAACGGGTCGTTGGTGGTGTTCGGGATCTCGTGGAACAGGTCGTACATGCCGGTCCCCGCAGTGGTGACCACGTTGCTGTTGCCCCAGCGCCCCACCGCGTCCTCGGCCTTCTGCGGCCCGGTGATCGGACGGTAGATCCCGTCGCCGAAGGTCACGAAGTGCTTGTCTGGATCGCCCGGCATGGCCACCGACCAGCCGCCGTCCCGTCCCACCCGGCCGAGCCCCTCGAGCTCGTAGGCCGAGAGGATCAGCTCCGCCCCGGGACGGTTGTTGACGATGCTGCGGACCGGCTGCGTGCTCACCGTCGCGCCGGCCACCTCGGCCTCCGCGCTCAGGACCCGCAGCCCTCCCACCATGTCCCAGTGATTCAGATCGGTGGTCGACTCCGAGTCCCACAGATAGGTGCAGGTGGCTCTCGTGCCGGAGCGGGTGCACTCGCCGGTGCCCAGCACCTCGTCGTCCATGCGGAAAGTCGCCTCCTCCGGCAGCCGGTGACCGGTGAACTCGGCCACCACCTCCACCTCGCCGCCGACCTCGACCTGGTCCGAGGGCGCGCTGAGCGTGGCCTGCAGACCGTTGCGCACCACGACCTCGTGGGCGTCACCGGCCTCCCCGAGCCCTGCCTCGCTCCAGGCCCGGCACGAGAGCTCGTGGTCGCCGTTGTCGACGGCGTGGGTGGACCAGCCGCCGTCCAGGGTGCCGTAGACGGCGAGGTCGAACCTCGTCCCCGGGCCGGCGTCGGGGGTGAACCCGAAGCCGAGCGGTTCGCCGTCGAGGAAGAACTGCACGCCGGCAGCCGTCGTCGACGTGGTGGCCACCAGGGGCACCTCGCCGCGGGCGATGCTGCGGGACGTGGAGACCGAGCACGAGGGGACCTCCTCCGGCCCCGGCTCGGCGGTAGCGCGATCCAGGCCGGTGAGTCCGCCGGCGACCACGGCGAGCGCCGCGGCGGCGGCCGCCGTGCGGGGCGGGAGAGCGCGTGTCCGGGATCGGCGGTCACCGGAGGGAGAGGGATGGGGGGCGGCAGGACGAACGGGCATGCTCATCTCCTTCGATGGGGGCTGCTGCACTTCGTGGACTGCGGGTCGTGCGGGAAGCTCGGTCCGACGGGAACGGCGGGTCGGTCAGCTCTCGGCAAGGGCCCCGAGCTGGGAGACGAAGTCGTCGACCGCCTCGTCCACCGGCGTCTTGTCGTTCAGCATGGGGTTCCAGACCGCCTTGGTGACGTCGACGGCGCGGTTGGCCCACCGGTCCAGGAAGGTGGTGCCGGACTTGTTCGGGTTCTCCAGCTCGGCCCTCACCGTGGAGATCACCTCGCCGTACCCGGCCTCCGCCTCGGCCTTGTTCTCCATGTAGGTGAAGAAGCCTTCTGAGCCGGGGGTGTAGGCGAGGGGGGTGATCCCGATCTCCGCGTACGCCTCGTTGAACCCCGTGGTCAGCATGTAGTGGATCAGCTTCCAGGTGGCGAGCGGGTCCGGGAGATCCACGGGGGAGCAGAACGCATTGCCCTGCAGGATCGACACCGATCCGCTCGAGCCCTGCGGCATGGACACGAAGCCCCAGTCGTCCTTCAGCGCCTCCCCGTAGAACCCGGTGAACCACTGCCCGCCGTACATCATGGGCACCTCGCCGTTCATGAACGTGGCGATCGTGTTCTGGGTGGAGAAGTCCGGACCGTTCATCCCCCCGGCCTTCACCGAGTCGACGAACCGCTGCGCTCCCTCGCGGAACTCGGGGCCGGCCTCGATCGAGGTGATGCCCCGGAAGGTGGTCGAGGCGTCCCCGGCCAGACCCGGACCGCCGTTGCTCATCGAGTACATCGAGGCCCCGAACGGGTCGGTGATGGTGGGCAGTCCCGTCTGCATCCCGTAGCGGGTGACCTTGCCACCCTCGGTGACCGCCAGGCTCTCGGCCGCATCGAACAGGTCGTCCCAGGTCCACTCGGGGGAGGGCAGGTCCACCCCGGCCTCCTCGAACAGGCGCTTGTTGTAGTAGACGCCGTCGACGTTGACCTCCTGCGGCATCCCGATGACCTTGTCGTCCACGGTGAACAGGTCCAGGTACCCGGGACCGAAGTCGTCGAGGTCCAGCTCGGCACCCTCCGGCGGGTCGTCCAGCAGCGGCGTCCAGTCGTACAGCCTGCCGTTGGCCGCCATGGGGGAGACCACGCCGGAGTTGTTGTCCGCCCAGAACACGTCCGGCAGCGAGTTGGACGTGTTCATCGAGTTGATCTTGTTGAAGTACTCGCCGCCCGAGACCGACTGCACGGTGACCTCGATGCCGGATTCCTCGGTGAACGCCTCCAGGGTCTTCTCGAACAGGGCGAGCTGCTCGGGGTTCGCCCAGCACAGCAACGTCTGAGGAGTCGTGCCGGGGCCCAGGTCGTCTCCCGAGACCCCGGCGTCTCCCGCCGGCGCGTCCGAGTTGGTGAAGCCGGCACAGCCGGCCGCCGTGAGCGCCGCGGCGCCCGCTCCCATGGCCAACAACTGGCGTCGTCGCATCATCGTCGGTCCTCCTGTCATCCGTGGTCGGTGTGTGGGTCCGTGGTCCGTCGCCGGGGTCGTCATTTCTGGGTCATCCCCAGGGAGCCGAGCCCGAGCATGAAGTAGCGCTGCGCGAAGAAGAAGAGCAGCAGCACCGGCAGCATGTAGAGCAGGTTCGAGGCCATGTAGTAGTTGTAGGTGGCGTCGACCCCGGCGTGCAGGGACCCCAGGAAGGACGCCATGCCGAGCGAGAGCGTGTACTTCTCGGGGGACTGCAGGTAGACCAGGGGATTGATGTAGTCGTTCCACGAGGACTGCACGGCCAGGATCGTCATGGTGATCCACAGCGGCTTGGTGAGCGGCAGGATGATCCGGGTGAAGACCTGCAGGTGCGTGGCGCCGTCGATGAGCGCTGCCTCGTCGAGCGCCTTGGGGATCGAGGCGAAGAACTGCCGTGCCAGGAAGATGAACAGCGGCACCCCGAAGAAGCCGTGCAGGAACAGCGGCCACCAGGTGTTGTTGAGCCCGAGCCCGATGTACATGCGCTGCAGCGGCACCAGGGTGACGATGGGCGGGATGAACATCGTGAACACGAAGGCGTAGAACAGGGCCTTGCGCCCCGGGAACTCGATCCGCGCGATCGCGTAGCCGGCGAGCATCGAGCTGAGCACCGCCCCCACCGTGAACAGCCCGGTCACCACCAGGGTGTTGCCGGCGAGCTGGTAGAAGTTGATGACCTGCGGCCCCACCACGAAGTTCTCCCACTCGAAGCTCGAGGGCCAGAACTCCGGCGGCAGCGCGAGGATGTCGCTGTCGGGCTTCAGCGCGATGGAGAGCATCCACACCAGCGGGACCAGCATGGTTACGCCGAAGACGGAGCACAGCAGGTACCAGCTGATGCGGCTGAGGATCAGGGGGACTCGGTGCGACATCGGCTCACTCCTCGTAGACCCAGGCCGAGGACGTCTTCAGGGCCAGTGCGGTCGCGCCCACCACCATCAGCAGCATGATCCAGGCCTCGGCGGAGGCCAGTCCCAGCTGCGGGTAGGTGCCGAACGCGTTCATGAAGATCTTGTAGCCCAGCAGGTACGTGCTGGTCCCGGGACCGCCCTGGGTCAGCACCTGCACCTGGTTGAAGGCCTGGAAGGCGAGGTTGAGGCACAGGATCACCTGCAGCAGGATGATCGGCGTCATCATCGGCAGGGTGATCGAGAGCATCCGCCGCACGGGACCGGCACCATCGACCTTCGCCGCCTCGTAGAGCTCCTGGGGCACGTTCTGCAGGCCCGCCAGGAAGATGATCATGGTGCCGCCGACGCCCCACAGCCCGATCAGCACGATCGAGGGCATGGCCATCGTCTCGGAGTAGATCCACGAGCTCGTGGGGAGGCCGAGCCTCTCGAGGATCTGGTTCGCCAGTCCGTACGAGGGCTCGTAGATGTAGGCCCACAGCGTGAGCACCGCGATCCCGGGAAGCACCACCGGGAGATAGAAGATCGTGCGGAAGATCTTCACCCCCGGGTACCGGTGGTTCAGCAGCAGGGCCAGCAGGAAGCCGCAGATCAGGGTCGACGGGACCGTCAGCGCCACGAAGTAGAAGGTCGCGCGGATCGACGGCCAGAAGGTCGGGTCGACGGTGAAAAGGTAGGTGTAGTTCTCGATCCCGATCCAGGTCGCCGGCCCCATCCCGTCCCAGTCGGTGAACGAGTAGTAGAACGAGGTCACGACCGGATAGCCGATGAAGATGATCAGTCCGATGATGGACGGCAGCAGGAACAGGTAGGCGTTCGCGGTCGCCTGGCGCCGGCCGGGGCGGCCGCGTCCGCGCCGTGGCGTGCTCGGGCGTCCCGTGAGCTCGGGCACCGGCGGGGCGAGCGGTTCGTGCGCGCTCGCTTGCGAGGGGAGGGAGTCGGTGCGTGCGGGCACCGCCGTCCCGCCTCGATCCTGTCCGTTCACGGCCTGCCTCCTCGCAGTGCTGTCGGACCCCGTCCCCCACGCGATGATCGCGCCGTCCCGGGCTGTGACGGCGTCGTCACGCCGGACCGAGGACTCATGCGGTCCCGGAGGACTCGTACAGCAGGGGATTGAACGGTCCGCCGACGGTGTCCCCCGGCTGCGAGTCGACCAGCCAGTTCTCGAGGTCCGCCTGCTGGTTGTCGTTGGTCGGCTCCTTGATCACCATATCTGCGTCCATGTAGATGATGGTCATGACCCGTCGGGGCTCCTGGCCCTGATTGGCACCGGCGCCGTGGAACGTCCAGCCCAGGTGGAAGCTGATGTCGCCGAGCTGGTACGGGTTGTCGTCGCGGGAGAAGCCCTGCTCGGTCATCAGCTCCGCGATCCGACGCTCCGAGTCGTCGCTGATCGGGAGGTCCCGGCCCTCGCTGAACGTGTGGCTGCCCGCGTAGAAGGTGAGCGGCCCCATCTCGGGGCCGGTGTCCTGCAGGGGGATCCACACCGTGCAGCACCGGTCCGAGTCCATCGGCCAGTAGTACTGGTCCGCGTGCCACGGGGTGATCCCACCGCTCGGCTCCTTGTACAGCGCCTGGTCGTGGTAGAGGCGCACGGCGCGCACGCCGAGCAGTCCGGCCGCCAGCCGGGCCAGGTCGGGGGAGTGCACGAAGCGGGAGACCGCTTCGTCGTGGCGCCACAGGTTCTCGATCTGCAGGAACGCCTTCCCGTAGGTGTCCCGCTCTTCGAGCGGGAGGTCCTGGGTGTTCAGCGCGATTACCTGCTCGGTGATCAGCGGGCCGAAGTGCTCGAGCTGAGCTCGGTCGAGGACGCCCCTCAGCTTGATGTAGCCGTTCTCGTCGAAGAACCGGCGATCCTCCTCGGCCAGCTGGAACGGGGTCGTCACGGTCCGGTGCCCCTCCTCCGAGGACCCCTGGGCGGACGTGTCGGAACCTGGTTGCGTCATTGCATCGGTCATGATGAGATTCTGCGATCCCGGGCCGCCCCGCGCGCCGTCTGCGTTGCCCTCTTTGTGTACGCAGTTGACCTGTTCTCCGGTTCCACCCGCCCTCGGACGCCTGCTGAGTACCATCGGCGGCATGCACGATGCGCGGTACGAACGCATTGAGTCCGGGGATCGCCACAGCTGGCGGATGTTCCACCGGACGGATCAGTTCGGCTACATGTGGCACTTCCACCCCGAGTACGAGATCACCGTGATCGTGGAGGGGGCGGGCACCCTGTACGTGGGGGACGCGATCGAGGAGTTCGAGGTCGGGGACTTGGTGCTGGTCGGCCCGAACCTCCCGCACACCTTCGTCAGCGACGGGCCCGCGGCCTCGCTGTGCTGCCAGTTCGGCGGGGACCTGCTGGGCGAGGGATGGACCGAGCGGCCCGAGTTCGTCGAGATCGCGCGGCTGCTGGACCGCAGCGGGCGGGGCATGCTCTTCCGCGTCGACGACCTCGAGCAGTGGTGGAGCACCTACCGTTCGGGGCCGGCACTCAGGACCCACGGGCTGCTGGGCCACCTGATCTCGCTGGCGGACCGGGAGGACGGGCACGAGCTCAGCAGCCTGCGGTACCAACCGCGCCTCGGTCGCAGCATGATGACGCGACTGGACGCGATGCTGGTCCACATCGACCAGCACATCGGCGAGCCGATCACCCTGGACGACCTGGCCGGGGTGGCGTGCCTCAGCCCGACCGCGACCAGCCGGTTCTTCCGCCAGCAGACGGGCCGCACCATCACCGACTTCCTCAACCACACGCGGATCGCCGCCGCCTGCCGCCTGCTGAGCGGCAGCGACGAACCGGTGGGCACAATCGCCTGGAGGTGCGGGTTCGGGAACCTCGCCCACTTCCACCGTCAGTTCCGGCGCGCCACGGGCGTCACCCCCGGCACCTATCGCCGACAGCCGATCCGCCTGCCCAGCAGTCCCCCGGAACGCCAGGAGGAGAGCGCATGACCACGCCGGCTTCGCGCCGCGCCCTCGTCGTGCGCGGCGGCTGGGACGGGCACGAGCCCGTCCCGACCACCGAGCACTTCGCCCGTCACCTGGAGGGCGTCGGCTTCACAGTGCAGCGGAGCGAAGGGCCCGCGGTGTATGCCGACGCCGACCTGCTCGCCGAGGTGGACCTGATCGTCCAGTGCATCACCGGGGGAGAGATCACCGGTGAGGAGATGGCGGGGCTGTCGCGGGCCGTCGCCGCGGGCACCGGACTGGCCGGATGGCACGGCGGCATCACCGGCTCGTTCCCCGGCACCGCGGACTTCATGCAGCTGGTCGGAGGAGTCTTCGCGGCGCACCCGCCCGGCCCGCCGAGGGACACGGAGGGCGAGGGAGAGGACGGCGAGCCGTCGGTCTACGTCCCGCACCTGGTGCAGTTCACCGAGGCTGGCAGGAACCATCCCGTGACCCGTGGGCTGAGCGATTTCGAGCTCGTCTCGGAGAACTACTGGATCCTCGCGGACGACTACGTCGACGTCCTGGCCACGACCACCCAGCCGGCCGGACCCGGCACGCCATGGCACCGGCCGGTGGTCTCCCCGGCGGTGTGGGTGCGGCACTGGGGGCGAGGGCGCGTGTTCGTGGCGACTCCGGGACATGACCTGGACACCGTGGCCTCACCCGAGGTCTCGGCACTGATCGGGAGAGGACTGGAATGGGCGAGCCGATGAAGGTGGCCGTGCTCGGCTGCGGATCGATCAGCGCCGCGTACTTCGCGACCCTGGCGGGACTGTCCAACGTGGAGGTCGTCAGCGTCACCGACCTCGACCGGGACCTGGCCGAGAAGGCGGCCTCCGAGCAGGGGGTGCCCCGCCGCGACCTGGCCGAGGTGCTGGCCGACCCGGAGGTCGACGCGGTCCTCAACATCACCCCGCCGCGGGCCCATGCGCCCCTGTGCATCGAGGCACTGCGCGCCGGCAAGCACGTCTACGTGGAGAAGCCATTCGCCGCCGCCGGCGAGGAGGCCGACGCCCTGCTGCGTGCTGGGCGAGAGAGCGGCTGCCGGATCGGGAGCGCCCCGGACACCGTCCTGGGCACCGGCCTGCAGACCGCGCGGCAGGTGATCGACTCCGGCACCATCGGCACGCCGATCGCCGCCACCGCCACCATGCTGAACGAGGGCTTCGAGTCGTGGCATCCGGGCGCAGCCTTCATGTACCAGCCCGGTGGGGGCCCGCTGCTGGAGATGGGGGTGTACTACATCGCCTCGCTGGTGTCGCTGTTCGGCCCGATCACCTCGGTGTACGGCCAGGGTGACCGCGGACGCGACGTCCGGATCGTGCCCGAGGGCGCGCCACAGGCCGGCCGGGAGCTGCCGGTCGACATCGACACCTTCGTCTCGGCGACCTTGCGCCACGCCGGCGGCGTCATCTCCACCCTGCTGACCAGCTACGACGTGGTCGCCACGACGCTGCCGCCGATCGAGGCCTATGGCACCGCCGGTACGGTGCTCGTGCCCGATCCCAACGCTTTCGACGACCCGGTCAGGGTGAGCGAGGGCGGGGAGTTCCGCACCGTCGAGCCGACGGCGGGCTTCGTCGGCGCGGACCGCGGCGTGGGACTCTCCGACATGGCGCGCGCCCTGCGCCGCGGCGAGCCCCACCGGCAGTCGGCCGAGTTCGGCCACCACGTCAACGACGTGATGACCCGGATCCTGGAGTCCTGCGCCGACGGCGAGGCCCGCCGCATCACCAGCACCTGCGACCGCCCCGAGCCCGTCCCGCTCGGCAGCAGACCCGATGACGACTGACCCCGGTGCACCGCCCTCCGGCCCGGTGCCGGCCCGCCCTGCCCGGAGGATCCACATGATCGGCAACTCCCACATCGACCCGGTGTGGCTGTGGCCCTGGCAGGAGGGCTATGCGGAGGCCCGCGCGACCTTCCGCTCGGCGATCGACCGGATGGAGGAGTATCCCGACTTCGTCTTCACCTGCGACCAGGTCGTGCTGCTCGACTGGGTCCGCGAGCAGGACCCGGAGCTGTTCGCGCGGATCCGCGAGCGGGCGGCCGAGGGACGGTGGGTCAACACCGGGGGATGGTGGGTCGAGCCGGACTGCAACCTGCCGCTGGGCGAGTCGTTCGTCCGTCAGGGGCTGTACGGGCAGCGGTTCCTCCTCGAACATTTCGGGGAGGCCGCCACCGTCGGCATGAACGTCGACCCCTTCGGCCACCACGCGATGATCCCGGCGATCCTGCGGGGGCAGGGGATGGACTCCTACACCTTCCTCCGGCCGGGCCCGCACGAGGCGGGCGACCTCCCCGACGCCCCCTTCCGGTGGGTGGCACCGGACGGATCGTGGGTCCTGGCCTGCCGGATCCCGTTCGAGTACTGCTCGACCGAGGGGGATCTCGCGTACCAGATCGACAAGAGCCTCGCCCAGCTCGATCGCACCGTCGACCCGCTGATGATCTTCTACGGCGTCGGGAACCACGGCGGCGGCCCCACCCGCGCCAACCTCGACTCGATCGCCCGGTACCAGCACAGGGGGACCTACGGCGAGCTGATGCTGAGCTCGCCGGTGGCGTTCTTCGAGGCGGTGCGGGCCGGGGCCCACGAGGAGGAGCTCGAGCTGCCTCGGTGGGAGGGCGATCTGCAGCACCACGCCGCCGGCTGCTACTCCGCGCACAGCGGCATCAAGGCCTGGCAGGTCAGGGCTCAGCACGCGGTGCTGACGGCAGAGCGCTGGGCGGTCATCGCCGATGTGCTGGGCCGCCGCTCGAACCCGTCCCTGGCCGATCCCCGTGTTGATCTGACCCGCGCGTGGCAGCAGGTGCTGTTCAATCAGTTCCACGACGTGCTCCCCGGCTCCGCGATCGAGGCGGCCTACGCCGACGCCCGCGACCAGCTCGGCGAGGCGATCTCGATCGCCCACCGCATCACGGCGCGCGCCCACGGCGCCATCGCCCGGAACATCGAGGTCCCCTTCCAGGAGGGAACCCAGCCCGTCCTCGTGCTCAACCCGCACCCCTGGGCGGTGCGCACCACGGTCGACATGAACTACGGGATGGATGCAGCGTTCCGTGGCGGCGTGCTCGACGCCGACGGTCACGAGGTCCCCTCCCAGACGACCCGTTCGGCGGCCTCGATGGAGCACCCCGGTCGCGGAGCCGTCGCGTTCACCGCCGAGGTGCCCGCCGCCGGGTACGCCCTGTTCCGCCTGGTTCCCGAGCGCACGGTACCGAGCACCTCTCTCACCTCGAGCGGGACGTCGCTCGAGAACGATCACCTCCGCGCGGAGGTGGATCCGGAGACCGGGTGGCTCGGCTCCCTGCTGGACAAGGGGCGAGGCATCGACCTGCTCTCGGGATCCTCCGGCGGGCACCTCCAGGTGTGCGCCGACGACAGTGACACCTGGGGTCACCACGTCGTCACCTACGCCTTGCCCGGGGAGGAGCTGGGCGTCGAACGGGTCGAGCTCGGCGAGTCCGGCCCGGTCCGGGCGTCGATCCGGGTGCTTCGGCGGTGGCGCTCCTCGACCGTGGTCGAGGAGTTCGTGTTGCACGCCGACGGGACCGCGCTCGAGGCGCGGGTGGAGATCGACTGGCGCGAGCCGATGACGGTGCTCAAGCTTCGCCTTCCCGTGGCGCTGACCGGACCAGCGGCCACCTATGAGATCCCCTTCGCGACCATGGCCCGGCCCGTCGACGGCGCCGAGGAACCCGCCCAGAGCTGGGTGGACCTCAGCGGGACGACCGCCGCCGGCCGGGCGGCAGGGCTCACGGTGATCACCACCGCCAAGCACGGCTTCGACACGAGCCCGGCGGACAGCCCGTCCCCGGGATTCAGTCCGAGCATCGGGATCACCGCGCTGCGCTCGCCGGCCTACGCGTGGAACGACCCTCGTCCGCTCGACGCGGAGTCCGACGTCGGCGTCCACGACCAGGGGCGGCAGGCGTTCCGCTACCTGCTCGTGCCGCACGACGGCGACTGGCGCCATGCCTCCGCGACCCGTCGGGCGGCCGAGCTGCGTCAGCCGGTCCGCGCTATGACGGAGAGCGCGCACGACGGGATCCTGCCCCCGCGGGCGAGCTTCGCCTCCGACGGGGGAGGGGCGGCCATGATCACCGCCCTCAAGGGCAGCGAGGGCCCCGTCGGCGGCAGCGGGGACGGCAGCAGTGCGGACGGTGAGGGCGGGGACGTCATCGTGCGGGCCGTGGAGACGCAGGGCGTTCGCACCTCGGCCGTTCTCGACCTCGACCTCGTCGGGCGCCGGCTGCGGGTCGACCTCGAGCCGTACCAGATCCGGACTTTCCGGGTCCCGCGCTCACCGCGCCGCCGGGTAAGGGAGGTCGACCTGGTCGAGCGGGACCTGGACGGTGCCCCCGCGGTGCGGTCGCGGCGGATCGCGTCGGCCCCGACCTGGTAGCGCCGCCGGCCCCCGTCACCGCGCCGGCCGCCCCTTCTCGATCTCGATCAGCGCCTGGTCCATGTGGTGCAGGACCCGCAGCGCGGCGCCGATCTCGGCCCCGGTGAGCTCGCCGCCCACCCGTCCCAGCAGCTCGCGCTCGCGGGCGATCACGGCCTCGATCGCCGCCGTGCCCGGGGGCGTCAGGTGCACCAGGTGGGAGCGGCGGTGGGCGGGGTTCTCGCGCAGCTCGACGAGCCCGGCCTCCCGGGCGTCGTTGACGGTGCGCTGGACGAACTGTCGGCTCAGCTCCTGGCCGCGGGCGAGCTGGGGCACGGTGAGGTCCCCGCCGCGCCGCAGCTGGTCCAGCACGTTGCGGACCCCGACGGAGAGCCCGCTGAGCTGCTCGTCGCGATCCACGATGCGGGCCACCCGTCGATAGACGGGACCGATCGCCACGTAGACCTCGGCGAGGCGGTCGGCGAGCCGATCGGGCGGAAGGGGTGTCGTCATGGACCCAAGTATGACACCTTAGGTGTCATGTTGCCGATGACCCAGCACCTCGAACTCCCCGACCAGCACATCGCCTACGTCGAGAACGGCCCGGCGGACGGCCTGCCGCTCCTGCTGCTCCACGGCGGCGCGGTGGACAAGCGCAGCTGGCACCCGCAGCTCACCGCCTTCCCCGACCACCGCGTGCTCGCCCTCGACGCCCGCGGTCACGGCGAGTCCTCCGATGCCGAGGGCCCGTACCGACTGGCCGACGACGTCATCGCGCTGATGGACTCCCTCGGCCTCGAGCGCGCCGTGCCCATCGGCGTCTCGATGGGCGGCGGCACCGCGACGGACCTCGCCCTCGAGCATCCGGACCGCGTCGCGGCCCTGGTGGTCATCGGGACCGGGACCAGCGAGCCGGAGTTCACGGACCCCTGGGTGCTGCAGGCCTTCGCGGACTGGAAGGAGGCCGAGCAGGGCACCGACCTCGACGCCTGGATCGCGGTCCTGCAGCGCTTCACGGCCGGTCCGCGGCGCCGGCGTGAGGACGTCGACCCCGCGGTGTGGGAGCTCATCGACACGATGGCGCGCGACACGGTCACCCAGCACCTGCGCTTCGGGCCCGACGGGCTGCCGGTGCCGCCCGTGCCCCCGACCCCGGTCGCCGACACCTGGGCGCGGCTGCCCCGGATCACGGCACCGGTGCTCGCCGTCGACGGTGAGTTCGACAGCGGCGACCATCGCGCGATGGGGCGGCGCCTGGCCCGCTCCGTCGCCGGCCCCGCGCGGTACGTCGAGATCCCCGGGGCCGCGCACTACCCGAACCTCGAGAATCCCGCCGCCTTCGACGCGGCGGTGGGGGAGCTGCTCAGCGCCCTCTGAGCTTCCCGTCCTCGACGATCAGTCCGTGGAGCTCCCCGAGCTCGGCGACCTCGAACCGAGCCCGCTCGAGCGCGGGCCCGAGCACGCGTCGGAAGGCCCGGTAGGAGGCGGGCACCTCGGCTCCGCGTGCACGCAGCAGGCGCCGCGCGTACTCGTCGCACACGAAGGCGGGCCGGGAGAAGCAGTACAGGCTGATCGCATCCGCCGTCTCCTCGCCGACGCCCTCGATCCCGATCAGCGCGTCGCGCAGCCGGGCATCGTCCAGGCGGTGCGCCGCCTCGGCCCGCTCGTCCCACCAGCGGGCCAGCGCCTGCACCCGGCGCGGCTTGGAGCGTGGGAAGCCGGCGGCCCGCACCAGCTCCCGCACCTGCTCCTCCTCGGCCGCGGCGAGGGCGGCCGCATCGAGCAGCCCTGCCTCCCGCACACGGGCGAGCGCCGTGGCCGCCTGCTCCCAGCGGCTGCGTTGGACGAGCACCGCGCCGATCGCGATCTCGAAGGGCTCCTCGCCCGGCCACCACCAGCCCTGCGGACCGTGCCGAGCGCGCAGGTCGCGGTGGAGAGCGCGCAGATCGATCATGCTCCGTAGGTTGTCACGGCCTCGGTGGGGACCGCCAGGCGCACCGCGCTGCCGGGCGCGAGGTGCCCCGAGGCGACCTGCTGCGGCGGGAGGTCCGCCGCGAGATCCCCGGTGCTCACCCTCACCAGGTCGCCGCGCGGGGCGAGGCTGCGCACCGTGCGGGGGATGCCGCCCTCGCCGACCAGGTGCACCGCCGCAGGGCGGAAGGCGGCGAGGACCTCGCCGCCGAGCACGGCCGTCGGCGGGACCTGCGCGGGCAGGCGCGCGCCGTCCTCGAGCAGCACGGACTCCCCGTCCCAGCGACCCCTGACCAGGTTCAGTCCCGCGAAGCGGGCGGCGAAGGCCGAACGGGGACGGTTCAGCACCTCGTGCGTCGGCCCCTCCTCGACCACGCGTCCCTGCTCGAGCACCACGATGCGGTCGGCCAGGGTGAGCGCGTCCAGCACGTCGTGGGTGACGATGATCGCGGTGCGCTCGTCGAGGAAGCCGCGCAGCTGCTCCCGCAGCGTCGGGGCGACGTCGACGTCCAGCGCCGCCATCGGCTCGTCCAGCAGCAGCAGCCGTGGATCCGCCGCGAGCGCCCGCGCGATCGCGACCCGCTGCGCCTGGCCGCCCGAGAGCCGGGAGGGCCGGCGGTCCGCGAGTTCGAGGATGCCCAGCTCCGCGAGCCAGCGCCGCGCCTCGGCGCGGGCCCGGGCGCGCGGCATCCCCTGGGAGCGCAGACCGAAGCGGATGTTGCCGAGCGCGGTGAGGTGCGGGAACAGCACCGGGTCCTGGCTGAGGGTGGTCACGCGGCGCCGGTGCGGCGGCACCCGGGTGCGCGCACCGCTGAGCAGGCGGCCGTCCAGCTCCACGGTGCCGCTCGAGGGGTGCAGCGCCCCCGAGACCAGCGACAGCGCCGTGGACTTGCCGGCGCCGTTGGGGCCGATCAGGGCGAGGGTCTCGCCGCGGGGGACCTCGAGCGCGAGCTCGACCGCGCGCTCGTCGACGGCGACGTCCAGCGACAGGCTCATGCGGGCACCCGCCGCCGGGCCACCGCGATCACCAGCACGGCGACGATCATCAGCACGAAGGACAGCGCGACGGCGGCATCGGGGTCGCTCTCGCGCTGGAGGTAGATCTCCAGCGGCAGGGTGCGAGTGGTGCCCTGGAGCGAGCCGGCGAAGGTGATCGTCGCCCCGAACTCGCCGAGCGCCCGGGCGAAGGAGAGGACCGTCCCCGAGAGCAGCGCGGGCATCACCAGCGGGAGGGTGATGCGCAGCAGCACCCGTGAGGGCCGCGCGCCGAGGGACGCCGCCGCCGCCTCGTAGCGGGTGCCGGCCGTGCGCAGCGCCCCCTCGAGGCTGATCACCAGGAACGGCAGTGCCACGAAGGTCTGGGCGAGCACCACGGCGGTGGTGGAGAACGCGATCTGGACGCCGAGCACCTCGAGGTGCCGCCCCAGCAGACCCTGCCTGCCGAAGGTGTGCAGCAGCGCGATGCCGCCGACCACGGGAGGCAGGACCAGCGGGATGAGCACCAGCGAGCGGAGCAGCGAGAGACCCCGGAAGCGCGAACGCGCCAGCAGCAGCGACATCGGCACGCCGAGCACCACGCAGAGCACGGCGCTGCTCGCCGAGGTCTGCAGGCTCAGACGCAGCGCCTCGAGGGAGGACTCGCTGGTGATCAGCTGCCCGAAGTCCTCCCATCGGACGCGGAGCGCCATGGCCACCAGGGGCAGCAGGACGAGCAGCCCGCCCAGCAGCGCGGGGATCAGCACCCAGCGGGGCAGCGACCTCATGCTCCGGCGAAGCCGTGCTCGGCGAGGATCTCCTGGCCCGCCTCCCCGGTCACCAGGTCCACGAACTGCCGACCCAGCTCGGGCTCGGCGGAGCCGTCCACGGTGGTGATCGGGTAGATGTTCACCGCCTCCTGCGCCTCGGGGAACTCGATGCCCTCGACGGCGTCGCCGGCCTTCTGCACGTCGGTGACGTAGACCAGGCCCGCATCGGCCTCCCCGCTGGTGACCTTGCTCAGCACGTCGGTGACCGACTGCTCCTCGCTGACCGGGGAGAGCTCGAGACCGGCCGCCTCCTGGACGGTCTGCGTGGCCGCCCCGCAGGGGACCTCGGGTGCGCAGACGACCAGGTTGAGGTCCTCCGCGGTGAGGGACTGCAGATCGGCGACGCCCGCGGGATTGCCCGCGGGGACCGCGATCATCAGCGTATTCGAGGCGAAGTCCACCGGGTCGGCCGCCTGGAGGTCCGCGTCGACGAGCTTGTCCATGGTCCGGGTGTCCGCCGAGGCGAAGACGTCGGCCGGGGCCCCCTGCTGGATCTGCTCGACGAGCGTCGAGGAGCCGGCGAAGTTGAACTCCACCTCGACCCCCTCGTGCTCGGACTCGAACTGCTCGCCGATCTCCTCGAAGGGCTCCTGGAGGGAGGCGGCGGCGAAGACCTGCAGCGTGGCGGCCTCCTCCGACGGCGGGGCGTCGGCCGCGCCGCCGCAGCCGGCGGCCAGCAGGAGGACTCCTGCCGCCGCGGTGATCGGGCGGGCCAGTCGGGACGCGACAGGGGTCATCGGGCATCTCCTCCGCGGGGCTGGTCGGGCTCTGCTTCGACCACGACATGGGTGGCCTTCACCACGGCGCTGGCGACCTTGCCGGGCTCCAGGCCCAGCTCTCGAGCGGCCTCGCTGCTCATGAGCGAGACGACGCGGAAGGGTCCGCACTGCAGTTCGACCTGGGCCATCACGGTGTCCATGACGACCGTCGTCACCAGCCCCACGAAGCGGTTGCGGGCCGAGGTGGCGGTGGCGCCGTGGAGCTCGGGCGCGACGGCCAGCTCCCGGGCGAGTCTCGCGACCTCGGTGCCCTCGAGCACCTTCCGTCCGGAGCCGTCGGCGCCGGCCTCGAGGGTTCCCCGGTCGATCCAGCGGCGGACGGTGTCCTCGCTGACCCCGAGGAAGGTCGCCGCGTCTCGTACTCGCAGTTGCGTCATGACGGAGAGTCTAGTGCCGCAGATGCGGCTCCAGGGACGGGTGGCCCTTCAGGAGGCGAGCAGCACGCCGCCGAGGGCGATCGCGGCCACCAGCGCGGTGGACAGCGCGGCGAGCGCGAAGGGGCGCGGTCCCACCTGCAGCAGCCCTCGGACCGTCACCCCGGTGCCGAGGGCGAACATCGCCGCGGAGAGCAGTCCCGTCTGCAGCAGCGAGCCGGTCCCGAGCACGACGGCGGGCAGCGGCACCAGGGAGCGCAGCAGCACCATCACCAGGAAGTCGAGCACGAACAGCGGCACCAGGGGCGGCCGCTTCCCGTCGGCGGCTCCGCGGCGGCGCTGCTGGAGGCTGAGAACGGCCATCACCGGGGCGAGCATCACCACGCGGGCCAGCTTGACGATCACCGCGAGAGTGAGGGCCGCGCCGCCGAGCGCTCCGCCGGCGGCGACCACCTGGGCGACCTCGTGGATCGACGCACCCGCCCAGGCTCCGGCCGCCTCGGGCGGCAGCTGCAGCAGGGCGGCGACGGCGGGGACCAGGGCGATCATCAGGGTGCCGCACAGCACCACGAGTGCCACGGCGGTCACGGTGCTCTCCTCGCGCTCGTCCTCGGGGTCGGTCACCCCGGCGGCGGCGGCCACGGCCGCGGCGCCGCAGATCGAGAAGCCGCAGGCCACCAGGAGGGTGAGACCGCGATCGACGCCCAGCGCGCGGCCCAGGGCGATGGTGCCCAGGATCCCGCCGCCGACGACCGCGACCACGACCAGCAGCATCGGCGCCCCCAGCGCCAGCAGGTCGCCGAGCACCACCTGCAGCCCCAGCAGCACGATCCCGGCCCGCAGCAGCTTCTTCGCGGCGACGGAGAGTCCCGGGAGGAGGGCGGCCGGGAGCGCGGAGACGTTGGCGAGCACGATGCCCACCACGATCGCGATGACGAGCGCGCTGATCCCGGGCAGGGCACGGGACAGCAGGATCGACCCGGCCGCGACCAGCAGGGAGAGCAGCAGCCCCGGAAGGACCGAGGAGCGCCGGGCGCCACCGGACGGGGACGAGGGCCGGGGCGTGGACGGGGACGGCGGGACGGCGGTGGCGGTACCTGGCATGGTCGCCACGGTTCCACCCGGACCCTCCTCCCGGTAGACAGCAGTTCGCGACCAGGGCATATGATCGCGATATGACTGAGCCGCTCCCGAACCTGCAGGCTCTCGCACTGTTCGTCGCGGTCGTCGACGAGGGCGGGATGGGCGCCGGGGCGCGACGGAGGGGCATGCACCAGCCCAATGCGACCCGCATGATCGCCCATCTCGAGGCGCAGGCGGG
This sequence comes from Brachybacterium sp. AOP43-C2-M15, assembly GCF_052446295.1. Classification (NCBI taxonomy): domain Bacteria; kingdom Bacillati; phylum Actinomycetota; class Actinomycetes; order Micrococcales; family Dermabacteraceae; genus Brachybacterium; species Brachybacterium sp. AOP43-C2-M15. The sequence continues at coordinate 63,966 of NZ_JBQSWB010000014.1, forward strand.
CACCGCGCTGCTGGAGCGCGACCCCCGCGGTTCCCGACCCACCTCCGCCGGCCTGCTGTACGCGGCCCATGCCCGCGAGCTGCTCGCCGCGGCCGAGGAGTTCTCCGCATGGCTGCGACTCAGCCGCGACGAGGGCGCCCGGGAGCTGACGGTCGGCGCGAGCATGACGATCGCGGAGCACCTGATGCCCGCCTGGCTCACCGAGCTGCGGCGCAGCAGCCCCCGGGTGCGGGTCGAGCTCGAGGTGCTGAACTCCACTCGCGTGCTCGCGGGGATCCACACCGGTCATCTGAGGCTCGGATTCGTCGAGACCCCGCACGTCCCCCGTGGTGTCCACGCGATGACCCTGCGGGAGGACGAGCTCGTCGCGGTCGTCGGGCCCGAGCATCCCTGGGCGCGGCGGGAGCGGCCGCTGGAGCCCGCTGAGCTGGCCGGGACCCCGCTGGTGGTGCGCGAGGGCGGTTCCGGCACCCGCGACGCGTTCGAGGAGCTGGTGCCCGCGGCCGCGCGGACCGCTCCGGTCCAGGAGCTCGGCAGCAACGCGGCGGTCCGGATCGCGGTGGCCTCCGGCGCAGGGCCCGCGGTGCTCAGCATGCTCGCGGTGCGCGCCTCGCTCGAGACCGGCCAGCTGCACAGGGTGCCGGTCTCGGGCCCGCCCCTGCGTCGTCTCCTCACCGCGGTGTGGAACGGTCCCCGGCGACTGAGCGGTCCGGCCGCGGACCTGGTCGCCGTCGCCGCCGCGCGGCCGCGAGCGGACGGCTGAGCAGAGCGGCGAGCAGCCCGCACACGGCGCCCACCCCCGTGCCGGTGACCAGGCTCGAGAGCGCGGCGAAGGAGCGCACCACGATGGCCTGCACCGTCGGGTCGAGATCCGCCAGGTTCCCTCCGAGCGCGGGCGGCGCGCCTGCGAACGCGGTGCTCCACAGCAGCTGATGGGTGAGGGCCAGCAGCACGCCGTAGAGCACGCCGACGCAGAGGAGGGTGAGGAACGGTCGCGGGACCCGTCGGGCGAGCACCACGGAGATCCAGACCAGCGGCGGCACCACGACGAACACGTCGTTGACCGCCGTGCCCTCGTGCAGCACGCCCAGGTCGTGGAGGATCACACGGGGCACGCCCAGCAGGGCGAGCCCGACCAGCGCGGCCGGGGCGAGCGGCGTGGAGGGCGGTGCGGCGAGCGGCGGGGGAGCGGCGTTCATGCCGAGAAGACTAGGAAAGCCCTGGTCGCCCTGCATCGGGCGGAGGTCGCCCCCGGTGTACGTTCGGAGGCGACATCGACCCTCGGGAGCAGACGACATGCCGATCCTCACCAATACGTCCGAGCAGCCCGGCACCCCGCGCCGCGGCGCCGTCTGGTCCATCGCCGAGCCCGGGCGCGAGCTGGACTCGAACCTGATCCGCCTGCCCGCCGGGGACGCCATCCCCGCGCACGTCGGCGCCGAGGTCGACACCCTGGTCCACGTGGTGCGCGGCGACGGCGTGCTGGTGCTCGAGCACGGCGAGGAGCCGCTGCGCCCCGGGGACGTCGCACTGCTGCCGCGACGCACGGTGCGCGGCTTCCGTGCCGGGGAGGACGGCCTCGAGTACCTCACCGTGCACCGTCGTCGGCAGTCGCTGCGGATCCAGGATTCGTCGAGCAGCGCCTGAGCCCGCCCCTTCCCGCGTCCCTCCTGCGAGGCTCTCGCGCGGGTGCGGGAGAGATTCCGCGCTCTGTGTCCAACCCCTCCGCACCCCGTGTCGGAGACCTCGATCATGCGGGGGAAGGTGATGTCGAGGAAGGTCCGTGGAGGACCTCCGTGACGTCTCCGGCGGGTATCCGGAGAATGGGGATCGACGGCCGTGGACGGAGCGCCTCTGTGGAGGGGCGGCCGCCGTCCCCTCCACGGCGACGGACCGTCGGCAGCGGGCGCCGAGGGCGCGCCGACGGACATCGCCCCTGGTGAGCCCGAGGTGCTGGGTCCGGTGCGTGACCGTCGGCGGGCGGCGGGGGCGACGGCGAGGGGGAGGTCGCCGAGTCGGGGACCGGTGCGGGAGAGGCGACGGAAGAATGTCCTGGGGAATGTCCGCACGGCGCCCGAGGGCAGTGCCTCAGGAACGGATCCGGGGCGGTGTCGGCGTCCTGCAGAACCTCCTGCGCTCCGCTCGACGTCGTGGTGGGAGGAGCCGTCTCCCGCCCGTCCCGACGCGCGCCGGGCCGCAGTCCGTCCCCGCACCGGGCAGACTGGGGCCATGGCAGAGACACAGGATTCCCGCGTCGCCGTCTACCTCGACTTCGACAACATCGTCATGTCCTGGTACGACCGCGTCCACGGGCGGCAGGCATACAGCCGGGACCGCCACCGCATCGCCGAGGACCCGACCGAGCCGGAGATCGCCGAGCGGCTCGCCAAGGCGACCGTCGACGTCGGCGCGATCATCGACTTCGCGGCGTCCTTCGGCTCGCTCATGCTGACCCGGGCCTATGCGGACTGGTCCTCGCCGGTCAACGCCGTCTACCGCACTCAGCTGGTGGCCCGCGCCGTGGACCTGGTGCAGCTGTTCCCCGCGGCCGCCTACGCCAAGAACGGTGCGGACATCCGCCTCGCCGTCGACACCGTCGAGGACCTCTACCTGATGCAGGACCTCACCCACGTGGTGATCGTCGCCGGGGACTCCGACTACGTGCCCCTCGCCCAGCGCTGCCGTCGCCTGGGCCGCTACGTGATCGCGATGGGGGTGGCGGGGTCGACCGCGAAGTCGCTGGCCGCGGCCTGCGACGAGTTCGAGTCCTACGAGAACCTGCCCGGCGTGGAGCGACCCTCGAAGCCGCAGAGGTCGCGCTCGCGTCGCAGCGGCACCGGCGAGAGCGGCGGGAGCACCGGGAACGGCGGCGTCGACGCCACCGCCGACGCCACCGACGCCGCCACCGCTGCCGACGCCGCCACCACCGCCGGAGCGGAGAAGCCTGCCGCCGACGAGCCCGGGAAGGGCGCCTCGCGCAGTCGTTCGCGCCGCTCCGCGGACGCCGATGCGAGGGCGCGCGTCGCCGAGCGCGCCGCCCAGGAGGCGGCGGATGCCGCGGAGGACGCCGAGGACGACGAGAGCGCCGAGGATCCGCGCGAGGCGGCGACCCGGCTGCTCCAGCGCGCCCTCCAGCTCGGCGACCGCGGGGACAGCGAGTGGCTCCACGCCTCCGCGGTGAAGTCCCACATGCGCCGGATGGATCCGTCCTTCAGCGAGAAGGCGATCGGCTTCAAGTCCTTCAACGACTTCCTCAAGGGCAATGCGGAGATCGCCGAGCTCGAGGAGAGCGGCCACGAGCGGCTGGTCCGCGCCCGGGACTGACCACCCCTCGACGTGACACGCGACACACGGAGCGCGATACTGGGGGACCCCCGTCCGAGGAGGCGCACGTATGACCCTGTTCCTGTGGATCCTGGCCTTCCTGCTCGCCGCCGTGTTCGCCGGCTCCGGCGCCGCCAAGCTCGTCGTCGGTCGCGAGCAGCAGATCGACCGCACCCCCTACGTCGAGGACTTCCCCCAGTCCGTGATCCGCGGCATCGGAGTGCTCGAGATCCTCGGCGCCTTCGGGCTGATCATCCCCGCGCTGACCGGGATCGCCACGATCCTCGTGCCGATGGCGGCCGCCGGTCTCGCGATCACCATGGTGTTCGCGGCCCTGGTGCACGTCCGTCGCGGCGACGGGCCGCTGGCCGCGCTTCCCTCGATCGTGCTCGCGATCCTCTCGGTGGTGATCGCCTGGTCGCGCTTCGGTCCCTACCCCCTGTGAAGGACGCCATGAACGCCCTGGACGTGATCCCCTGGCTCCTCGACACCGACCCGGCTCTGCGCTGGCAGGTCGAGCGGGACCTGCTGGACCTGCCCGAGGAGCAGTGGCAGGCCACGCGGGGCCGCATCACGCGCGAGGGGTTCGGCGCCGCGCTGCTGTCCCGCCAGGACCCCGAGACCGGGCTGTGGGCCGGAGGCGCCTTCTTCCCCGCCGGCTTCCTCGACGACCCCGCGAACCAGCAGCTGCCCGGCCAGCCCTGGACCGCGACCACCTGGTCGCTGACGATGCTGCGCGAATGGGGCGCGGACCCCGCGCCGCTGCTCGCCCGCGACACCGCGGGGAAGCTCGCCGAGCACGCGCACTGGGAGTTCGATCCCTCCCTGCCGTACTGGGGCGGCGAGGTGGACGTGTGCATCAACGCGATGACGCTCTCCAACGGCCTCTGGCTGGGCGTGGACGTCGCGCCGCTGGTCACCTGGTTCGTCGAGCACCAGATGGACGAGGGCGGCTGGAACTGCGAGTGGGAGGACGGGTCCACGCGCGCGAGCTTCCACTCGACGCTGAACGCCCTGCGCGCCCTCGAGGACCACGAGCGGCGCACCGGCGGCACCGAGGCCGCCCGCGCCGCACGGCGGGCGGGGGAGGAGTACCTCCTGGAGCGGGACCTGACGCGCCGCCGCACGACGGGCGAGATCGTCGGCCCCTGGGTGGACCACTTCCTCTACCCGCCGCGGCACATCTACTCGGCGCTGAGGGCGCTGGACCACTTCCGCAGCACGGGCCGTCGCGACCCTCGCATGCAGGCGGCGGTGCAGATGGTGCACGACGCGCAGCAGGCCGACGGCACCTGGCTGCAACAGCACGCCCTGGAGGGCGAGACCTGGTTCGAGGTCGACGTGCCCGTCGGGGAGCCGTCGCCCTGGCTGACCATGCAGGGGCTGCGGGTGCTGCGCTGGTGGCATCGGGTGGAGGACTGAGGATCCGTCGCGGGAACGGCACGGACCGGGCGCGCCCATAACGTTTTCGTCACGGGGACCGCCATGCCGACCCAGTGCGCGGCGAGGGCTCCGGACCCTGTTAGGTTGCAGGCCACCCCTCGGTGCGCTGCGTCACATGCGGCGCGCCCACGCTGACGACGCCGTGACCCCGCGGCGCCTCCCCCATCCCTGGAGGACCCATGTTCGACGCCGCCCTCACCCCCAAGCGCCGCACCGTGCTGCTCACCATGGCCGGTGTGCCCGTGCTCCTGACCGCCTGCGCGGAGACCACCGACAGCGGGGACGGCGGCGGCTCCGGCGGCGGAGGCGGCGGAGAGGCGCTGACCGTCGGCACCACCGACAAGGTCACCGCGCTCGACCCCGCGGCCGCCTACGACAACGGCTCCTCGACGGTGTGGACCCAGTGCTACGCCTACCTGATGAACACCTCGATCGGCTCCGAGGACGGCGTGCCCGAGCCGGACCTCGCCGAGACCGCGGAGTTCACGAGCGACAACGTGTACACCGTGACCCTCAAGGAAGGGCTCACCTTCGCCAGCGGCAACGAGCTCACCACGGAGGACGTCAAGCACACCTTCGACCGGCAGCTGGCGATCGCCGATCCCAACGGGCCCTCGAGCCTGCTGGGGAACCTCGAGAAGGTCGAGATCATCGACGACCTCGTGGTCGAGTTCCACCTCAAGGAACCGGGCGACCAGACCTTCCCCTACGTGCTGTGCAGCCCGGCCGGGCCGATCGTCGACGCCGAGGTGTTCCCCGCCGACGAGATCCTCCCGGACGACGAGATCGTCGCCGCCGAGGCGTTCTGCGGCCCCTACACGATCACCAGCTGGAAGATCAACGAGCTCGTCACCTTTGAGGCCTTCGACGGCTACCAGGGCCTGTTCGGCACCCCCGCCACCACGAGCGTGTCGATGTCCTACTACGCCGACCAGAACAACATGAAGCTCGACGTCCAGCAGGGCAACATCGACTGCGTGTGGCGCTCGCTGTCCGCGACCGACGTCGCCGACCTCGAGGACGACGACGCCGTCGCCGTGCACGACGGGCCCGGCGGCGAGATCCGCTACATCGTGTTCAACTTCCACACCAATCCCTACGGCGAGGACACCGACGAGGCGGATCCCGACAAGGCCCGGGCCGTGCGCCAGGCCGTCGCGGACCTGCTGGACCGCCAGGCGATCGCCACGTCGGTGTACAACGACACCTACACCCCGCTGTACTCCTACATCCCCGAGGGCCTGCCCGGCGCCGGCACCCAGTTCCAGGACATGTACGGCGACGGCTCCGGCGGCCCGGACCCCGCGCGCGCGAAGAAGCGCCTCGAGGACGCGGGCGTGGAGACACCGGTGGCGCTGAGCCTGCAGTACAACCCCGACCACTACGGCAACTCCTCGGGCGACGAGTACGCGGCGGTGAAGAACCAGCTCGAGGCCGACGGGCTGTTCGAGGTCGACCTCAAGTCCACCGAGTGGGTCCAGTACTCCGACGACCGCGTCTCCGACGTGTACCCCGCCTACCAGCTGGGCTGGTTCCCGGACTACTCGGACGCGGACAACTACCTCTCGCCCTTCTTCGTCACCGAGAACTTCCTGGCCAACCACTTCTCGAACCCGGAGGTCGACGACCTCATCGCGCAGCAGCGCGGCACCGAGGACCCCGACGAGCGCGAGGCGCTGTTCGTGCAGATCCAGGACATCGTGGCGGAGGAGATCTCGACCCTGCCGCTGCTGCAGGGCGCCCAGATCGCGGTCTCCACGGCGGATCTCGAGGGCGTCACGCTCGACTCCTCCTTCAAGTTCCGCATCTCGCCGCTGTCCAAGTGACCGCCGCTGCCGACACCGAGGTCCAGGATCCGCCCCGGCGCTCGCGGAAGCGGGCGTCGGGGGGTCTGGGCCGCTACGTCCTGGTCCGCTTCCTGCTCATCATCCCCACCGTCCTCATCCTGATGACCGTGGTGTTCTTCCTGATGAGGATCACCGGCGACCCGATCACGGCCGCCCTCGGCGGCCGGCTCACCCCCGGTGAGCTCGCAGCCCGCCGCGCCGAGGCGGGCTACGACCGCCCGCTGATCGTGCAGTACTTCGATTATCTGGGCGGCGTGCTGCGAGGAGACTTCGGGACCACCTACACCGACCGCACCCCGGTCACCGAGATCCTCACCACCTACGGGGCGGCGACCTTCGAGCTGGTGATGTACGCGGTGGTGGTCGCCCTGCTGATCGGCGTGCCGATGGGCATGGTGGCGGCCCGCACCCGTGACCGCTGGCCCGACGCGGTGCTGCGGATCGTCGCGATCCTCGGCTACGCCACCCCGGTGTTCTTCGTGGGCCTGCTGCTCAAGCTCGTCTTCTCGGTGGGCCTGGGCTGGCTCCCGGTCGCCGGGCGGATCTCCACCCGCGGCGAGATCACCATGAGCACCATCCTGAACCCCAGCCCGTTCTACCTGCTGGACGCGCTGAGGCTGGGCAATGTGCCGCTGCTGATCGACGTGGCCAGCCATGCGGTGCTCCCCGCCGTGGCGCTCGGGATCCTCACCGGCGGCATCTTCCTGCGCCTGGTGCGCACGAACATGATCGGCACGCTGGAGATGCAGTACATCGAGTCGGCGCGCTCCCGCGGCGTGCCCGAGTCGCGCCTGACCACACGGCACGCCCTGCGCCCCGCGCTGATCCCGATCATCACCGTGATGGGCATGCAGGTCGCGATGATGCTGGGCGGCGCGGTGCTCACCGAGACCACCTTCGAATGGAACGGGCTGGGCTACATGCTGGCCCAGTACATGAAGGCCCGCGACTACGTCGCCGTGCAGGGCATCGTCATGATGCTCGCGGTCATCGTGGCCCTGTCCAACTTCGTGGTCGACGTGATCGCCGCGCTCATCGACCCGAGGGTGAGGTACTGAGATGACCCTCTCGAACCCTGTTCCGCCCGGTGAGGGCGGCGACGCCCATGCCGAGCTGGCGGCCGAGGCCGCGACCGTCGCCCAGACGGCCCGCTCGCCCTGGTACCTGCGTCTGCCGATCGTCAGCCACCTGCGCCGCAGCGTCGGACTGCAGCGGGGGATGCTGATCGCGGGCCTCGTGCTGGTGGGCGTGCTGCTGGCCACCGCGCTGCTCGCGCCGCTGCTGGCGCCCTACGGCTTCGCCGACACCTCCGACGGCGCCGGCGAGTCCTTCGGCACCCAGCAGTCCCCGTCGGCCGCCCACCCGCTGGGCACCACGGTGACCGGTTTCGACGTGCTCTCCCGCGTGATCTGGGGGACCCGCACCGCCGTCGCCGTGATGGCGTGCGCCGTCGCCGCGTCCCTGTTCATCGGGGTGGCGCTGGGCCTGCTGTCCGGGTACGTGGGCGGCTGGCTGGACCGCGTCCTGGTGATGGTCGCCGACGCGATCTACGCCTTCCCGTCCCTGCTGCTGGCGATCGTGATGTCGATCGTGATCTCCGGCGGGCAGTCCGATGCCTGGGGCGGCATCCTCGCCGCGGCGCTGTCGATCACCGTGGTGTTCATCCCGCAGTACTTCCGCGTGATCCGCGCCGAGGTGGTGCGGCTGAAGGCCGAGCCCTTCGTGGAGGCCGCGAAGGTGGTGGGCACCGGGCATCGCCGCATCATGGGCACCCATCTGCTGCGCAACGCCACCCGCACCCTGCCGCTGATCTTCACCCTCAACGCCTCGGAGTCCATCCTCACCCTGGCGGCGCTCGGCTTCCTCGGCTTCGGCATCGAGCCCACCAGCGCCTCCGAATGGGGCTACGACCTCAACCGTGCGATGGCCGACGCCACCAGCGGGATCTGGTGGACGGGGCTGTTCCCGGGCCTGGCGATCGCGCTGTCCGTCCTCGGGGTGACCCTCGTGGGCGAGTCCGTCAACGACCTCAACGACCCGCGTCTGCGCACCCGCCGCAAGCGCCGACGCGCACGCGAGAGCGCACGGAAGGAGGCGACGGCATGACGGACGCACCCGCGCGGACCCCCGCCGATTCCCCGGGGGCCGTTCCGCCCCGCCTGGCCATCGAGGACCTCGACGTCCACTTCGCGACCGACGGCGGCGACGTGCACGCCGTGGACGGGGTCAGCCTCGAGGTCGCGCCCGGAGAGATCCTCGCGATCGTCGGCGAGTCCGGCTCCGGCAAGTCCGTCACCGCCCGCTCGGTGCTCGGTCTGCTGCCCGAGACGGCGGACGCCGCCGGCTCCGTGCTGGTCTCCGGCACCGACGTGGTGAGCCTGTCCGGGGCGCGGCTGCGCGCCCTGCGGGGCGAGGACGTCTCGATGATCTTCCAGGAGCCCTCGAGCGCCCTGAACCCCGTCTTCCCCATCTGGTGGCAGATCGGGGAGGGTCTGCGCGCGCACCGGCCCCGGATCAGCCGCAAGGAGATCCGCACCGAGGCGATCTCGGTGCTCGAGTCGGTGGGGATCCCCGACGCGGCCGAGCGCATCGACCGCTACCCGCACGAGTTCTCCGGGGGCCAGAAGCAGCGCATCATGATCGCGATGGCCCTCGCCCTCGGCGCGGAGCTGATCGTCGCCGACGAGCCGACCACCGCCCTGGACGTCACCGTGCAGGCGGAGATCCTCGACCTGCTGCGGGACGTGCGGGACCGCTTCGGCACCTCCATCATCGTGATCACCCACAACATGGGCGTGGTCGCGGACCTCGCCGACTCGGTCGCGGTCATGTACCACGGCCGCATCATCGAGCGCGCCGGGGTGAAGGAGCTGTTCGCCGAGCCTCGCGAGGAGTACACCAGGAAGCTGCTGGCAGCGGTGCCGCACCTCGGGCGCCGCTCGGCCTGGACCGCGCTGGACGCGGCCCAGCAGCAGGGGATCGAGGACGCCGCCCCCGTGGTGGTCGCGAGGGACCTCGTGATCGAGTACCCCGGTCGACTCGGCAAGCCGCCGTTCCGCGCCGTCAAGGGCGTGGACTTCACGATCCGCGCCGGCGAGGTGTACGGACTGGTGGGGGAGTCCGGCTCCGGCAAGACGACCATCGGCCGCGCCATCGCGGGCCTCGAGCGCACCACGGGCGGCAGTCTGCAGGTGCTCGGGCACGAGATGAACGGGGTGCGGGAGAAGTCGTTCAAGCCCGTGCGCCGTCGGATCGGCTTCGTCTTCCAGGACCCGGCGACCTCCTTCAACCCGCACCTGACGATCGAGCAGTGCATCGCCGAGCCGCTGGTCGTGCATGAACCGGGACTGGCGGCCGGCCGACGCACCGCGCGGGTGCGCGAGCTCCTCGAGTCCGTCGAGCTGCCGGGCGCCTACGCGGGCCGGTACCCGCACGAGCTGTCCGGCGGGCAGCGGCAGCGGGTCTCCCTGGCCCGTGCCCTGGTGCTGGATCCGGAGCTGCTGATCGCCGATGAGCCCACCAGCGCGCTGGACGTCTCCGTCCAGGCGACCGTGCTCGAGCTGTTCCGCGCACTGCAGGAGAGGCTGAGCTTCGCGGCGCTGTTCATCAGCCATGATCTCGCGGTGGTGGACTCCCTCGCCCACCGCATCGGAGTGCTGTTCCGCGGGGACCTGGTCGAGGACGGGCACGGCCCCGACGTGCTGCAGCGGCCCCGGCACGAGTACACCCGGAAGCTCATCGCCTCCCTCCCGGTGCCGGACCCCGTCGAGCAGGCAGGGCGGCGCGAGGCCTTCGCCCGGGAATGGGGGCGCGAGGCGCAGGGGTGAGCGATGGCCGAGCAGGACGCCCGCGGCGACCTCCCGGCGTGACCTCGCGCAGGCGCTGCGGCTGATCCGAGATACTGGGACGGTGCGCCCACAGCTCCGCTTCCGCGACGACGGCACCTTCACGGCCGTGCAGTTCAACGACACCCAGGACTCTCACCGCACCGACCGGCGCACCATCGCGCTGCAGGAGGCCGTGCTCGAGGACGTCCGCCCGGACGTCGTCGTCCTCAACGGGGACGTCATCGACGGCTCGCCGTCCACGGCGCTCGAGGCGAAGCAGGCCATCAACAACGTGGTGCGTCCGATGGAGGATCGCGGGATCGCGTGGGCGCTCACCTTCGGCAACCACGACGAGGACTCCTCCGAGCGCACCGGGCTCGACGAGGCCGCCTACCTCGCCTTCGTCGGCCAGTACCGCTGCAACGTCAACGCCCGTCAGGCCGAGGGGGTCACCGGCACCGGCAACCAGCTGCTCACGGTGCGCTCGGCGGACGGGTCGAGGGACGCCTTCGCGCTGTGGCTGCTGGACTCCGGTCGCTACGCCCCCGCGCAGATCGCCGGCCAGGACTTCGAGGGCGGCCCCGCCTGGGACTGGCTGCGCCCCGACCAGGTCGGCTGGTACCTCTCCGCCTCGCAGGAGCTCGAGCGTCGCACCGGCGCCCCGGTCCCTGGCCTGGTGTTCCAGCACATCCCTCTGTGGGAGCACCGCTTCGCCTGGTTCGCGAGCGTCGACTCCCGCGCCGATGCCGACCACGCCCGCGCGGTGACCCGGCACCGGATCACGGGGGAGCGGAACGAGGAGGAGAGCCCGGGCCCCTTCAACTCGGGGATGTTCGCCGCGATGCTGCACCGCGGCGACGTGCGGGGTCTCTTCGTCGGGCACGACCACGTCAACAGCTACGTCGCGGACTACTACGGGATCCTGCTCGGCTACGCGCCCGGGACCGGTTTCGGCGCCTACGGCCTGGACGGCGAGGAGGTCCACCGCCTGCGCGGTGCGCGGGTGTTCCACCTCGACGAGGACGTCGACGGGGTCCTCACGGGCACCGGTCTCCGCCTCGCCGGGGACTACGGCATCGATCTCGGTCCGACGCCCCGGCCCGGCGAGCCCGCGGAGTTCCCGCACGGGGTGCGCTGAGGCCGTCAGGACCGGCTCAGCTCCAGGTGACGGGCAGCTCCGGGTCGGCCATGTCCACCGAGGGCGTGCTGATGCCGCCGCCGAGCCACAGCTCGCAGGTCCCGGTCTGGCCGTCCTTCGTGCACTCGATGGTCGTCTCCACGGAGCCGACGGACTCCCCCCGCACAGACGTGGGCTCGTCGGAGGAGGGGGTGGCCTCCATGGTGTCGATGCTGCGCTGGGCCTCCTCGGAGAGGGTGCGCTGCACGGTGCCCTCCGTCATCGTCCATCCGTCACTGCTGGTCTCCGGCACCGTGCCCATGCCGCACCCGCCCTCGAGCGTGTCCGCCTCGAGGCAGTCGTCCACGGCCGACTGCACCGCACCGCGGAAGGCGGACAGCCCGTCCTCGGTGAGCACGGCCTCGGGCCACTGCGGGGAGGTGTGCTGCTCGCCGACGAGCAGCGGCTCGTCGGAGTCCGGGGCGAAGTGCTCGACGGCATAGGCGATCTCGTAGCCGCCGGGCAGCAGGTAGAGATCCTGCTCCTCGCCGATCTCGACCCCGTTGATGGTCATGCCCAGTCCCGCGACCTCGTCGCCCGTGCGCACGGTCGCGCTCGCCTCGATGAGCTCGACGATCCCGTCCCCGTCGTAGTCGTGCACGGAGAGGACGTCGGTGAAGGGCTCCCCGCCCACCGTGAAGGAGACCGGGACCTCGCCGTCGGGGGATCCGCCCTCGGCCATCTCGGGCGTCCCGATCTCGACGTCGGCCACCGGG
>NZ_JBQSWB010000015.1:0-73468 GCF_052446295.1 Brachybacterium sp. AOP43-C2-M15
AGTTTACCAGCCGAACCGCTCGATCCCGGAGTGTTCGCAGACCGGTTCGCGCCTGATCTGCGTCGCTCACGAGACCATCATGATCCGGGCCCTGGGCTTCGCGGTCCGCGACTCGGACTCACCTGTCGCACGGCGGCCCCGGCTCGCCCTCGACGTGACGGCTCGTCGCACATCGGCCCCGGCTACAGTGGCTCGTCGTGAGCGAACTCTTCTCGGATCCCGCCCCCGACGACGCCCGTGAACGCAGATCGCCTCGGTGGGTCCGCTGGAGCGGCTTCCTCGCGGGGGCGCTCGTCCTCATCGTCCTCACGGCTGTGGTCACGCTCGGCGTGACACGGCCGAACACCCCGACTCCTGACCCGGGGGACTCTGGTTCGGAGACGGCCGAACCGCACAACGACGTCCCGCTGGCCTTCGGCGCCCAGGACACGGTGGTCGCCACCACCACGGTTCCCGCCGGTCCGAGCCGCTCGCATCTCCTCCAGTTCGACGTCGCCGTGGGTGCGACTCCGACGGCGACTCCGCGCGCCGCCATGGTCGGGCTCCGGGTCGAATGCCACGACGAGAGCGGTCGTGTCGAGATGCAAGCAAAGGGCAACCAGACGACGAACATGTTCGTCTCCAAAGGGGGCTCCATGTCGGGCCAGGCTCTGTCTCCTGAGACCGATCAAGAGCTGCGCTGTGATCTCCTGGCTTCCGCGCCGTACATCGAGGTGGAGGAGGATGGCCATTCCTCACTTCCCCTCACCGCCGAGCTGCGGGTCGAACCGACCGACGGGGCACACCACCTCGCGCTGCACCGCTTGGACGACGCCACGCTCGTTCGCGAGGGCAGGACCGTCAACGTGCTGAGCCGACAGATCGATGAGCCCCGTGATCTCGAGCGGATGAGCACCACCTTGCGCCTCACATCCTGCACGGTGGTCGGGGGCTCCCGCGATCGGGGCCCCAACCGATGCACCGCGTCTATGACCGGCGAGGAGTCGTCCACGGTGCGGGTGAAGGTCATCGGCCGGTGGCTCGACGACGAGGGGGAGATCCGGTCGGCATCGACCTACTGGGACGAGGTCCTGGCCATCGACTATGACACGCACCATGTGCCTTGGACCCTTCGGCAGGACGCCATGGGCGACATGGTGCCCGAGGACGCGTCGAGCATGGTCCTCGTGGTCCAGGTCGAGAGCATCGCCGGGACCCCGTTCGTCGTCCACGCGGACGGATCAGACTCGGTGATCACCACGGTGCCCAGGGGGTCTTGAGCGAACTCCCGGGCTGCCGCGGTAACCTCGCGGCTCGACTCGAAGAATCGCGCGCGCATCAGATGTGCAGAGGGAGGTGCTTCATGGATCACGATGCCGTCCCCTTCGGGATCTCCGGCCCGCGCACCCATCGGATCTCGGACCTCCGCGAGGCCTATCGGCGGTACACCGAGCACGGGCTCGTCACCATGACGGAGAAGATCGCTGCAGAACGTGCCTATGCCTCGAACGACGCAGGACACTTCGCATGGGACGTCTCGTACCTCGTGCGTGCGGCGTGCATCGCCTGGCGCGCAACGGGAGACTCCAGCCACCTGCGCCGGGCAGCGAACTGGGCCCAGCACATGGTCGGCCGCACCGATGAGGCCCGTGGGGTCGAGGACTGGCGCGGCAGGAGCGCTCCGGTCTGGTCGGCAGGGAGTCGCTACACGGCCGGCACCGCAGTCGTCGGAGAGGTCGGAGGCGTGCCGCTCTCCCTCCAGGCGATGGCGGCGGGAGTGCGCATCGAGCGTCCCAGTTCCGGCACCGCGATCATCCACACGCACCGGCCGGATGGATCGGGCTGGTCCTCGCCTGAGGGCTCTCTACTGCCGGGCGAGAAGGACTATCTCCCGGATGTCCTCGCCCGCCGCAGCGGAATGCACTCGGTTCTCCTCCGAGGCCTTCCTGCACCCGTCGACCTGACCTCGCTTCCGGCGGGCGAGCACTCGCTCCAGGAGCAGATCGCCCCGCACCTGGTGCACACGGGGCTGATCGCGCGCGCCCTGATCGAGGCCGCCGCGACGATCGAGGACGCGGCCCGCGACGGCGTGACCACCGAGGTCGAGGCCGAAGAGCTCTACAGCGCTGCGCTCCGGGCGCTGCTCGTCCACGACGACGAGATCCGGACCCGGTCCGGGCAGTCGTGGTACGTCACCCCCGAGGACTTCCCCACCCGGCGTCTCGGTCTCGAACTGCCGCACAACCACGTAGTGGACGCCGCGACCTCCTTCCTCCTGCTGGGACGGCGCCGGGGCGATGCAGGTCTCGAGAGCCTGGGGACATCGTTGACGAGGCGATTCCTGAAGGAGATCACCGCTTACGACGTCGGGGAGCTCCGCCACCCCTGGTTCTACTATCCCGTTGACGCCGACACCTTCTCCGGGGTCTCACGCTCGGCGCCCATGGCTGAGCGATCCGTTCCCCCTGTCGCTCGAGGTGAGGACAGCTCCCACACGACGATGCGCGTCCGCGCGCTCCTCGAGTGGCGGGCCTTCGACAGGGACCTGGTTCCGGATCAGGCGCTGAGCGTGGTCGCGCTGGCTTTCCGGCGCTTCTTCATGGCCCGACGGAACGGGATGGCGTCATTGCGCTGGCTCCCCGGGGACGACAACGACTCGCCCCGCTTCGGTCACAGCGACACCTTCTCCGGTGCGTGGGGGGCACTCGCACCTTGGGACGCCACCATCAAGCGTCGCATCAACTCGATGGCCTACCGCCACCCTCCGACCACGGTCTTCGGAGCCACCGTGATCTCCGCAGCAGAGATCCTCGCACTGAATACGGGCACGCCTACTTGTGCTTCTTGGGATCGAACCTCTCGAGGGTGATCCGCTCGTCCTGATATGCGGGGATCTGATGCCATCTGCTCGGAGAGTGCGCCCATCGGTCCCGGTAGTAGCGCAGGAGGTCGCTTCCCGTCTCGTCGACGATCTTGCCAAGGGTGTCGACGTGGATCCAGTGGTACTGGTTCACCTGTCGACCGGCGATCCTCTTCCCAAAGTTGGTCGGATACGCGACATGCTCTGCATGAATCCACGGGACTTCGATGTCGAGCTCATTGATGCCCTCGACCACGTCGAACCGCCCGAGCTCGTGATGGAACCTGACCGGGAGTGCGCTGGTCAGCGGGTCGTATACGGCATCTCCGATCTCCACCAGGACGGATCCGGCACCCTGGGCATGCACCGTGAGGTGCACCCGGTTCGGTGCCGGCCAGGTCATCCTGCTCAACAGGAGGTTCGCCGACGTGGAGCGACCGGCGGGGATCACCCGTTCCCCAGCCTTCAGCGCCTCCCCGGCGGGATCGCCCTGGAGGTTGCCTGCGAAGACTCCGCTGCCCGGCATCTCGACCTTGCAGTCGGACAGCACGAGGTCGGTCTCCTGTGCGGTGAGTCGGAAGCTGGCACGCCCCGTGAGCTTGTACCGCGACGACGCATAGTCGGGGGCGTCGTAGAGCGCGATGAGGTCCTCGATCCCCTTGACGGAATGATGGAAGAGGTCCCATGCCTGGTCGTCGCGCATCTCCTCCGCATAGTCACGGAGGATGCAGGTCGCGGTGGTCCACCCGTTGAGCGTGCAGTCAGGCGCCTCCGAGGGATACTCCTCGATGACCAGCCCGCCGGCGTCGGTGAAACGAGCGACACCGCCCGCCTCCACCGGCACTTCGAGGCTCTCGAGGATCATCGACATCGGCTCCCGGAAGCGCTCGGTCCCCGGAAGCGCGAGGAGCTTGCGGAACGCTTCGACATAGCGCGCCTGGGTCAACCCGCTGTAGAAGGGCCGGGTGCGGCTGGAGACCTTCGTGGCGTCCTGGCTGTACACGAAGGCCAGCCCTCCCCCGATCTCGGTCATCTGATCCACCGCCGCATCCGCGACCCGGCAGGCTGCCGCGAGGTACGCATCGTCCTTCGTGCGGCGGTACTGCGCGATGTAATCGGCGATGACGTACGACCCGTAGATCGGATGACCGTAGAGCACGTCGCCGGTGCGGCGCCCGGGGTACCCGCTGGGGAGGAACTCGATGCGGTAGTAGTCCCACACGGCTCTGCGCGAGGCCTGCAGCGGAGGCAGCCCGACCTCTGCCTCGTTCGTGATGTACACCGTCTCGTCGCTCATTCCTGCTCGTTCCCTCGTGATCTCTGTCGGAATCTCACGTCCGTGTGATCGACTCCCTGTCGCTGCCAACATTGTCGCGGGAGCAGTGCGCGAAAGCCGCGCGCCCGCTCAGCTGCGGGCGCGAAGTCGCTTCACACGATCGGCGGTCCGCGCCGACGCCTCCGCGATCTCCTTCACGAACTCCCTGAAACTGATCTCCCAGATGACCCTGGTCAGCGTGGTCTCATGGATGGCAGTCGCGGCACCGTCCTCCGCTTCGCGGATCATGGTGCGCACCACCTCGCCGTCGAAGGTCTCGAGATCCGCGACGCCGTCCCGGATGGTCTCCGAGATCTCCGTCCAGTCCGGGTTCTCCCACATCTTCGGCGCCGTCCTGGTCTGTGACGTCCCCTTGTAGAAGGGGATCTCCGCCCATTCGGGGATGAGGGAGCGCAACAGGCGCCGGTGCACCTCACCGTACGGCACCACGTGCTTCATCGAATACATCGTGCGCGGCAGGAGCTGGGGTGAATACAACGGCAGGAGCGTGGATCCTGTCGCCTGCGGATGCGACCAGAACGGCATCTTGCTGAAGTGGTAGAAGTGATCGAGGACCATGAACGCGTCATCATGGCCGAGCGCGACCGCGTCCGCGAAGAACGACTCCACGACGGCGCGGGAATCGTTCATCGCACTGTCCGAGACAGCCCTCGCTCGCATCCCGGCCAGCTTCAGCAGCTGGTCGCGCCCTGCTTCCGGGCCCTTTCCGGCCAGCCTCTCGCGCACCGATTCCCCGATGAGGGTCCTTCCCTGGATCGCCTCACCCCCCAGCCCGTTGATCCGAGCGGCGCGCTCCGGCTTGAATCCCGCAAAGCCCTTCGCGCGGTAGGCGGACGTCGCGTTGTACGCACCTTCCCACGCACGGTGCAACGAGGCGTACCGTGCGAGGGCGCCATCCTCCGGAGACGCAGGAGGCGAGACCTGGTCCACCCGATGCCGGATGTCCTCGCCTCCGTGGCGCATGAGCTCTTGAGCTGTCGTCACCTCGCCGGGATCCGTGTTGACGGTGCGCACGGTGTCCACGACGCCCGCCCTGATCGCTGCGGCAGCGGTGACGCGGGAATCCTTCCCGCCGGACAGGTCCGCCACCGGCCGACCGTCCCACCAGGAAGCAGTCTTCGCCGCTCGGATCATTCCCTCGGCAGCGGCCGGATCGTCTGGGATCCCACCGTCGATCGAGGCGTGGATCCACTCGGGAAGGTCCGCTGACCTTGACACCCTCCCAGAGGCGTCGGCGGCGCAGGTGACGCTCGCGCGCATCTGCTGTCCGTCTCCGAGCAGCGAGTGCCCGGCGGCCGACCAGCCGAAGGTCGCCATGTCGCTCCAGGCCGACTCCGAGACATCGGGCGACATCCCTCCGAAGACGTGAGCGAGTCCGGGGCGACTGCTCCACAGGTGACCGAGCCCGGGGACGTCGAACTCGTACAGTCGCACCATGCCCAGTCGGTCGTTGACGATGCGCAGTCCTTCGGCGTCCCAGTGAAAGGCGGCACACGGAGCACCCATCTCCGCACGATCGACGACACCCCGGGTGACGTCCCTGGCCAGCGTGAGAGCGTCGACGCCGCTGTCGCGGCCGCCTGCTGCGGCCGGCACGTGGAGCCACGCCGCTCCCTCCGCTCCGCGGCTCACGACCGTGGGCCATGTGAGGTGCCGATTCTGATGGAGCCAGACGAGGAGACCGGACCGGCGATCCCCGATGTGCACCAGTTCGAGCTCAGTCGAGGCCAGGCGTGTCAGGTGATCATGAGCGCCCTCAAGACGAATGGCGAACTCGTCTGCCGATGGTGGGTGCTCCTGGTCGAACGCGTACGCGAGGACGAACTGACTGCTCGACATCAGCGTGCCTCCTTCCCGAACAGCTGCACGATCTTCCGCCAAGCCGACTGCAGGACGCTCGGCGACTCCTCCGGCATGGGAACCAGCTCACGGTACAGATCCAGCAGGTGCGGCTCGTAGTTCTGCCAGTTCTCCGCGGCCGCGTAGGCACCGCAGTTCTGCTTCATGCGCGCGAGGTCGGCGTCCGACAGCCCGTTCACGGCGTCGGCGATGTCCTGAGGATCGAGGCGGCGGTCCACTGTCACTCCGATGTCGTACTCATCGATCTTCCTCTTCATCTCGGGCATGTCGCTCGCGAGGATCGGAACACCTGCTGCCGGGTACTCCCAGAGCTTGTTCGGCGAGCAGTAGAGATGGTTGAGACCGGTGTTCTCGTAAGGGATCGTCCCGAGCGCCGCACCTGCCGTCCAGCTGAGGAGCTCGTCGTGAGGCGCACTGGGGACCATGGCCACTCGCGGCCTGCCCGGCGGACGGTCCGCGAGGTCCTCGGCGTGGGACCGGATCTCGTCCTCGAGCTTCCCCCACCCCATGAACACGAGGGTCCAGCGCTCATCAAGCTGCCCGGATGCCTCGAGGAGTGCGGGGATGCCCCGATGCGGGGAGTACCCGCCCTGGAAGAG
This sequence comes from Brachybacterium sp. AOP43-C2-M15, assembly GCF_052446295.1. Taxonomy (NCBI): domain Bacteria; kingdom Bacillati; phylum Actinomycetota; class Actinomycetes; order Micrococcales; family Dermabacteraceae; genus Brachybacterium; species Brachybacterium sp. AOP43-C2-M15. Next base: position 6,635 of record NZ_JBQSWB010000015.1, read on the forward strand.
CAGCACTCTCTGATCCGCGACGAGACCCGCCGCCTCGTGAAGTCGGCCGTCGTAGCTGGACTGCGCGACGCGCTCGACGGCGTTGGGCAGCAGCACGGGAGGCGGCAGCTGCGGGTAGTTCTCCCGGTAGAAGCCACCGATGCTCTGGTTGAGGGTGATGAATCCGTCGACGTACTCCACGTTCTCCCGGATGATCCGCGCGTTGACCGCCGCGCGGACGTCCTCGATGCTCGCGAGGTCCTCGTAGATCTCGTGAGCGTCCCAGACGAGCGGGCACCCGAAGGCCTCCTTGTACCGCTTCGCAGCGGTGAGTGCCAGATGATCGTGGATGTGCACGATGTCCGGCACGAAGGTGTCCCGGAGGCTCTCGAAGACGAGGTCGCCCTGAGTCCGGAAGGACGTCCAGATGGAGCTCTCGCGCCCGCGCTCGAGCCCCTCCTCCTCCACTCTCGCCCGAACACCGGTGAGGTCGCGGTGCTGAAGATGCACCGGCACCCCGTTCGGGAGGACGAAGTCCTCGGACTCCTCGGCCGTCAGGCCGAAAAGTCGCACGTCGTGCCCGCTGGTCTTGAGGGAAGCAGCGCCTTTCAGCACCCGAGCATCGCGCTTGACCTCGTTATGTACTACGACCGCGATTCGCATGGCTCTGCGTTCCTCCATGAGGGTTGGTGGCAGGTCGGCGGGCTGCATGCCGACATGCATGATCGTACCCACTCGACGACGGTGCGCCCGCCGCGCAAGAGGAGGAGCGGCACGGATGCGGGGCAGGTGGCTCTTCATGCCGAGGACGAACTGGGGCAGACCCTCATGGACGGTGCTCAGGGACGGCGCTGCCCGTCAACGGACCAGCTCCCACGCGCTGCTCCGCATCGTCTCGAGGCCGGCGACATGGCCGGGCAGGGCGTCCACGACGTAGGCCTTGTTGAGAACGGACTCGTGGACCGAGGCCCCCGCTCCGGCGTGCACCTCCGCCTCCAGCGCGAGCATCGAGGACTCGTCGAACCAGTTCTTCCACTCCTCGCGTCCATGGAGCATCCGCTCCATGGAACCGGGTGAGGTGTTCCACATCCTGTTCTGCTGGACGAGGTCGGACTTCTTGAAGTCCTCGGCGCTCGCCTTGTAGTACGGGTGCCCGCTCCATCCAGGCACCAGTCGTCGCGTCATCTCGGCCTGCATGAACCGCTCGAGCCTCTGTTCCGGTGTGAGCGCGATGGCTGCTCTCACGAAGTGGGGGTTGGCCAGCAGGACGAACGAGGTACCGGTCAGCTGCGAGTTCAGCCATCGTCGATACTTCGCCATCATCTGGAAGATGTTGAGAGCGGTAGCGTCACGCTGCCCGAGGGACCGCAGGAAGTGCGCCATGCCCTCGAGATATGCGTCCGTACTCTCCGCGACGCGCTGCACGTTGCACCGGGGGGCGAAGGCCTTGGAGATCCGAAGGACAGGATGGTCGAGGGACCGGACGAGAGCGAGCATGCGCTCATTCCCGTAATACATCGGGTGCATGATCTCCCCGTTGCCCCCGCCGATCGAGAGGACGCTCCGCCGCGGGGGTCGGACGATCGGCGCGCGGAGGTTGCCGGGGGCGAAGTCGCCGTCCCATTGCCGCAGCCCTGCGGTGATGCGGTCCTCGAGGGAGTATGTCGCGGTCCTGCGCGGATTCGTGGTCGTGACCCGGTGGACCAGCCCGCGCGCCTCCAGAGACCGCTCCTCCTCGAGCACCGAGACCAGGGACGTCGCCACGTCGACCTCGCCCTGCAGGTTGCCGACAGTGCTGATCCGGCCTGTGCGGCCACCCGCGATCCAGGCGGCCGCGGTCAACCGGGAGTCCTGGCCACCGGAGAGATGAACCGTCGGCACGCTCATGGTCAACGCACCGACATTCGAGGTCGAGAGCGCGAGCGAGGCCGCCACCGCGTCGAGGTCCGGCCCGGGACGTCCGGACTGGAAGAACTCCTCTTCCGTGGCATACCGGCGGCGCGAGACCTCGTCGTGGATGCCGACCGCGACGACCTCCGCGGGGCCGAGGCGTCGGACAGCGGTCATCGGAGAGTTGTCGAGCGGCCAGAAGCCGATCTGCGAGAGCACATCCGCCCCGAACTCGTCGACCTCGAGTGGGGTCGAGGAGAAGACGGAGACCATCCCGATGTGATTTCCGACCGCGACGAAGTCTTCGTTCTGCACGATGTAAAGACGCGAGAAACCGAAGACGTCGCACCACATCTCCATCCCACCGTCCTTCCACAGGGAGATGCCCGTGTACCCCGGGTGGACGGTGCGTCGGCCCACGTCGCTGCGCAACGTCGCCAGTGCCCAGCGCGGCCACTCGGGCTGGGTCACCTCCGTCTCGTAGGAGACGGGCGGCTGGGACAGCGCGAGTGCGCCGTGCTCGTCCTCGAGCCACGTGGGCGCGTTCCAGGTCTCCTCGAGCGCTCGGGCGTTGATCACAGCACGCCGCTCGGTCTTCTCCATCCGCGCGTGCTCGAGATCGAAGGCCTCGCCACCCATACGCAGCGCCGCATCCCACAGCGGTGTCAGGAGTGCTCGCCCGCGTTCCGAGATCGCCGCCACCCCGAAGTTGATGTTCACTATCCCTCGCCCTTTCCCTGGCTGACGGCTTTCGCCATCGTGGAACCAGGTCTCGGGATCTGACTATATGTCAGCTCGGAACCGCGTCAGGTGCTCTTTCGTGAGCGGCCGACCGGTCACGCCCGTCGTCCCGTCGCGCACCGGTCTCAGTGCGCGATCGCCCCCGCGATCCTCTCCCGCAGCTCGATGAACTCCGGGAGGCGTCGCATCTCCTCGCCGAGCGTCCTTCCCGCCTGCGCGGAGAACGTCACGTCCTGATCGAGCACCATCCGTCCTGGCCGCGCACTCATCACCAGCACGCGGTCGCCGAGGAACACGGCCTCGTCCACGTCATGGGTGATGAAGAAGACGGTGCGCTGCTGGGCACGCTGGATCCTCAGCAGGTCCGCCTGCAACCTGGCCCGGGTGATGGCGTCCAGGGCACCGAACGGCTCGTCCATGAGGATCACGTCGGTCTCGTTCGCGAGCACACGGGCGATCTGAGCACGCTGCTGCATACCGCCGGAGAGCTCGTACGGCTTGGCATCACCGGAATCGGCGAGCCCCACCAGCTCGAGATGCTCCTGCGCCTTCTGCGCGCGCTCCTTCTTGCCCACCTTGCGCACCCGCATACCAAGGGCCACGTTGTCCCTCACGGTGAACCACGGGTAGAGGTTCGGCTGTTGGAAGACGACCCCGCGCTCTGCTCCGGGCTTGGTGATGACGCTGTCCCGGTAGAGAGCGGTGCCGCCGGTCGGGCTGAGGAACCCGGCGATGATCTTCAGCAGCGTCGTCTTCCCGCAATCGGAGGGCCCCACCACGCAGACGAACTGCCCCTGTGGGATAGTCAGGTCGGTCTCCGCGAGGGCATGGACCACATCTCCCCCATCGGTCACGAAGCGCTGCGAGACGCCGTCCAGGGTGACTACAGGGGCAGCAGATGCCGTGTCGTTCATTCCGTGGCCTCCGCGATCGAGTCGCCGTAGGGCATCTCCGTGTAGACCTCGTCCTCCGCGAGTGAGTCGATCTCACCTTGGTCCGCGAGGAACTCGGCCGTGCCAGCGAGAGCAGTCGAGAGCCCGTCGCCGCCGAAGTACTCCGGCCCGGCCTGCTCGTCGAGGGAGGGGTACAGGTAACCGCCCAGGAGCTTCTCCGCCTCCTCCTGGGAGATGTCGAGCTGCACCGCGACCGAGGTCGCTGCCGCCGTCGGCTCCTCGTTCATCAGTCGCGTCCCCTCGGCCTGGACGAGAGTCCACATCTTCATGAACTCGGGGTTCTCGCTCACGAAGCTGTCGGTCCCTGCGATCAGATCGTAGGTGGGCGCTCCGAGTCCGGCGCTGTCCTCGCTGGAGAGGATCGTGTGGCCCTCCGCGGCCAGGAGCTCGGAAAGGGTGGGCTCCCACACCCACGCCGCATCGATCTCGTCCCTCTGCCAGGCTGCGAGGATCGCGTCGGTCGCCAGGTTGATGACCCGCACCTCACCGATCAGACCCTCTTCGCCGAGCGCCGTGAGCAGGGAGTAGTGCGCCGTCGATCCGAAGGGGACGCCGATCGTCCTCCCGGACAGGTCGGCGAGCTGTTCGACCTCCGGGTCCTTGACCACGAGCGACTCGGCATCGCCGATCACGTCGCTGATCCAGAGCACCCTGACGTCCTTGGAGAGCGGCGGCGACGCGGACTTCACGACAGGGCTGGAGCCGACCTGCGAGATGTCCAGGGAGTTCGAGCCGAAGGCCTGGATCACGTCGCCGCCGGAGTTCAGCTTGAGCCACGAGATGTCGGCCTCCGGCATACAGGCCTCGAGCAGCTGGAGGTCCTTCACCACCAGATCGCCGTTCGGGATCGCCTGCCAGGCGATGCGCGCGGTGGTCGTGATGGTGGGGTCCGGGTCGACGGGGCAGGCGACCTCTCCGGCGAAGTTGTCCGGGTGGCTGGTGCGCCCGGACTGGACGCAGCCGCTGAGCGCCAGCACCACGGCAACGGCGGCCGCGACGAGGCGCCCCGCGGTGCCGCGGGAGGAGGGAGGAGGGAGGTTCACGTCGGTCAGACCTTTCCGTGCCAGGGCACCAGGCGATCGCCGACCCCACGGATGATCCCGTCGAGGGCGACTGCGACGAGGCCGATCACGATGATGCAGGCGATCGTGAGGGCCGTGTTCAGCTGAGTGCCGGAGATGCAGGCGAGCCCGCCGATGCCGGGGATGCCGTTGTTGAGTTCGGCGGCGACCACCGTGGTCCACGCGAAGCCGACGGCGAGACGCACGCCGGAGAAGATCGAGGCGGTCGCTGCGGGGAAGACGACGAAACGCGCCACCTGGGTGGATCCTGCCCCCATCGATTGCGCGGCCGAGACGTAGTCCCCGCGCACCCCGCGCACCCCGTCGATCGTCGCGATCACGATCGGCGGGAAGGCGGCGAGGAAGAGCAGAAGGTACTTCGAGGTGTCCCCGATTCCGACCCACACGATGATCAGGCCGATGTAACCGAGCGGCGGCAGCGCCCGCAGGAAGTTCAGGTACGGGGCGAGAGCAGTGTTCGCCGGCTCCCACATGCTCATCAGGAATCCCAGGGCGGTGCCCGCGAGGGCCGCGAGGGAGACGCCGACCCCGATCCGCTGGAGCGAAGCGATCAGGTGCTCCCACAGGTAGTAGTTCTGGACGCCGCACACCGACCGTCCGGTGCTCTCCTCGACCACGAGGCAGCGGTTCGCGTCGATGAAGGCTCCCGCCACCGCCTGAGGCCCGGCAGGTAGAGCGGATCGACGAGCTCGATCGCCGTGATCAACCACCACAGGGCCACGACTACGAAGAGCACTCCACCCTGCAGCAGCCGGTTCCGCCGTCTCCGCCGGGACCGTCCCCGCTTCGCGGCCTTCCTGACGTGGACGTGCTGGGACTGCGAGGACTCCGCGTCCGCCACGGGCCGCGATGGAGGTGGCGCCTCGGCAGCCGCTCTTCCTGCACCGTTGTTCATGGCCGCTTCCGCTCCATCGTCTCGTGCCTGGTCGCCGGGGAGGGACTGCTCCGCCAAGCGACCCTTCACCGTCCACCCAGAATGTACGCGCCCCCGACTCATCTGCGCACGCGTCCCCGGGCCCCTGCACCCCGGGCGTTGCCCGACAGTTCACTCCCGGTGAGCGAGCGCCTTCCCATCCGGATCCCCCGAGCCGGTAGCGTCCCCCTGTTACGACCACCACCAGCCGTGTTCGGATCGTCGGCCCAGTACGACGTCACCGGACGCGACGAGGAGCTTCCCCGTGTCAGCACTGTTCGGCCTGTCCCTCATCGGGATCTTCTGCCTGATCGGCATGGCGCTGCGGCGCTGGATCCCCGCCTTCCGCCGCAACATGGTCCCGGCCTTCGTGATCGCCGGGTTCCTCGGCGCGATCGCGATGAACGCGGGCCTGTCCGGCGTGCTGGACGGGGTGGACGCCGAGCTGTTCACGATGCTCACGGCGCAGCTGTTCACGATCTCCTTCATCTCGATCGGCCTCACCCCGCCGCCCCCGGGCACGAAGGATGACGGCGGGCGCACGCAGAGGGTGCTGCTGCGCGGCGCCTGGGCGATGGGGCTCACCTGGACGCTCGTGTTCTCGATCCAGGCGCTGGTGGGCATCGGCGTGGTCGGGGCGACCGGCGGCCTCGGCGGGATGGACACGATCTACGGATTCATGGTGCCGTTCGCCTTCGCGCAAGGGCCCGGTCAGGCCGTCACCTTCGCCGGCATCTTCGAGCAGCAGGGCTGGACCGATGCCGTGGACGTGGGCCTCGCCTTCGCCTCCGCCGGCTTCGCCGCGGCGTTCCTGGTGGGCGTCCCGCTCGCGAAGTGGGGCATGAACAAGGGCCTGGCCACCCATTCGATGGGGATCTCCGACTCGGTGGGCAAGGGGTACTACCGCGAAGAGGAGGACACGGAGTCGATGGGCACCGAGACCACCTTCTCCGGCAGCATCGACACCCTCACCGTCCACATCACGATGATGGGCATCGCCTACCTGCTCGCCCACGGCCTGGCCTGGATCTTCGGCCACATCCCCGGCTTCGTGGGCGAGACCATCAGCGGGATGATGTTCATGAACGGCCTGCTCGCGGCGTACTTCGTGCGCTGGGTGATGGGGCGCCTGCGGGTGGAGCACCTGCTGGACCGCCAGATGCAGGCCAAGCTCACCGGCTTCACTACCGACTACGTCGTGGTCGCCTCCTTCATGGCCGTGCAGGCAGCCGTGGTGGTGTCCTGGCTGGTGCCGATCCTCGCCACCTGCCTGATCGTCACCGCACTCACCGTGGGGCTGTGCTTCGTGATCGGTCAGCGCTACGGCAGCGACCACGACTTCGAGCGCACCATGGGCATGTACGGCACGCTCACCGGAACCACCCCCACCGGCCTCGCACTGGTGCGGATCCTCGACCCGCGCATGCGCACCACCACCATGGCGGAGATGGGACTGATGAACCTCCCCGAGCTGCTCTACATTCCCGCGATGCTCGTGATCTCGGGGGCCTTCGCGGGCGAGCTCGGACTGCCCGCCGCCGTGGCGGTGATGGCCGCGCTGACTCTCGCCTACTTCGTGATCATGCTGCTCACCCGCAGCTTCGGCCGGCGCACCTGGAACCTCGGCGGGCCCGTCGACGAGCGCGCCGAGCGGACCGCAGAACCGACCTCACCGTGAGCGCGGCTCCCGCCGCCGCCCACCACCCCCTCGAGCGAAGGAGCTCTCCCATGGAGACGATCTACCACTCCGGCCGCATCCTTACGATGGTCGGTCCCGACGACGCCCCGGAGGCGGTGCTGGTGCGAGAGGGGCGGATCGCCGCCGTCGGCGCCCGGGGGGCTGTGCGCGCTGCGGCGTGCCCGGAGGCCGACGAGGTGGATCTCGCCGGTCGCACCCTGATGCCCTCCTTCATCGACCCCCACGGGCACCTGCTCCAGCACGGCATGCTCGCCGCCCTGGTGGACCTGGAGCACGCCCGCAGCATCGCCGAGATCGTCGGCGCCTTCCGCGAGCGCCTCGCGGGGCGCCACGCCGAGGACCGCGCCCCGTTGGTGGGGGCGAAGTACGATCCGCAGCTGCTGGCAGAGGGCCGCCACCCCACCCGTGCGGATCTCGACGCCGTGAGCACCGAGCTGCCGGTGTTCGCCCTGCACCGCAGCATGCACGTGGCCGTCGGCAACTCTGTGCTGGTCGACGGCGCGGGCCTCACCGCCGAAACCCCGGATCCCGAGGGCGGACGCTTCGGCCGTTTCGCCGACGGCACGCCTGACGGGTACGTCGAGGAGCATCCCGCGATGGCCGCGTACCTGCCGATCCTCTCCCCGGGCGGTGGCGGGGGCCTGCTGCCCGCCGGGGTCGCCGATCCGCTGCGGGCCGCCGAGCTCGCCGTGGCCGACTACCTCCGCCACGGCATCACCACCGCCCAGGAGGGGGCGGCGGACCCATCCACCGTCGAGGGACTGATCGAGGCCTCCCGTGCCGGGGCGCTGGGCCTGGACGTGGTGGTCTATCCCGTGGTGCAGTCCGGCACCTCCGCCTTCGACCAGCACTCCGAGTACGCGGGCGACTACCGCAGCGGGCTGCGCCTGGGCGGGTACAAGATGATCCTCGACGGCTCTCCGCAGGCGCGCTCGGCCTGGATGAGCGAGCCCTACGCACCGATCGAGGGGGATGAGGAGCCCGGCTGCGCCTATCCGATCCACACCCCCGCCGAGGTCGAGGAGTTCACCCGTGCCGTCGCCGGGCAGGGCAGGCAGCTCATCGCGCACTGCAACGGGGACGCCGCTGCGCAGCTGTGGGTGGAGACCGCCGAGCGCATCGGCGCGGAGATGCCGGCGCTGCTGGAGGCACGGCCGGTGATGATCCACGCCCAGACGGTGCGGGACGACCAGCTGGACCGCATGGCGCCGCTGGGGATGATCGCCTCGATCTTCTCGGTCCACACCTGGTTCTGGGGCGACGTGCACCTGCGGAACCTCGGCCCCGAGCGCGGGCGGCGCATCTCCCCCGCCCGCTCGGCGCTGGATCGCGGCGTGCGGGTCACCCTGCACCAGGACACCCCGGTCACTCCCCCGGACATGCTGCTGACGATCTGGGCGGCCGTGAATCGGATCAGCCGCACCGGGCAGAGCATCGGCCCGGAGCAGCGGATCTCCGTCTGGGAAGCGTTGCGCGCCGTGACCTGCGAGGCGGCGTACCAGTACGGCGAGGAGGAGTCCAAGGGGCAGCTCCGCGAGGGGATGCGGGCGGACATGGTGATTTTGTCGGCCGATCCGCTGGCAACGGCGCCGCAGGACTTGCGAGAGATCGCAGTCATCACCACGATCAAGGACGGAGTCGTCGTGCACCAGGCGTAGACAGCTGGCCTCGTCGCCCTCCACCCTTCCGTACAGTGACGACGTCATCCCTGAGTCCCCCGAGAGGTCCCCTCATGAAGATCCTGTCCGTCGTGGGCGCGCGCCCGCAGTTCGTCAAGCTCGCCGCGATCGCTGATGCGGCCGCGCAGCGGGAGGACGTCGAGCACGTCATCGTCCACACCGGCCAGCACTACGACGCCGCGATGAGCGATGTGTTCTTCGCGGACCTGCGGATCCCGGCGCCGGACGTGAACCTCGCCGTCGGCTCCGGCTCCCACGGCCGCCAGACCGGCGCGATGCTGGCCGGGATGGACGAGGTCCTCGAGGAGCACCGCCCCGACTGGACCCTCGTCTACGGCGACACCAACTCCACCCTCGCCGGCACCCTGTCCGCGGTGAAGATGCACCTCAAGGTCGCCCACCTCGAGGCCGGGCTGCGCTCTTTCAACCGTCGCATGCCCGAGGAGCACAACCGCGTCCTGACCGACCACGCCGCGGACCTGCTGCTGGCCCCCACCGACGTCGCCCGCGACCACCTCGCCGCCGAGGGACTGGCCGAGCGGACCGTCGTCACCGGGGACGTGATGACCGACGTGTGCCTGCGCGTGGCCGCCTCGGTGAAGGACGCCGAGCCCGCCCTGCCCGAGGGCATCGACGCCACCGCCCCGTACGCGGTCGCGACCATCCACCGCGCCGACAACACCGATGACCCCGAGCGCCTGACCGCGATCATCACCGCCCTGCAGGCCCTGGAGATGCCGCTGGCCCTGTTCGCCCACCCCCGCCTGGCCGCCAAGGCCGAAGCGGCCGGGATCCAGCTCGCCGGCGGCGCCGTCCACGTCGGCGACCCGGTGGCCTACCCCGAGCTGATCGGCGCCGTGCAGCGTGCCGCGGCCGTGGTCACCGACTCCGGCGGCCTGCAGAAGGAGGCCTACCTCCTGGGCACCCCCTGCTCCACGGTCCGCACCGAGACCGAATGGGTCGAGACCCTCGAGAACGACTGGAACCGACTGGTCACCGACCCCGCCCAGCTCACCGCGGCCGTGTCCCGGCCCCGCCCCACCGCCGAGCGGCCCGCCCACTACGGCGACGGACACGCGGCCCTGCGCAGCATCGACGCCCTCCGCGAGCACGCATGACCCGGAGCCGGCGGACCCTCGGAGCGGATCACGCTCCGGGGGCCCGCTGAGCTACTCGGCGGGCTGCGACCGCGTCAGGCGCTGGATCTCTCCGACGAGGATCTCCCGCTCGCTCTCCCAGGTGTTCTCCCGGCCGAAGGTCTCGGCGTTGCGCCGGTAGGCCGGATACCGCTCGGGGTCGAGGACCGCGCGCACGGCATCCGCCAGCTGCGCGGGATCGAAGGGGTCGTACACCTCGCCGCAGCGGGCCGTCTGCGCGATGCGACGCAGCTCCGGCAGGTCCGCTGCGACGAAGGGGATGCCGGCGCCCGGATACTCGAAGGCCTTGTTCGGCAGTGCGTACTCGTTGTTCCGCGAGACCGGCTGATACGGGATGACCCCGACGTCCGCGGCCGCGGTGTATGCGGGCAGATCTCCCGGAGGCACGGCCGGCAGGAAGTGCACCCGGTCCAGGATGCCCAGTGAATCCGCCAGGGCGGTGAGCTCGTCGAGTGACCTCCCCCTGCCGATGAGGACCAGGTGCACCCCGTCCGCGAAGTGGGCGGCCGCGCGGACGAGCACGTCGAGCCCTCGGCCTGCGACCAACCCACCCTGGTAGATCACGACCTTCTCGTCCCGTCGGAGCCCGGCCAGGGCACGGAGGTCGACGGGGTTCGCACGCACCTCCTCCGGCACGGCCGGGGCCGCGTTGCGCAGCACGGTGCCGCGCACCCCGTAGCGCTTCTCGTACTCGTCGCGGATGGTCTCGTTGACGACCACCACCGAGTCCGCGCGCCGGAGATATGCCTTCTCCACGGGCCACAGGGCCTTCCGCTCGTAGGGGCGCAGCGTGGTGCTCTCCAGGTAGAGCTCGTGACAGTCGTGCAGGTGAGGGACCCCGAGCCGCCGGGCCGCGATGTTCGCCCCGACGAGTCCGGGGAGGTCGGAGCTCACCACGAGATCCGGGTGATGCTCGGCGATCCTGTCCGGGGAGAGCCGCCAGAACTCCACGAAGCGGTTGAGGAGGTGGACCTGCTTCAGCTGGTCCCGGATCGCCAGGTCCCGCTTGCTGCGTGAGTCGCCGGCGAGCTTCCTCCAGCGCTTGTGAGCACGCGTCGACAGCTCGTCGAGCCTCTGCCTGGTCTCCCGGCCCGTCTCCGAGGTCCATCCTCGGTGGAGCAGCTGTGTGCCGGGCACGCCCTGCGTCATCCAGGCCGGGGCATCCGGTGCGGGCGCGCGCACTGTCAGTGCCCGTTCCTTCTTCTCGCGGTCCCAGGCGACCTGGCGTTCGTTCTTCTTGCGCGTCATCCGGGACTGATAGCGCACTGCCATCGACCGGACGTCGACGAAGTCGGCGCTGAGCTGCGGGTGCTCGAGACCCTGGAAGAAGTCGCCGCGGGGGGTGGTGTTCACGACCGTCACCTCGAACCCGAGGTCGAGCAGGGTGAGGATGTTCCGGCGGATGCGTCCGGCGATCTGAGGCTTCATCGCCACCACGACGGCCCGCCGACCGTCGCCCCGCCGATCCGCGGGCCGCGGCGCAGGGATGCTCACGACATTCTGCGGCTCGCGGAGCACCACCTGCCCGTCCGGATCCTCCGGGCGGTCCTCCGCCCCGACGGCGCGCGCGCCCTGCGCGCGGTGACCGGCGCGCTCCCCGGACTCGGCCGCACGCTTCCGGGACCGCGACCCCTTCACGAGAGCCGGATCCGCCGGGCCCCGATACCCCAGCTCCTGGTAGACCCGGTAGTACTTCAGGACGTTACGGTCCCAGGTGCGGTGGCCGCGCACCCAGCGGGCGCCGCGCACTCCGAGGTCCCGGCGGAGCTGGGAATCCTCGACGAGCGACACCAGCTTCCGCCCCAGATCACGGGAATACCCGGCGCGGAAGGTCTGCGCCGCGCCGGAGTCCTCCGCGATCTCCTTCAAGGCCTCCACATCGGACAGGACCACGGCCCTCCCAGTGGCGAACGCCTCGAACGGCTTGAGCGGCGTGACGAGATCGGCGACGGAGGACTTTCCTCGCGGCACCACGAAGATGTCGATCAGTCCGTAGTACCGAAGCACGTCATCGTGCGGCACGGCGCCGGTGAAGATGACGTTCGTGGTGCCCGTCCTCTCGGCGTGCGCACGGAGCGCCTCGAGGTGCTTGCCACCACCCACGAGCAACAGATACAGCGGGACGGAGACCCTCTCGGCCGCCAGCCGGAAGCCGTCGACGAGCGTCTCGATGTTCTCGTACTCGACCATGGAGGAGACGTACCCGACGGTCACGGCTCCCTCGGGAAGCCCCCACCGGGCGGCGAGCGCCGGGTCGCGGTCCTGGATCGGGAACTCCTCGGGATCCACGGCGTTCGGCACGACGGAGACCTGCTCCTCGCGCAGGGCGCCTCCGGCCGAATCGAGGATGTGGTCCCTCATCACCCCGGCGAGCGTGATGTTGCGATCGGTGAGGGTTCGCGCCGTCTCCTCAGCACGCTTGCGCAGCGCGTAGGCCGAGGGGAGCCCGTAGGTCTCGAGCAGGCGATCGGCATCCCGGCCCCAGCCGTTCGCTGCGATCGCCCGGGTCAGCCAGGACTCCTCCCAGAATCCCCGCGTCTCGTACACGGTGGGGATTCCGTACGCCTTCCCCACCACGCTGACGATCACCGCGTTCTGGAAGTCGGAGTGCGCGTGCAGGATGCTCGGACGGAGGCGTCGCACCAGCTTGCCGAACTCCTGGATGTCGTGCTGGAGCCATTGGTCGATCGGCACGCCGGCCCGGTGCGGCCCGGGGAGCCGGTAGTAGTCGACGTCGTCGATCGTGAAAGGGACCGCCTCCCGCGCGGAGTCCGCGACGATCCCGGACTGGCCGACCACCACCGCAGGCAGTCCGCGGCGCACCTGAGCCTGGGCGGTGTAATGGGTACGCAAGGTGTATCCGGACTGCGTCTCCGACAGGAGCTTGCCCACCATGTGCACCACCGGACCGGACGCGTCATAGGCCGGGGAGGCCGGCAGGTCCGCGCTCACGCTGTCCGGCCGGGAGAAGACCGCGATGTCCTTCTCCAGCGCGTGCACTGCCTTCCGATCGCTGCCGCGGCCAGACTTGTCCGCGATCTGCCGGAGCGTCGTGGCCGCGAGATCCCAGTGCCCGGTCGCCTTGAAGAAGCGATAGAGGGACCGCAGAGTGCCCAGGTCCCTGTTCATGAGCCCGCGATAGTTCCGAAGCAGCGGAGCCGTCTCCAGCAGCCGGCCCTCGTCGAGATAGTGCTCGAACAGCTCGGTCGCCTGCTCGGGCGAGAGGAAGGAGCGTGGCCTGCGGCCGAGCTGCAGCGCCGTCTCGGTGCTCAGCTCCCACGATCTCCCGGTGCGAGTCCTGACCTCGGCCAGCTCGGCACCCACCCGCTCGTCGAGCTCGGTGAGCTGCGCAGCCACGGACGCCCTGAACTCCGTGCTCGCCTCCTCCCGCGCCTCGGCGGCGGCATCCGCCCCACCCATCTGCTCCTCGAGGGTCGCGACGCTCCGGTCGAGATGGGAAATCCTGGTCGAGCTCCGATCCCTGCCGCGAAGGATCCGCTCGATCGCGGCGTTTCCCACCAGCACCGCGCCGACCACCGCGAGGAGCCCGATCCCGGCAGTGACCGCGGCGAGGGCCCACGACCTGGTCACCGCTGTGGCGAGCAGCAGCCCGAGGAGGACCAGCGCCGCTCCCCCGAACACGACGGAGACAACGCGAAGCTTCGCACGCATCAGAATCCTCTTCCTCCGGGACGTTTCGGGTCCTCGGTCCGCACTCGTGGGCTCAGTCGCTCTGGCCGGTGAAATCTGTCGGGCGGGGACCGTCAGCGAACTTCCATCGGAGGGCGCTGATCGTGCGCTCTGCCGCGCGGCCGTCCCCGTAGGGGTTCACCGCGTTGGCCATCCCGGCATAGGTCTCCGCGGAGTCCATGAGGAGGGACACCTCATCGACGAGGCGCTGGTGCTTCGTGCCGATCAGCTTCACCGTGCCCGAGACGACCGCCTCGGGGCGCTCGGTGTTCTCCCGCATCACCAGCACCGGCTTGCCCAGGCTGGGTGCTTCCTCCTGGACTCCCCCGGAATCGGTGAGGACGATGTCGGCGAGGCTCAGGGCTCGGGTGAACTGCGCATAGGGAAGCGGTTCGATCAGGAGCACGTTGTCGAGCCCCGCGAGCGCCGGGCGGATCGAGGCACGCACCTTCGGGTTCTTGTGGATCGGGAAGACCACCGTGAGGTCCGGATACTTCCGAGCCAGCTCCGCCACGGCACTCCCGATGTCCTCCATCGCGGAGCCGAGGTTCTCGCGACGGTGCGCGGTGACCAGCAGGATCCGGCCGCCGTCTCCCCGTGCGACGGCCTGCTGGAGCGACTCGAGCCGCTCGTCGTCGAACTGCACCTCGAGGGTCGCGGTGGCGATCAGCAGGGTATCGATCACGCTGTTCCCGGTGACGACGATGTCGTTCTCGCTGATGTCCTCCCGGGTGAGGTTCGATCGGCTCGTCGAGGTGGGAGCGAGGTGCAGCGAGGCGATCTGGCTGGTCAGCTTCCGATTCGCCTCTTCGGGGAAGGGCGAGCTGATGTCGCCGGAGCGAAGACCTGCCTCGAGATGGACGACCGGCACCTGTCGGTTGAACGCGGCGACCGCCGCACCCATCACGGTGGAGGTGTCGCCCTGGACGATCACGACGTCCGGCTGCTCGGACTCGAGGATCGCGTCCACCCCGCCGATCACCTTCGCGACGATGCCGTTGAGGCTCTGCCCCGAGGCCATGATGGCGAGGTCGTGGTCGGGGACGATGGAGAACATCGAGTTGACCTGGTCGAGCATCTCACGATGCTGGCCAGTGGCCACGATGATGTTCTCGACGCCCGGCTCGCGCTCGATCGCCTTGATGATCGGGGCGACCTTGATCGCCTCGGGGCGCGTGCCGTAGATCGTCATGATGCGTAGTGTCATCGGAACCACTTCTTCGGGCTGAGGAGGGAGGATGGTCAGGGACGGGGGGTGTCGTCATCGCCGGCCGTGGGGAAGCGGCCCGCTTTCATGTCCCGGCGGAATATCTGTGCGAAGGGGTCCGGTTCGATTTCCGGAAGATCGTTCGGAAGCTCGGAGACCCCGTCGGCGGGCAGCGTGAGCTTCGAGGCGGCACGTCGCGCCTCCCCCTCCTCGAAGGCCTCGCGCAGGTACTCCATGGCCTCGGCCTCGCGGCTCTGCGCCATGCGGTAGGCGAAGGACCGGTACTTGGAGGTCACGTCGAAGGTCTCTCCATCCATGACGATGCGCCCCTTCTCCATCCAGATCGCGCGGGAGCACATGTTCTCGATCGTCTTTGCCCCGTGATTCACCATGAAGACGGTGCCGGCGTTGCCCAGCATCTCGTTCATCTTGTTCTTCGACCGCTCGGCGAACGCCGCGTCACCGGTGGAGAGTGCTTCGTCGATCATGAGGATCTTCGGCTCCGCCATCACGGAGATCGCGAACTTGAGCCGAGACCCCATCCCCGAGGAGTAGGTGCGCATCGGGAGGTCGATCGCGTCCCCGAGCGCAGTGAGCTCGGCGGCCGCCTCGAACTTCTCGTCCGCCTCCTCCGGTGTCATGCCCAGGGCGAGGAATCCGAGCCTGATGTTCTCCGCTCCGGTGAGCTCGCTCATCAGGGCCGCGCTGACCCCGAGGAGCTGAGGGCGCGCGCTCGTGAGGACCACCCCGGAGGTGGGCGGCTCGACCCCGGCCAGCATACGCAGGAGGGTCGACTTCCCCGACCCGTTCCTGCCGATGATCCCCACGAACTCACCTTGCCGCACGGTGAGATCCACTCCTCGCACAGCGGGGATGGAGACCATCTGCCTGCGGGAGAGCACCTTGGCCGCCACCCCCTTGCGGGGCGCGCGATCCGTGCGCGGCGCCTTGTAGCGCATCCGCAGCTCATGGGCGACGACGGTCACCGCGGATTCCTTCGGAGCGACCCACGGGGTGCTCTCGTCCCCGAGCCCGTCCTCTTCTCCCGTGGTGGTCCAGTCAGCTGAGCTCTCGGCCATAGCTCGCCTCCTTCCTCCAGAAGAAGATGAATCCAGCGGCGACCAGGAAGATTCCCCAGGCGAGAACGATCAGCCAGGAATCGAGCGCGGGCACCTGCCCGTCGATGAGCGCGGTCCTCGTCATGTCGATGATGCGGTACAAAGGGTTCAACGAGATGAGGTCCATCACGGGACCGGGATCGATGAACCTGCTCAGCGGGAACATCACGCCGGAGCCGTACATCAGGAACCGGCTGATCACGCTCATCATGTTGGTGAGATCGGGGAAGTAGAAGCCGATCCTCGCCGTGATCAGGGTGATGCCCATGTTCACCAGCATGTGCAGCAGGAAGATCGGGATCAGCAGGAACCAGGTGAACTGGGGAAGAGCGTGCGGGGGCACCAGGATGATCGCGACACACATCGCGCCCATCGTGAACACCGCGGTCATGGCGCTCTGGAGCACGTTCGATATCGGTATCGATGCCCGCGGGAAGGTGAAGGCCTTGATCATCGATCGGCTGCCGCGCAGCGAGTTCGCTCCCGAGGAGATAGCGCTCGAGGTCGACCGGAACATGAGCACGCCGATGAGGAGGAACGCCGGGAAGTTCGAGAGTCCGCGATCGACCTCCAGGATCAGCCCGAAGATCACGTAGTAGGCCGCCGCGTCCAGCATCGGGCGCAGCACGAGCCAGACATTCCCGAGGCGGTTGCGCGTGTTCTGGGTGGCGGCACGATGCTGTGAGTCGTACCAGATGAAGTGCCGACGATCCCACAGCTGCTTCAGGTACTCGCCGAGTCCGGGGCGCACCCCGATAGGGCTCAGCTCACTCGCATCCTGACCCCGTGTCTCGAGCGCCCGGACGACGTCAGAAGCGCTCTTCACCTCATTCGCCACGGTGGTTCTCCTCAGTCGACTTCTGCACGGCCGCACAGTATGCGAGCTCGTACCGTTTCATCATCGCGGGCCACGTGCGCTCGCGAGCGGCTCGCCGTGCTCCATCGGCCAGGGTACGGCGCGACGCCTCGTCCCCGAGAAGGTCGACGAGTGCTGCGGCGAGCGCCTCGGGGTCGTCGGGCGGCACCAGCACCCCGTGCGCGCGCCCCTCGACATCCGTCACGGTCTCCCGCAGGGCGGGCAGATCGCTGAGCACGACCGGCCGACCCAGGGCCATCGCTTCGACCGGTTTCTGCGGAGTGACCGCGCGGGTGACGTCGAGATCCCTGCGGGCCACCACCACGGCATCCAGTGCCTGCACCCAACGACGAGCGTCCGCTCGAGGCACCCTCCCGGGCATCAGCACACGGTCCCCCAGGCCGAGCTCCTGGGCGGAGCGTGCGAGCGACGGTGCGGCGGTGCCGTCACCGATCAGGGCGATGCGCAGGTTGTCACGCAGATGCTCGGGCACCTCGCTGTCACCCGTGATCTTCGCGACAGCCTGCAGCAGCACGTCGAAGCCTTCATAGCCCACCAGCGCGCTGACGGCCCCGACGACCAGGGCGTCGGGCGGGAGGTCGACGCCGAGATGGGCTCTCGCCTCGGCAGGGGAACGATTCTCCTCGAGCAGATCGGGGTCGATGCCGTTGGGCACGAGAGTGATCCGGTGGGGCGGAATCCCTCGCTGCTCGAGCTCGTCGGCCATCGTGCGGCTCAGGGTGACCACGGCGGAGGCCTCCTGTGCCAGGTCGGCCTCCGCAGCCGCGACCAGTCGCACCTTCTCCGCCGCTGCGGCGCGCTCCTGCGCCGCCGCAGTGCTGTGCGAGGCGATCCACGTCTTCTCCATCAGGCCGCGCACCTCGAGGATCCACGGAATGCCGGTGGCGGCGCTGACGGCCTGGGCGACGAGGGCATTGCGATAGTCGGTCGTCGCGTGCAGGACATGCGGCCTGAACTCGCGGACGATACCGATCGCCTCGCGCACCTCCTGCAGCAGACGCGCTTCGGGCGTGGTGCCGAGCGCGGCGGGGAGGGTACGGCGATAGCGGATGTCGTCGATCACGTCCTCGTCGGCGCACCACGGGCGCCCGATCATGACCGGATAACCCGTGCGGGTGAGCGCGATGGACTGGATCCCGTGATCGCGGAGGCTGCACAGGATGTTGTGGGTGCGGACCGAGTACCCGGACTGGGTGTGCGGCAACGAGTTCGTGAGCAGATGGAGCACGCGGAGCGGCTCTCCCTCTGCGCGCTCGGAGCCCTCGGCTGCTTCGAGGTCGTCCACCGACAGTCTGTAGCCAGGGCTCACCAGCCGGCGCTCGCTGCGCAGTCTCTGCGCATACCGGGAGCCACCGCGGTCCGACCGCTCCAGGATCTCCGCCGCACCGCTGAGATCGCCGGCCATCCAGGCCATCCTTGCCCGAGTGACGGGCGAGGCACCGGAAGGGATCAGGTCGGTGCGGCCCAGGAGAAGCGCCACTTCGTCCCGGATCCGGGAACGGGCGGTCCCTGCCTTCAGGAGCAGGCGACCCGCCTCGTCCACGTCTCCTGCCATGAAGGCTCCCAGGGCCGCCGTGCCGTCACCGCGAGGCGTGCGCTCGGCAAGACCCTGCAGGACGGTACCCACCGTCACTCGAGTGCGCAGCGGCAGCCGCCGGGTCACCTGCACGACGAACAATGCCGGGTCATCCACCAGATGCTGAACAGCAGAGTGGACGAGCAGCTGCGCATTGTGCACGACGTGTCGTCGGATCGGCACGGCCCTCCTTGTTGCAGATGTCCACCGGGGTGACGGCTCGGCAAATCTTACTCACCCGCGAGACGACGGCTCGTCGCAGCCATGGACGCTCTCGCCTTCGCGTTTCGGATTCGGACGAGTGGAGCGCCCCGTCGCGTCGCAGCTGACCGGCCGCCGTCGGCCATGCTCCGCCTGGACCCGACTGAGGGCCGTCGCCGCGAGCTCCGCCACCACCGCCCCACCCCTGCAGGAAACCCCCGCCGACGCAGGGAGCGCACCCCGTCGTGCCCCTCCCCCGACACCTCGTAGCCTTCCTCCATGACTCCCGCCGGCCTCCTCGCCTTCTTCGGGCTCGCCGTGGTGACGATGGACGTGCTGGGCGGGGTGATCGCGATGGGGGTGCTGCTGCGCGGGGGCACGCGGCGCCACCTGCTCGCCTTCGTCGGCGGCTACGCGGTGATCGTCACCGGCGCGACGCTGATCCTGCATCCGGTGCTCGAGCTGCTCAGCCGGTGGCTGCGCCCGATCCTGGAGTCCAACGACGCGATCGGGGCTGTCGAGTTCGCGGTGGGGCTGGCGCTGATCGCCTTCAGCGTCCACCAGTTCCGCGCCGCAGCGCGATCGCGGCCGCACGGCCCGCTCGAGCAGCGCGCCGCCCCGACCCGGCTGGCCACCGTGCCGCTGCTGCTGGCCGGCGTGGCCTTCGCCGGCACGGCCCTGGCCGATCCCGGGTTCGCGGTCGCCGTCGGCATGGCCTCGCAGGAGCCGCACCTCTCGCTCCGCGTGGCGCTGCTGGTGCTGTGGAACCTACTCTACCAGTTGCCGCTGGTCGCCGTGCTCCTCGCGGCCGCGATCGGCAGGCACGAGCAGCTGGTCACGCGGGTGCTGGAGATCGTCGGCCCCCGCCGCCGCACCCTGCAGACGGTGCTCGCCGCGCTGCTGGCCCTCGCGGGACTGGCGGTGCTCGGCGACGGCCTGGTCGCCCTGCTCAGCGGGCACGTGCCGTGGCTGCGGCAGCTGATCATGCTGCGGTGAGCGTCGCCCTCACCCGCGCACTCCCTGTGCGGTCCGGTCGCCGGAGGCGACATCCGTCGGCCGCTCGTGCCGCAGCGACAGCGTCCCGCCCACGGCGAGCGTGACGAGCACGCCCAGCAGCGGATACCACTGCCAGGCCACCCACACCTCGCCGATCACGTACTTCTCCATCACGAAGAAGAACGCGTTCACGGCGACGGCGAGCACGAACGCGATGTTCGCATCCGCCGCGCGGGCGTGCCGGTTCACGATCCCGAACACGAAGGCGCCCAGCAGCCCGCCGTAGGTGATGCCGGCGACGCCGAGGGCGAGCACCACGATGCTGCCCTCGTCGGAGCGGAAGATCGTGGCCGGGGCGATGAACGCGAGCCCCCAGCCGATCGTGGCCCAGCGACCCACCCGCAGTCCCTGCGCGTCGGTCAGCGGCGTGCGGCGCAGCTTCGCGACCACGTCCGTGACTGTCGAGGAGCTCAGCGCCGACAGCGAGGAGGACAGCGTCGACATGGCGGCGGCGAGGATGCCCGCCAGCAGCAGCCCGGACAGGCCCGTGGGCATGCCCTCGATGATGAACAGCGGGAAGATCTCGTCGTCCCGCGTCAGGCCCAGCTCGTCGGTGCCCGCACCCTGGTAGTAGCCCCACAGGGCGAGGCCCACCGCGAGGAAGATCGCGAACTGCACGGTGACGATCACGCCGGAGACGATGATCGCCTTCTGCGCCTCGACCTTCGAGCGGCACGCCAGCAGGCGCTGCACGACGATCTGGTCCGAGCCGTGGGAGGCCATCGCGAACACGGCGCCGCCCAGCAGGGAGGCGAGGAAGGAGTCGTCGGCGCTGATCGGGCTGCCCGAGAACACCAGCAGCTGCGTCTTGCCGGCCTCGGCCGCCTCCCCCAGCCAGCCCGCACCGATGCTCGAGGTCACGAGCACGATCGCGATGATCCCGCCGAGCACGTAGAGCAGCATCTGCACCACGTCCACCCAGACCACCGCGGTGATCCCGCCGATGAAGGTGTACAGGATCGTCACCACCGAGAGGATCACCGTGATCGCGAAGTAGGAGAGGTCCACGCCCAGGCCGTCGAGGATCACCTTGAGCGGGATCGCGGCGGCGAGCACCCGGATCCCGTCCGCCAGCAGGCGCGTGATCAGGAAGGTGACGCCGGCGGTGGTCTGGGTGGAGCTGCCGAAGCGCTTGCCGAGATAGGCGTAGGCGGTGACCATCTCCCCGTCGTAGTAGCGCGGCAGCATGACGAACGCGACCACCACGCGCCCCAGGATGTAGCCGAGGCCCAGCTGCAGGTAGGAGAGGTCGCCCAGATAGCTCATCACCGGGATCCCGATGACGGTCAGGGCGCTGGTCTCGGTGGCCACCACCGACAGGCACACCGCCCACCAGGGCAGATCGCGCCCGCCCAGGAAGTAGTCCTTCAGTCCGGTCTGCTTGCCGCTGAGCCGCAGCCCGAGCCAGGCGGTCGCGATCAGGTAGGCCGCGATCACCAGCAGGTCGATCGTCTGCATGTCCGCTCTCCTTCGAGGTCGTTCCGGGCGTCGGTCCGGGACGAGCGGCCCGGTCCGGCACGGCCCGCTCTGCTCGAGCACGGCGGGCACAGCCCTCCATTGGGTCACAGAGCGGCGACGAGGACAAGGTGGGTGAGGCGTGGGAGTGGGCGCGCACCGGGTCTGCACGCTCTGGTCGGGGCCGTCGGCGCGCGACAGCCGCATGTCGGCGGCATCGCATCGGGACCGCGGACCGTGTCGAGGGATCTGCTGGATCGTCTGCTCGCTGCGGCGGACTACCGCCCGTCCCTGGCCCTCGCCGCCCGGCGGGAGGAGCCGATCGATCTCGCGGCCCGCCATGGCCTGGGCGCCCTGCGGGTCTTCGGCTCGGTGGCTCGCGGTGCGTACCATCACGCCTCGGACATCGATCTCCTCGTCAACGTGGATCCCGCGGCGGACCCGCTGAGGTACTCGATGTTCGTCGCCGAGGCGACCGAGATGCTCGGCTTCCCCTTCGACGTCGTCGTCGACACGGCGGACCTCGCTCCGCGCATCCGGCGTTTCGCGGTGCCGCTGTGACATTGCCATGACCGTCGTCGGCCGTCTGGCGGCTCAGTTGGAGGACGGGAAGCGGTTCGCCCCGCACCTGGACGTGGTGACCCACGAGGAGCAGCGTGGCATCACGACGCCGCGGAACATCGCCGTTCACAGCGACTATGGAGCGATCGACCCCGACATCTTCTGGCGGACGGTCACCGAACGGACCCCCAAGGTGACCAGCAGGATCCGTGCAGTTTACGAGCTCGAAGCGCAGACTCCAGCACCCCAGTCGACGCCGCGGCTACGTCCTCAGAGCAATCGCTCACCTTGACGCCTGCTCAACTGGCAAAGTCATGCCATGGACAAAAGTATTCGAGACGGAATCTTCGCCACCCTGCCCTTCCTCGGCGACGCGAGCGGTCTGCTCTCCGTCGAGCACGGGCGACCCGTGCTCCACCTCGACCTCTCCCTGCTGGACGCGGCGCAGATGGTCCAATCTCCCGTCATCGAGGGATACACCCGCAGCGGCGCTCGATTCACCGCGGTGCTGGATGGCTCGTTCTCCACCACCGGCCGCATCAGCTGCGTGCTCGATGATCTTCTCGTCGACGACCCATGGGACGAGAACCGCAGCGGTTTCGACCGGGACATCGTCCACACAGTTTTCGCGCTTTTCGACCCTCGGGCGATCGATCAGTTCTTCTTCCAGGACTTCCGTGGACTCGGCAAGGCCATCGACGGCGAGGTGCTGGAGCTGGTGGGCACCGACCTGGTGCACAAGTACTCGCCGGCACAAGTTGATGGACTCTCGCTGTCCATGACGACGAAGTCGGCGCAGTTCTCACGGGCTGCGGAAGAGCTCGCACGCAGCAGCCAGGAACGGATAGCCCTGCGCCTGGATTTCGAGCACCCCGTCCCACTCGAGGCGGCCCGCCGGAAAATAGCCGCGATGCAGTCCCTCATCGAAGCGGTCGGCAAGCCGTCGTTCCACTACCTTCGCGAGCTCACGATCTACTCGTCGAACCGCGGCGAACCCGGCTCCTCCGTCGTCGACTGGTGGTCACGGGGACTGCTCGGTGATCGCGGCACGGTCCCCTCCTCGAAGGTGGATCCGCTCCGCAGCGGCGGCATCGGAGACAGAAGGCTCGGACCCGCCGGGCTGAAGGAGCTTGGAGGGCTCCCCGCGCTCCTGCGGTGGGTCGCACTCTGCGACGAAGTTCCCCATTTGCTCTCCGTCCTCGATGCCCACGCCCGGGGACTCGCGATCGATGCCCGCGGTTCGATACTCTCCCTCGCCGTCGGCTGGGAGCATCTCGCGGCTCGCTCACGCGGCACGATCGAGTCCGCCGCATGGCGGGAGATCGCACAGCTGCTCACGGGCGATGAGGATCGCCTGCTACTCCACCGCCAGATGATCGAGTTGTGCTGGAACACCTACCTTCAGATCAAGCACGTGGCCCTTCGAGGAGGCGCCACGGACAACCGACGTGCCGTCCCCGATGACGACCACGACGCTCTAGCACTGGCCGCGGATTTCATGTACTCGACGGTGCTCGCCACAGCCTTCACGATCGCCGAGATACCGATCCCAAACGCCCTGACCCAGCGTCTCTTCGCCCACGATGACGCCAGGGGGTGGTGGCCGCTGTGGACGACCGTGGCGGAGAAGTACCGCCCTGCACCTTGACCAGGTCAGCGGATCTCGAACGACCACCGCCGGCCTCAGCGTGGACCCTTCGGACATGGCGACGCCTGTGCGGCGCGCATAAGCTCGGAGTAGACCCGTTCTCCCATCGCCGCGGCACCGCCGCCGCGCGGGACGGGCTGACTCACTCGACAGGAGGGACAGTGATGTCCAAGCTCTCGGAGGACGCAGCGGACCGGCTCACCGCCGTGCTGCGCGACGGCATGACGATCGCGGTGGGCGGCTTCGGCCTGTGCGGGATCCCCACCGACCTGATCAGGATCGTGCGCGACAGCGGGGTCACGGACCTCACCATCGCCTCGAACAACCTCGGCGTGGACGGCAAGGGCCTGGGCCTGCTGCTCGAGAACGGGCAGATCACGAAGGTGCTCTCCAGCTATGTCGGGGAGAACAAGCTGTTCATGCAGCAGTACATCGACGGGCAGCTCGAGGTGGAGTTCGTGCCCCAGGGAACGCTCGCCGAGCGGATGCGGGCCGGCGGCTCCGGCATCCCCGCCTTCTACACCCCCACCGGCTACGGCACCCCGATCGCCGAGGGCAAGCCCACCGCCGAGTTCGACGGCCGCACCTACGTGCTCGAGCGCGCGATCGCCGCCGATCTCGCGCTTGTCCACGCCCACACCGCGGACGTCAACGGCAACCTCCGCTACCGGCTCACCGCCCGCAACTTCAACCCCGTGGCCGCGATGTGCGGGGAGGTCACCTTCGCCGAGGCCGAGCACGTCGTCGAGCCCGGCGGCATCGCACCCGACGACATCCACACTCCCAGCGTGTTCGTGCACCACCTGATGCAGGCCACCGCCGAGAAGGACATCGAGCAGCGCACCGTGCACCCCCGCCCCGAGAACCGCCCTGAGACGCAGGAGGTGGCCTGAGATGGCCTGGACCCGTGACGAGATGGCGGCGATCGCCGCCGCCGAGCTGCGCGACGGCGACCACGTGAACCTCGGCATCGGCATGCCCACCCTGGTCGCGAACAACCTGCCCGAGGGCGTGGACATCGTGCTGCAGTCCGAGAACGGCGTGCTGGGCATGGGGCCCTGGCCGATCGAGGGCGAGGAGGACCCGGACCTCATCAACGCCGGCAAGCAGACCATCACCCTGCTGCCCGGTGCGACCGTCTTCGACTCCGCGACCAGCTTCGCCATGATCCGCGGTGGCAAGATGGCCACCGCCATCCTCGGCGCCATGCAGGTCACCGGCACCGGTGACATCGCCAACTGGCAGATCCCCGGCAAGCTCGTCAAGGGCATGGGCGGGGCGATGGACCTGGTCGCGGGGGCCCGCCGCGTGGTGGTCATGATGCAGCACGCCGCCAAGGACGGCACGGCGAAGATCGTCCACGAGTGCTCCCTGCCGCTGACCGGTGTGGGCGTGGTGGACCGCATCATCACCGAGCTCGCCGTCTTCGACGTCACCGACGGCGGCCTGGTGCTCACCCAGCTCGCCCCGGACGTCACCGAGGAGGAGGTCCGCGAGCTCACCGAGCCCGAGTTCACCGTCGGCCTCTCCGCCTGACCCGTCCCACGGCCTGACCCGTCCCACGGCCTGACCCGTCCCACCGCTCGTCCCGTCCCACCGCCCGACCCGCACCACTGCGGACCCGCACCACCGCTGACCCACCTCGCGCGAGGCGACCTCGCTCCGCGCGGCGATGCCGGGTCCACCCGGGTACCGTCGTGCCCGAGGTTCATCCGCCGACGCATGAAGGAGCCACGCTGTGACCACGATCGAGTTCGACGGCAGCACGCCCGAGGTGGCCGACTCCGCATGGGCGGCCCCGAACGCCACGTTGATCGGGACGGTGTCCCTCGCCGCGGAGGCGAGCGTGTTCTACGGCGCCGTGCTGCGCGGGGACATGGAGCCGATCACGATCGGCGAGCGCAGCAACATCCAGGACGGCTGCGTCGCGCACACCGATCCCGGGCATCCCGTGGTGGTGGGCACCGGGGTCTCCGTGGGCCATCGCGCCGTGCTGCACGGCTGCACCATCGAGGACGATGCCCTGATCGGCATGGGCGCCGTGGTGCTCAACGGTGCCGTGGTGGGGGCGGGCAGCCTGGTCGCCGCAGGTGCCGTGGTCACCGAGGGCATGCAGATCCCGCCGGGATCCCTGGTCGCCGGCGTGCCTGCGAAGGTGCGCAAGGAGCTGGACGAGGACGCGCTCGAGGCGCTGCGCCGGAACGCCCGGGTCTACGTCGACCTCTCCGCCCGTCACCGCGCCGCGACCGACTGACCCGTCCCGTCCACGGTCCGCGGGCACGCACCGTCGCGGGCTGCGCCCGGACCACGGCACTCAGGTGACAGCACCCACGTGACCATGCTCAGGTGACGGTGCTCAGGTGACAGGGCTCAGGTGACGGTGAAGGTGATCGTCCGCAGCGCGCCCAGACGGCCCGTCGCCGGATCGCGGTAGGCGATCTGGACCCGGTGCTCGCCGTCGGCCAGCGCGACCAGATGGGACACGAGGCTGCCCGGGGCCCGGGCGGCCATGTCCCACCGCCGTCCATCGACCCACAGGCTGTACTCCTGCTCCTCGCCGAGCCCGTAGGTGATGAAGGTCAGGAGCACGGAGCTGGTGCCGTCGGAGGTCTGCCCCGGGATCGTGGACCCATCGGCCGGGCTGAAGATCTGCGGGGCGAGATAGACGTACTCCTCGTCGGCCCCGACGCTCTCCGAGACCTCGCCGTCCTTCTCCTGGAGCACGCGGTAGGCGGTCGGGACGTCCGGAGCACCCGGAGCGGGCGAGAGGCTCCAGCTGCCGTCCTGCGCGACCTCGGTCGTGCCGACCTCCTGCTCGGTGTCGTCCAGGGCGCGCACGGTCGCACCGGGCTCGCCGGTCCCGGTGAGGGTGACCGGGAGCGCGAAGGTGCCGCCGGTCGGGAACTCCACCTCAGGAGCCGCCAGGGCCGGGTCCACCGGCTCGTCGGGCTCCGCCGGCTCGTCGGGCTCCGTCGGCTCCTCCGGTTCCTCCGGCTCCGTCGGCTCCTCCGGTTCCTCAGGCTCGGCCGGTTCCTCCGGCTCCGTCGGCTCGTCGGGCTCCGTCGGTTCCGCCGGTTCCTCCGGCTCCGCCGGTTCCGCGGGCTCGTCCGGTCCCGTCGGTTCGGCAGGCTCCTCGGGCACGGTGGGCACGTCCGGCTCCCCGGGGTCCGCCGGCACGGAGGGCTCGGTCGGCGCCGTGGGACCCTCAGGCTTCGCGGGCTCCTCCGACTCCGTCGGCTCGGCCGGGTCCTCCGGTGCCGTCGGGGCCGCGGGCGCCTCGGGCTCGGTCGGGGCCGCGGGCCCTTCCGGCACCGGCGCACCCGGCAGCGGGATCAGGACCGGGGGCACGGGCATCGACGGGCCGCGGTCCGACGGATCGTCGGGCTCGATCATCACCGACATCGACTCGTCCGCAGGCGGGTACCCCACGGACGGCGCATCCCCCGGGGGCACGGACCCCGGGGACCCGGACTCCGGGACCGCGGTCTCCGGGGCCTGCGCAGCCTCCGCGTCCTCCCCGGTCCCGTGCTGCCCGTCCCGGGCGCCGCCCTCCTCCGGCGCGGACCCCGGCTCCTCGCCGTCCTCGGGCACCGCGGACGCGCTCTCCTGGCCCCGGGCGCCGGGGATGGTCGACTCCGAGGTCGACTGCTCGGACTCCTCCTCGACGACGGGCACCTGCAGCGGCGAGACCGCGGACCTGCTCCCGTCGGCCACGTCGGAGCGGACCGGCGCCTCCTCGCCCTCGTCATCGCCCCCGTCGGCGAACACCCCCGCGGGAGAAGGAGGGTCGATCTGCGGGTTCGTGAGCACCACGAGACCGCCGACGACCACGGCGCCGACCGCGCCGCTCGCGGCGATGGTCGCACCATGCGCCATCAGCGCGGTCCTGACCGCCGAGACGGCACCGGCCGAACCCCCGCCCAGGGCCGTGCTCAGCCCCGAGGCCGCACCTCCGTCCACCGGGATCAGGGTGCCGGGACCTCCCGCGCCGGTCGATCCCGCGGCGACCGCACCCGCCTCGACCAGGACGCCCTGCCCCACGACCGAGAGCACCGGGGAGAGGTTCTCCAGCAGTGCGGAGGTGCCCAGGACCACCGGCAGCAGCACGCCCCGCATCCGGGCGGAGATCTGCCGCAGCTCGGCCAGCGCCGCGGTGCAGCGCACGCATCCCTCCAGATGCGCCTCCACGCGTGCGGCGCGCGAGCCCTTCAGGCGGCCCCGCTCGTACGCCCCCAGGTCCTGCGCCACCTCTCGGCAGCCGTCCTCGCCCGAGGTGACGTCCACGTGCACCTGCAGCCACGCCGCCCGCAGCCCTTCCCGCGCCCGTCGCGAGAGCTGCGCGACCGCGTTCGGGCTCTGCTTCAGCTGCGGAGCGAGGCTGCGCGGGGTCTCGCCCTCGACCTCCGTCAGCCAGAGGATCCGCTGCCACTTCTCGGGCAGGCCCACGAAGGCCCGTCGCATCAGCTGCCGGTCGAACAGCTCGTCCACGCCGTCCGAGACGACGAACCCGTCCGGCGCGATGGTCTCGACGTCGTCGACCGCGAACTCCCGTGCCCGTCGGGAACGATCGATGGCCTCGTTGCGCACCACCCGCATCAGATACCCGGCGAACCCCTCGCGCGGACCGCCTCCGCGGAGGGTGGACCTGAGGATCTTCAAGAACGCCTCCTGTGCGACGTCATCGGGATCATGAGCTGCTCCGAGGCGTCGCGCATGGTGGAGTGCGTCAGCGAAGTGGCGGTGGTAGAGCACGGAGTAGGCACCGGTGTCGCCGGAGCGCACAGCAGAGAGCAGCTCGTCGTCGGTGAACGTCTCGAACGACGCCTCTCCGGTGAGAGGGCTGGTGTCCATCATCTGCTGGGCCTGTCTGTTCACTGCCAACCGGGCATGCGTCCGCGCGTCCGGGTGCGAGCCGGCCGATGACCGCCACCGGGTACCACGGGCGATACGCCCGATTATGTCGTGCATGTGTCGTGCATCTCGACGGAACCGGAACTGGGCTTGACACGCGTCATAGAAGCCGACGTCGGACGTGGGGTGAGTGCACGGGGCTGAGGAGCCCCGTCGCTCGGAGCCGCACGGAGGACCATGAACAACATCGAGATGACCGACGTCGACGGTGACGCCCTCACCATCATCAGCCGCGAGGGGTCGACGTGGATCACATGCACCAGCGGCCGCGACGAGGTGACGGTCGGCCCCTTCCCGACCCGGTTGGTGGACGGCGTCCTCGAGCGCGGGCTGGGCCGGATGGGCGGGCTGGACCAGGAGGGCGGCATCACCGCCTCCCTGATGGGGAAGCCCGTGCCCTCAGCCGCCTCCGCCGAGGCGCCCGACGACGACGCGCGGGACCGTGCCTGGGAGGCCTTCGTGCGCGGCTCGGAGACCGGCTCGGTGCGCGACGCCTTGGACAGCGCGATCGCGGCCGCCGCCTCCGCCCCGCCCCGTCCGACGAGGACGGCCGAGCTCGCCGCGGAGCTGCGCCGTGTCGCGGTCACGGTCGAGGACGCGGACGACCTGGCCGCGCATCTGGTGACCCTCGGGTACCGGAAGGACTGACGAGCACGGCGGATGCCGAGCCCGACGCCCCCGCGTATCCTGCCGTGATGGACATGACGCCTGCCCTGATCGACTCGCTGCCGAAGGTCGTGCTCCACGACCACCTCGACGGCGGTCTGCGCCCCGCGACGGTCCTCGCACTGAGCCGCGAGGTGGGGGTGGCGGTGCCGGGCCTCGACACGGCCGCGTCGGACTCGAACGCGGCTGACTCGAACGCGGCTGACACGAAGGCTTCAGCCACGGACGCGGTGAACTCGACCGCAGCACCCGCCCCCGACACGGCGGAGCACCCCGCAGCCGACGCGACCGAGCACCCCGCGGCCGACGCGGCGGAGCTCACTGCGGCCGAGGAGACCCGAGCGGTCGCCGACTGGTTCCACGCCGCCGCCGACTCGGGCTCCCTGCCCGCCTACCTGTCCACCTTCGAGCGCACCCTCGCGCTCATGCAGACCGCCCCGCACCTGCGCCGCATCGCCCGCGAGTTCGTCGAGGACATGGTCGCCGACGGCGTGGTCTACGCCGAGACCCGCTGGGCCCCGCACCAGCACACCGAGGGCGGGCTGACCCTCGACGAGGCCGTGCAGGCCGTCCAGGACGGGCTCGACGAGGGCGTGGCCGCGGCGGCCGAGTCCGGGCGCCGCATCGTCGTGGGCCAGCTGCTGTGCTATCTGCGCCATCTCGACCCCACCGACGAGCTGGTGGACATCGCCCTGGCCCGCCGCGACTCCGGCGTGCTGGGCCTGGACCTCGCCGGGCCCGAGGCCGGCCATCCCGCCTCCTGGTTCCGCAGCCAGTTCGAGCGCGCCCGCGAGAACGGGCTGCGGGTCACCATCCACGCCGGGGAGGCCGACGGGCCAACCTCGATCGCCGACGCCCTGGACTGCGGCGCCGAGCGGATCGGGCACGGCGTGCGCCTGGTCGAGGACATCACCCTCGGCGGCGACGGGGGTGACGGCGGCGGCGCGGACGCCGACCGGCTGGGCCGCATCGCCCGGCGGGTGCTGGACGAGCGGATCTGCCTCGAGGTGTGCCCCAGCTCGAACCTGCAGACCGGGGTAGCCGAGGACATCGCGGGCCATCCCGTCGCCACGCTCCACCGCCACGGCTTCGCCCTGGCCCTCAGCTGCGACAACCGGCTGATGAGCCGCACCAGCACGAGCCGGGAGACGGCCCTGGTCGCGCAGGCGCTGGGCTGGGGACTGGACGATGTCCAGCGAGTGGTCCTCACCGGTCTCGAGAACGGATTCGCCCCCGCCGAGCAGCGGCAGATGCTGCGCGACGAGGTGGTGCTGCCGATCTTCGACGCCGTGCGCGGCACGGGACGCGGCGGGCAGGACGAGGAAGAGAGCAGCGGGGAGCTCGGCGAGGAGCTCGGCCCGTAGCGAGTCCTGCGGGCGGTCGTCGCCGCCCGTCGGCCGCGAGCGCCCCCTCCGCCGCGCGCACGGCCCGTCGTCGGTCGTCGCCGCCCGTCGGCCGTGGCGCCACCCGTCGGCCGTGGCGCCGCCCCTCGGCCAGGGCACCGGGCCCTTCGTCCGGTGCCGGCCGGGCCTCAGCTCTGCGTGACGCGGTGCAGGATCTCCAGGTAGCGGCGCGCGAGCACGTCGTCGTCGGCGTGCTCGGCGACCCACGCGCGACCGCTGGCCCGCACCTCGGTGCGGGAGCGATCCGCCGCCAGCTGGCGCCACAGCCGCGTGAGCGCCTCGAGGTCCTCGGGCGCGAGCACGTCCCCGGCCTCCGCCTCGCGGACCACGTCGGCCGCCTCGCCGTCCAGCAGAGCGGTGATGTGCCGGCCGGTCGCGAGCATCTCGTAGAGCTTCGAGGGCACCGTCCACGCGAACGGCGCCCAGTCGCGCAGGGACACGATGACGGTGTCCGCCCAGGCGTACTGCCGCCCCACCTCGCGATGCGGGATCCGCGGGATCACCTCCACGGGGGCGTCGAGCTCCTCCGCCAGGGCCGCCAGTGAGTCGGCCTCGACCCCGTGACCCACCATCCTGACCTGCACCTCCACCCCCTCACGACGCAGCGCCGCGGCGGCCTGCACCACGGTGTCCAGTCCCTGGGAGCGGCCCATGTTCCCCAGGTACAGGCAGCGCAGCTCGGGATGGTCGTCCGCGACGTGGTCGCGCTGGGCCGGCACCAGGGAGAGATCGGTGCCGTTGCGCACCACCTGCACGGGCTCCACGCCGCGCTCCCGCAGCACCTGGGCGAACCGTCCCGTGGTCGTGACCACGCCCCGGGCCCCGCTCTGCCAGCTGGTGACCTGATGGTGCACCTCGCCCTTGACGAGAGCGACGGTCCAGGCCAGCACCCGGCGCGAGATCCTGCGCCGTGCGGAGTGCACCTGCTCGGGACGGAGCGCGCCGACGGGGCCGACGTGCGTGACCAGATCCGGCCACGCGTCGCGCATCTCGACCACCAGCGGCACGTCCCACAGCACCGAGAGCAGTCGCCCCAGCATGAGCGTGGGGATGGCCGGGGCGGTCGCGATGATGACGTCGGGCCGGGTGCCGGGGCGGCGGAAGCGCCGACGCAGCCGACGCCACGAGTCCGCAGCGGCGACGAGGTGATCGGCGGTGCGGCTGCCGATGTCCGCCCGGTGCGGGAGATAGGCGGTGCGCAGCACCGTCTCGCCGTGCCGCCCCGTCTCGACCGCGCCCACGCGGTGGCTGCGGCGCTGCGTGGGGGTGGGGCGCCCGGCCGGGTAGTGGGGCACCGGGGCCGCGACCGTCACCCGGTGACCGGCGGCGAGGAAGCGCTGGACCAGCGCCGACCAGCGACGCTGCGGAGCCCCGAACTCCGGGGCGTAGTAGTGGGTGAGCAGCAGGAGTCTCATGCGCCGTCGAGGTGGTCGGCGGGCGTGGTGCGCTCGGCGGCGACGGACGCGGTGGGCGCGGTGCGCTCGGCGGGATCGGCGGGTTCGGCGGGTTCGGCGGAGGGATCGCCCAGGCCCAGCGCCGCCGCGGCGTCGCGCAGGTCCTGCGGGGTGACATGCAGGGTCTCCGGCGGCTCCGGCCCGTCCTTGGCGGTGGCCGTCTCGACCAGCAGCTCGATCTCCGCTGCCGCGGTCGAGCTCTCCCGCCCGGCGCCGTCGGAGCCGGCGTCGGCCTCCGACCGATCGTGCTCCCCCTCCGCCGCCGACTGCGCGGGCAGGGAGGCGATCGCGGCGGCCGGGATCAGCACGGTGCGGGCGCTGAGCTGGCGCGGCATCACGGAGATCGCTGCCAGCTCGCCGCCGGCATCCTGCTGATAGAGGTCCCGCACCCGCCCCACCGTCTTCCCGTCGCTGCCGCGCACGGGCAGACCGGCCAGCTCCTGGAGTCGGCGGGCCGCGGCGGCTCGCGACGGCAGAGCACGCTCTGCCGCCGAGGCCGAGTCCGGGCCTCCCGTGAGACCGGAGGTGCGGTCATCGGGGGCCTGGCCCGAGACCGGCTCACGGGCCGGCTCGGGGGCTGACTCGGGGGCTGACTCAGGGGTCATCGGTCACTTCCGCAGGATGTCACAGCCGTCGAGTCTACCGACCGGTGAACGCCGAGCGCGACGCCCGCCCACGCGCACGAGGGGACGTCAGCTGCGCACGAGGTGGCGCACGTACTCCTGGACGTCCTCCAGCGGGTCCGCGTCGACCTTCTTCTGCAGCTCACGCACCGTGTGCTCGCGCACCGTCAGGCTCAGCAGCAGCGAGAACAGGGTGCGGGCCGCCACCTTCGGGCTCACGTGCTCGGCGAGCCTGCCGTTCTCGGCATACCCCACGAGCACCTGCTCGAGCACGTGCTCGTGCACGAGGCGCAGGCGCGCGATGCGGAAGCGACCCGGATGGTCCGGGTTCACCACCTCGGCGGAGAACGTGGACAGCAGCCACATCGGGTGCTGGCGCGGATCCCACGGCCCGGACAGCGCCGCGATCAGGGACTGGGGCGAGGTCCGGAGCGCCTCGACCGAGTCCAGCAGCCCCTGCGCATGCGCCTCGAGGCGATCGACCACGGCGCTGAGCAGGGCATCCTTCGAGGAGAAGTGGTGCAGCATCCCGGGATGGGAGATACCCACCCGCCGCGAGATGTCCCGCAGGCTCGCGCCGTGATATCCGCGCTCGGCGAAGAGGGCAGAGGCCGCGTCGAGGATCTCCTCGCGACGGGCGGATCCGGGCCGGGACGGCCGGGCCCCCGGCTCGTCCAGCGCGCCGCCGGCGAGGCCCTCGGTCGAGGTGCCCACGGCGGTGCGCAGGTCATCGCCCGTCTCGAGCCCGTCGGCCGTGATCGAGTCCAGAGTGCGCAGCGCCTGGGAGAGCGGATCGACGCTCATGGCCACGCCCCCTCCCCCGGCGGCTTCCTCGCCCACGCGGTCCGAGAACATCGATGACAGCGGCGAAGGGCCGGTCCCGGTCCCGGGAGGGCCATTGGAAGCAGCGAGCGTCATCGATGGTTCTCCTGACTTGTCAGCTCTTGGCGGCGAGCAGCTCCGCGATCTGGATGGCGTTCAGGGCGGCGCCCTTGCGCAGATTATCCGCCACGGCGAAGAGGACGAGACCTCTGCCGTCCGGCACGGACCGGTCCTGGCGGATGCGGCCGATGAACGTACCATCGCGGCCCGCCGCCTCGAGCGGGTTCGGGACGTCGACCACCTCGACCCCGGGGGCCGCGTCCAGCAGCTCCCGCGCGCGCTCCGGAGTGATCTCCCGATCGAACTCCGCATGGATCGCGAGCGCGTGACCGCTCATCACCGGCACCCGCACACAGGTGCCCGCGACCGGCAGCTCCGGCAGACCCAGGATCTTGCGGGACTCGTGGCGCAGCTTCTGCTCCTCGTCGGTCTCGCCCGAGCCGTCGTCCACCAGGTTCCCCGCCAGCGCGACCACGTTGTAGGCGATCGGCTTGACGTACACCTCGGGCTCGCCGAGGTCCACGGCGGCGCCGTCCACGGCGAGCTTCTCCACGTCGTCGACACCCTTGCGGAGCTGACCTGCGAGTTCGGCGACGCCGGCGACGCCGGACCCCGAGACGGCCTGGTAGGTGGCGACCTTCAGACGGGCCAGACCGGCCTCGTCGTGGAGGGTCTTCAGGGCCGGCATGGCCGCCATCGTGGTGCAGTTCGGGTTCGCGATGATGCCGCGCGGCGGGCTCGCGAGCGCCTCCGGATTGACCTCGGAGACCACCAGCGGGACCTGCTCGTCACGGCGCCAGGCCGAGGAATTGTCGACCACCGTGGCACCGGCCTCGGCGAAGCGCGGCGAGAGCGCCTTCGAGGTGGAGCCGCCGGCGGAGAAGAGCGCGATGTCGACCCGCTGCCCCTCGGAGGTCAGATCGGCGGTCTCGGCGTCCTCGACGACCAGGTCCAGGCCCGCGTACTGCACGGTGCTGCCGGCGCTGCGCGCGGAGGCGAAGACACGGATCGCGCGGTGGGCTACCGATCGGTCGGCGAGCAGGGTGAGCATCACACGGCCCACCTGTCCGGTGGCGCCGACGACCCCGATGACCGGCCCATCGGCCGTGTACCCCGGGGTGGCGGTGAAGTCGGGAGTGCTGGTGCTGGCGTCGGTGCTGGCGTTCATCGTCCGGTCCCTCCGTAGACCACGGCCTCGGTCTGCTCGGCGTCGAGGCCGAACGCCGTGTGGATCACGCGCACCGCGTCGTCGAGCCGAGCCTGCTCGGTGACCACGGAGATGCGGATCTCCGAGGTGGAGATCATGTCGATGTTGATGCCGGCCTCGCCGAGCGAGCGGAACAGCGTCGCGGAGACGCCCGGGTGCGAGCGCATCCCGGCGCCGACGATGCTGACCTTGCCGATCTGGTCGTTGTAGCGGACCTCGGTGAAGCCGATCTCGCCGTGCGCCTCCTCGATGGCCTTCAGGGCTGCGGGGGCGTCGGACTCCGGGAGCGTCAGGGAGATCGCGACGGTGTCGTCCACGGTCGAGGAGTTCTGCACGATCATGTCGATGTTCGCGCCGGTGCCGGCGACCACGTCGAACAGCTTCGCGGCGCGGCCGGGCAGGTCCGGCACCTCGACCACGGTGATCTTGCCTTCGCTGCGGTCGTGGGCGACGCCCGAGATGATCGGCGCCTCGAGGCCCGGTGCTGAGATGTCGTGCATGGGGAGCTCCTTGCTCGGGTCGGCGGCGTCGCGTCGCACGACGTCCGCGGTGCGGAGGGTGACGTCGGGGTCGAGGGGGATCTCGCGCTCCGCGTCGTCGGCGACGATCGTCCCCAGACGGCCCGAGTACGAGGAGCGCACGTGCAGCGGCACGCTGTAGCGGCGCGCGTACTCGACGCTGCGCGCCATCAGGATCTTCGAGCCGTTGGCGGCCATCTCCAGCATCTCCTCGCTGGAGATCAGCGGCACCCGGCGCGCGGCCGGCGCGATCCGCGGGTCCGCGGAGAACACGCCGTCGACGTCGGAGTAGATCTCGCAGACGTCCGCCTCGAGCGCCGCGGCGAGCGCGACGGCGGTGGTGTCCGAACCGCCGCGGCCCAGGGTGGTGATGTCCTTGGTGCTGTCCGAGACGCCCTGGAAGCCGGCGACGATCGCGACGGAGCCGCCGTCGAGGGCCTCCTCGATGCGGCCGGGGGTGACGCGCAGGATGTGCGCCCTGCCGTGCACCTCGTCGGTGATCAGGCCCGCCTGCGAGCCGGTGTACGCCCGGGCCTCGATGCCGGCGTCGTTCAGCGCCATCGACAGCACGGCCATCGAGATCCGCTCACCGGCGGTGACCAGCATGTCGAGCTCACGCGGCGGCGGGTTCGGGGAGACCTGCTCGGCGAGATCGATGAGCTCATCGGTGGTGTCGCCCATCGCGGAGACCACGACGACCACCTTGTGGCCGGCCTTCGCGTAGAGGGAGATGCGCCGTGCGACGCGCTTGATGGAGTCGGCGTCAGCGACGGAGGATCCTCCGAATTTCTGGACGACCAGGCTCATGGGGCGGTTCCTTTGACTGTCGAGGACGGGGCGGGGGTCGTGCGGGGTGCTGCGGGCCGTGCCGGCGGTGCCGGCGGTGCTGATCCTGCTCGCGGCGCCGACGGTGCCGTGGTGCTCACGGCACCGAAGCGCCGGTCGCGGTCACGCTCGCGGCACCGAAGTGCCGATCGCGGTCGCGCTCGCGGCACCGAAGTGCCGGTCGCGGTCGCAGCACCGAAGTGCCGGTCATGCTCGCGGCACCGAGGGCGCCGTGGTGCTGGTGGCACGGGTGTGCCGTCGTGCTGCCGCGAGGTGCGGAGCGGCGTGCCCTCACGCACCGGGCACTGCGCGTTGCGCGCCGCCGAGGATCCGGCGGCGACTTGCAGGCGCAGCGGCCAGTCTACGAAAACGCCTGGTAAGAACCCCAGTGACCTCGGCATTCGAGACGAGACCCCTGGTCACGGGGGTTCCGCGGCGTGACCAGCACAACATCTCCCCGGGCGCGGCGGGATCGGCATCGGCCCGCGCGGGGCGTATTCTCCCCCGGCCCAGGACCCCGCCCGCGGCCTCCATGTGGCACCCCCGGCGGCCATGGCATCCATGTGGCATCCCCGGCGGCCACGGCATCCATGTGGCATCCACAGTGACCACAGCTCCCATGGCTCCTCCACGGGCAGCCGCGCACGTCACCTCCCCGGTCAGCGCTGCAGAGTCGGGGGAAACCGAGCTCCAATCCCCCAACTCTGCCCCGCTGGCCGGAGGCCTCGACGACCCGCGGAGCGCACCTCGCCCGCTTCACCCGCCTCACCCCTCACGCGCTTTACCCGCCTCACCCGCCTCACCCGCTTCACGCCTCGCCCGGCTCGGACCCGTTCGCCTCACCAGCTTCACGCCTCGCCCAGCTCAAGCCCACCCGCCCCACCCGCTTCACGCCTCGCCCACCTCGGACCCGTTCGGCCCAGCCCATCCGGCACCCGTCACACTCCCCCAGGCACCGCACACAGGCCAACGCAACGAAACTCGGGGAAACAGGGCTCGATACCCACAACTCTGCCCCGCTGACGGGGGTGCGAGGAGGTCGACCGCGTCAGGGCGGCCCGAGTACGCGAGACGCTGGAGATGCTCGGCACTCGAGCCCCGGGAAGGAAGGGCGTCCTCGTGAACCGGGAGAGGGAGGACCCGCGGCAGCCGGAGACGTCGTCCCGTCGGCCCTCCGCCATGGGGAGGAGCAGTGCGCCGGGCCGAGGACCTCGAGGTTGTGGACGACCTGCGATGCTCGAGCACCCGCTGTCCGAGCATGAGCCCATGTCCCGCCGTCCGTCGCCGCTGCCACCCTCGCTGCCGCACCCCGTCTTCAGGACGTCAGAGGCTCGGCGGGCCGGAGTGAGCACCGACCGGCTGCGGGCTCGCGACCTCCGCCGCCTCGGCTACGGGCTCCATGCCCGCATCGATGTCGACCTCACCGAGGCGGCGATCCTCTCCGCGCTGACCCGCACTGATCCGAGGGTCGTCGCCCGCGGTCTGAGCGCGGCGCGCTTCTGGAAGCTCCCCCTCCCCCGGCCCGAGCAGAACTGGGTCACCGAACCAGAGATCACCCCGGTGGAGGTCTCAGCGAACGGTCATGCCCGTCGGGACACCGCCGTCGTGCGCTGGAATCGCCAGCGCATCCGTCCCGAGGAGATCGTCGTCGCTGACGACGTCCGCGTCACCGACAGGGTGCGCACCTGGCTCGATCTCGCTCAGCTCCTGCCCCTCGACCCGCTCGTCCACATCGGCGATCACCTCATACGACACCCTCGCAGTTCCTTCGAGAAACGGAACAGCGCCTTCGCCTCGCCGTCGGAGCTCCGCGATGCCATGCAGGGGTACCCGGGCCCCGGGCGGCCGCTGCTGCGTCAGGCTCTCGCGCTGATCCGGGTGGGGAGCGACTCGCCCGCGGAGACTGCGCTGCGCCTCGCCGCCGAGAGGGCGCACCTCCCCCGCCCCGTGCTCAACACCCGCCAGTTCGTCGATGGCTACGACCTCGGGGAACCCGATCTCGCATGGCCCGAGTGGAAGGTGTGCGTCGAGCACGACGGGCCGAGTCATCGCACATCGGCGCAGCAGCAGAGGGACATCGCCCGCCGCGAGCTCCGGGAGTCCCTCGGCTGGGTCGAGGTCCAGACGGTCGCAGTCGACCTCCGCGATGGGTGCTTCCGGGGAGTGCGTCGGATGCGGGAGGCGCTCGTCCGTCAGGGTTGGCGCCGGGGAGAGTGACCGAAGCACTCCCCTGGCCGGACCACGAGGAACACTCCCCGGTCCCGCGAGCGCGCTACCCACCCCGTGAGCTCGTCCCACCCCGTGAGCCCTCAGCCCACCCCGTCAGCTCGTCCCACCCCGTGAGCGCTCAGCCCACCCCGTCAGCTCTCCCCCATGAGCTCTTCCCACCCCGTCAGCTCTTCCCACCCCGTCAGCGGGGCAGAGTTGGGGGTATCCAGCCTTGATTCCGCCACCTTTGCCCCGCTGGCGCTGGAGGGATGACGGGTGAGGATGGGGTGCGGCGGGTGAGGGCGGGGTGCGGAGGAATGACGGGAGAGGGCAGGAGCCGGTGAGGGCCGCGGGCGACGGCAGAGGGCAGAAGGCCGCGGGCGAGGCCGCGGGCGAGGGCGGAGGGCGGATCAGGCCTGCTCGGTGAGCTCCGTGAGCAGGGCGCGGGCGCCGTCGGCGCGCAGCACTTCCAGGGCGTGGAGGTAGGGCGCCGTGAACGCCTCCTGGGCCACCAGATCCCCGAACAGCTCCTCATCGCGGAGGAAGGCGAGCAGGTCCTCGTCGTGCCGCGCGGCCGCGGCCATCACCCGGTCGTGGAGGCGGTCCACCACGGGCCATTCCTCCCCGTGCTCCCCCGTGCCCTCCGCGTACCGCGCCCAGGAGGCCACGATCGCAGCGCTCGCGGTCACGTCCCGCCCGGCCTCGAGGTTCTCCCGGATCACGGGCACCAGCCAGGTGGGGATGCGGTCCGAGGACTCGGCCGCGAGGCGTGCGAGGGTGTCCTTCACGCTGCGGTTCGCGAAGCGGTCCATGAGCTCGTCCTTGTAGGCGGTGAGGTCGATGCCCGGCACCTCGGGGACGGTGGGCGTGCCCTCGTGATCCATGTAGAGGGTGCGGGTGAAGGGGGCGAGGCGCTCGTCGACCGCGGCCTCGTCGGCGAAGGTGTGCCCGAGCAGCAGGCCGAAGTAGGCGATCGCCTGGTGGGAGCAGTTCAGCAGGCGCAGCTTCATCAGCTCGTACGGCTCGACGTCCTCGACCATCTGCACCCCCACCTCCTCGTAGGCGGGACGGCCGGCGGGGAACTCGTCCTCGAGCACCCACTGGACGAAGTCCTCGCTCACCACCGGCCAGGCGTCGTCGATGCCGTACTCCGCCGAGACCATCTCCACGTCCGCCTCGGCGGTGACCGGGGTGATGCGGTCCACCATGCAGTTGGGGAAGGCGACCTCGGACTCGATCCAGTCCGCGATCGGCGCGTCGCCGTGCAGGCCGTTCTCGTCCCGACGCCGGGCGTAGGCGAGGATCATGCGCCGGGCGAGATCGCCGTTGCCGCGCACGTTGTCGCAGGACATCACGGTGAAGGGGGCGGTGCCGGCTTCGCGTCGGCGGCGCAGCGCCTCGACCACGTAGCCGAACATGGTGCGGGGATGTCCGGCCCGCTGCGCGGAGTTCGCTCCCCCGTCGTCGGAGCCCGCGAGGCCCGCGGCCTGGGCGCCGACGGCGTCGAAGCGCGTGGAGAGGTCCGCGGCGACGGCCTCGGTCTCGTACTGGAACCCGCCGGTGGAGGGGTTGTAGTTGTAGCCGCCCTCGGTCACGGTCAGCGACACGATCCGCACCGCGGGATCGACCATCTGCGCGAGCACCGCCTCGGGGTCGTCGGGCGCGAACAGGTAGCGGGCGATCGAGCCGATCACCCGCGGATCCTGCGTCCCGTCGGGCGCCTTCGTGACCAGCGTGTACAGGCCGTCCTGGGACGTCAGCGCGTCGCGCATGCGGGCATCGCCGGGCAGCAGGCCCACCCCGCAGATCGCCCAGTCGCGGTCGCGGCCGACGTTCATCAACCGGTCCAGGAACATGGCCTGGTGGGCGCGGTGGAATCCGCCGACGCCGAAGTGGACGATGCCGATCCGGCGGTCGTCGAGCGGGTAGCCGGGCACCGCGACCTCGCCGCGATCGACGATCTCGGGCAGGGCGGAGGCGTTCAGAGCAGTCATGGCTCATCCTTCATCGACGAGTGATGGTGAGGCCGACGATACACAGTCCGACGTCAGATGAGCAGGGAATCGTGCTCACCTGTTGCCGGGGGCCGGTGCCCGGCCCGACGGATCCCGCAGCGCCCGACGACCCCGCGCCAGCAGCCTCGCCGGGCGACAGCCCAGCCACCTCGCCGGGCGACAGCTCGGTCTCCTCGCCAGGCAGCAGCGCGGTCGTCTCGCCGGGCGACAGCTCGGTCTCCTCGCCAGGCAGCAGCGCGGTCGTCTCGCCGGGCGACAGCTCGGTCTCCTCGCCAGGCAGCAGCGCGGTCGTCTCGCCGGGCGACAGCCCAGCGGCCTCGCCGTGCGCAAGCTCAGCGGCCTCAGCGTGCGGCGGCTCAGCCGAGCAGCGCCGCCACCTGGTCGGCGAGCTCCGGGGCCAGGACGATGTCGTCGACCAGTCCGGAGCGGGCGGCCGCGATCACGGCCTCCGGCCGACCGACGGCGGGCGCCGCCGCGATCACGCGCGCGCGGCGCAGCTGGTCGGGACGCACGCCGATCACCCGGTCCTCCATCGCCGAGTGCCACACCGCCCCGCTTCCGGTCAGCAGGATCCCGCAGATCTCGGCGACGACGCCGGCGTCCTGCGCCCGCTGCTGCTCGTCCGGGCGCAGGCGGGCCCACAGGGTCGAGGCACCGGCGGACCACGCGCCGACCGACACGGCCGCGAGGTCGAGGCTGTCGGCCGCATCGAGCGCGGTGCGCACCTCCTCCATCGACCGCAGCGAGGCCGCGACCTGCGGGGAGTCGACGAGCAGCGGTGTCGGCAGCGCCCAGACCTGGCCGCCGGAGCGCCTGCCGAGGGCGTGGACGAGCCCGGAGGACTGCGCCGTCGAGTAGCCGGCCGTGCTGAGGGGGCCGACGAGCTGGACGATGTCCGTCGAGGGCAGGGTGCCGAGGGCCTCCGGGAGGTGCATCAGGGTGCGGGACCAGGCGACGCCGAGCCGACCGCTCTCGGGCAGATGCG
Source organism: Brachybacterium sp. AOP43-C2-M15 (assembly GCF_052446295.1). Classification (NCBI taxonomy): domain Bacteria; kingdom Bacillati; phylum Actinomycetota; class Actinomycetes; order Micrococcales; family Dermabacteraceae; genus Brachybacterium; species Brachybacterium sp. AOP43-C2-M15. The sequence goes on from NZ_JBQSWB010000015.1 coordinate 47,814, forward strand.
CGTGCAGCAGCCCTGCCACCTGCCGGGCGATCGCCGCGCGCATCGACTCGCCCGGGCGCGACGCCGTGACGGTGACGGAAGAGATCCCGAGCTGTCGGGCGAGCGGGGCGAGCTCGCGGCCGGCCGCGGCCGGGTCGACGATCTCGATGCGCACGATGCCCTCGTCGCGCGCCTCGTCGAGCAGTCGAGCGACCTGGAAGCGGGAGAGTCCGTGGCGTCGGGCGAGCTCGACCTTGGAGGCTCCGTCGAGGTGGTGCTCGGTGGCGAGGGTGACCTTGAGGGAGTCGGTCGCGTCGCCCACGGCCACCCGGTCGGCCCCGTCGGCCGCACCGCCGTCGGCCCCGTCGGCCACCCCGTCGACAGTCCGGCCGGCCCCGTCGGCCGCCGCATCCATCGCGCGTCCGGACTCAGCGCCCGGGCGCTCGAACGACTCGCTGCTCCCCATCTGAACTCCCTCCACACCCACCCCGGGCCATCATCTGTGCCTCGAAGGTTGCTCAGCTGAGCGTATATGACTACTCTCCATCTCAAGTGAGAACGTGTGCCCCTCACATGAGCGATCGGCTGTGCCGTCGCCCCGCCCCTCCGCGACGACGCGACCTCCCCAGCGCCGTGCACGGAGCCGTTCACAGGAGAACAGCGCATGGGACCCCACCCTCCATCGCCGTCCGGCCCCACCCCGCCCTTCCGGCCCCGGCGTCGCACCGTGCTCGGCGCAGGTCTGGCCGCCGGCCTGGGTGCCGCAGGTCTGGCCGGCTGCAGCGGATCCGGCGACCGGGAGTCGATCGTCGTCGCGATCGTCTCGAACCCGCAGATGCAGGACGCGATCAGCCTCATCGACCACTTCACCGAGGCTCATCCCGACATCGACGTGCAGTTCGTGTCGCTGCCGGAGAACGAGGCGCGCGCGAAGATCACCGCCTCGGTCGCCTCCGGCGGCGGCGAGTTCGACGTCGTCATGATCTCGAACTACGAGACCCCGCTGTGGGCGCCCAACGGTTGGCTCACCGACCTCGAGCCCTACATCGCGAAGACCGAGGGCTACGCGCCCGAGGACTTCATTCCCACCATCAAGGACGCCCTGACCGTGGACGGCTCGATGTACTCGGTCCCGTTCTACGGCGAGAGCGCCTTCCTCGTGTACCGCCAGGACCTCTTCGACGAGGCGGGTCTGACGATGCCGGACCATCCGAGCTGGGACGACCTGCGCGACTTCGCCTCGACCCTGCACGACCCCGACAACGGCATGAGCGGCATCGCGCTGCGGGGCCTGGCCGGCTGGGGCGAGAACCTCGCCCCGATGAGCACCGTCATCAACACCTTCGGCGGCTGCTGGTACGACATGGACTGGGCGCCGCGGCTGACCTCCCCCGAGGTCCACGACGCGGTCTCGATGTACGTCGACACGCTGCGCTCCTACGGCCAGCCCGGCGCGGCGACCTCCGGCTTCGGCGAATGCCTCACCCGGTTCAGCCAGGGCAACGCGGCCATGTGGTTCGACGCCTCCTCGATGGTCTCCGGGGTCGAGAACCCCAGCTCGTCGACCGTCGTGGGGAAGACCGGCTACGCCCTCGGGCCGACGCTCGAGACCGACTACGCCGGCTGGCTGTACTCCTGGGCGCTGGCGATCCCCGAGACCAGCCAGAAGAAGGACGCGGCCTGGGAGTTCATCGCCTGGATGACGCATCCGGAGTACTTCCAGCTGGTGGGCGAGGAGATCAGCTGGGAGGCCCTCCCGCCCGGCTCGAGGCTGTCCACCTACGAGATCCCCGAGTACGCCGAGCTCTCGAAGAACTACGCCGAGCCCACGCTCGACTCGATGGAGAACTCCACCCAGGAGAACTCGATGACCGTGGAGGTCCCGTACGACGGTCTCCAGAACGTGGTCATCCCCGAGTTCCAGGACCTCGGCACGCGGGTGGGCCAGCAGTTCTCCGCCGCGATCGCCGGGCAGAAGAGCGTCGACGAGGCGCTCGAGCAGTCGCAGGGCTTCGCCGAATCGGTCGCCCGCACCTACGGATGGGAGGGCTGAGCGATGAGCACAGCCTGTCGACGCACTGCGAGGCACGAGCGGAAGGAGACGGAGCGATGAGCACAGCTCTCGATGCCCCCGCGGGCCCCGAGCCCCGCACCCCGTCGGCCGACGCCTCGCGGGGCCGCCGCGCGGACGACGCCGAGTACTCGAAGGCCGAGGCCTGGCGCCGACGGCTCCCGCTGATGCCCGCGTTCCTCTTCGTGGTCGTCTGCACCCAGATCCCGTTCCTGCTGACGATCTGGTACTCGCTGCGCTCACGCAACCTGCTGCGCCCCGAGGGCGAGACCTTCGTGGGACTGCGCAACTACCTCGACATCTTCGTCGACTCCACCTTCCGCACCGCGGCGCTGAACTCGATCCTGTTCACGCTGGGCTGCGTGCTGGCCTCCCTGGTGCTGGGGCTGGGCCTGGCACTGCTGCTGGACCGGAAGTTCGTCGGCCGCGGCTTCATCCGCACCCTGCTCATCACGCCGTTCCTCATCATGCCGGTGGCCGGGGCGATGCTGTGGTCGATCTCGATGTTCGATCCGACGTACGGCCTGGTCAACTGGCTGATCGGCACCGTGGGGATCTCCCCGGTGGATTGGACCAGCCAGTTCCCGATGCTCTCGATCATCATCGCGCTGGTGTGGCAGTGGACGCCGTTCATGATGCTGCTGCTCCTGGCAGGCCTGCAGTCCCAGACCGGGGACGTGCTCGAGGCCGCCTCGATGGACGGGGCCGGACCGCTGAAGACCTTCACGCACATCACGCTCCCCCACCTGCGGTTCTACCTCGAGCTGTCGGTGCTGCTGGGCGCGATCTACGTGGTCAACACCTTCGACCAGATCTACCTCATGACCGCCGGAGGGCCCGGCACCGCGAGTGCCAACCTGCCCTTCTACATCTACCAGCGCGCGTTCCTCGGTTTCGACATCGGGCAGTCGGCAGCGATGGGTGTGGTCACCGTGATCGCCACGATCGTCATCGCGACCTTCGCGCTGCGCCTGATCTTCACGAGCATCAACTCCAAGGAGCAGTCATGAGCCTTCTCTGCCGACGCACTGCGAGGAACCAGCGGAAGGAGACGGAGTCATGAGCGCTCTCTGCCGACGCACTGCGAGGAACGAGCGGAAGGAGGGGGAGTCATGAGCGCTGCCACGGCCGCCGGAGCCGCACCCGTCTCGACGCCTGCCGCACCGATCCGCCCCCGTCGGCCGAAGGGCCGGGTGACGGGCCATCTCCTGACCGTGCTCGCCTGGGCCGCGGGGCTGCTCTTCTTCGCCCCGGTGGCCTGGATGGCGATGACCAGCTTCAAGCAGGAGTCCCAGGCGGCGTCGAATCCGCCCACCTTCTTCTTCACGCCCACGCTGGACCAGTACGCCTCGATCGTCGGCTCCTCCGGGGCCGGGTCCTACCTGCTGAACTCGGTGATCGCGACCGTCTGCTCGACGCTGCTGGTGCTGGTCCTCGCCGTGCCCGCCGCCTACGCGGTGAGCATCCGCCCGGTGAAGCGCACGCAGGACTTCCTGTTCTTCTTCATCTCCACGAAGATGCTGCCGGTGGTCGCCGTGATCATGCCGATCTACGTGATCGCCGGGCAGATCCGGATGCTCGACAACATCCTCACGCTCATCGTGCTGTACACGGCGATGAACCTGCCGATCGCGGTGTGGATGATGCGTTCGTTCTTCCTCGAGGTGCCCGGCGAGGTGCTCGAAGCGGCGTCGATCGACGGGGCCTCGCTGCTGCGCACGATGCGCACGGTGCTGCTCCCGATGGTCGCGCCGGGCGTCGCCGCCACCGCGCTGATCTGCGTGATCTTCGCCTGGAACGAGTTCTTCTTCGCCCTGAACCTCACTGCCGCGAACGCCGCGACGGTGCCGATCTTCCTCATGTCGACCATGACCTCGGAGGGGCTGTTCCTGGCACGGCTCTCCGCGGCCTCGGTGCTCGCTTCGCTGCCGGTGGTCCTCGCCGGCTGGATCGCGCAGAAACAGCTCGTGCGCGGCCTGTCGATGGGTGCGGTGAAGTAGGAGGGGTCGGCGCGTCCCGGGGTCCCCGCGTCGTCCCGTCGTCGAATCCCCGCATCCCCGCATCCCCGCATCCCCGCCCAGCGATACGAAGTGGGGGGAATCGCGCCCCGATTCCCCCCACTTCGTCACGCGGCCCGAGTCTCGCACCCACCGACCCCGAGTCAGCGTGACGAACCCGGGGGAAACGCACCCCCAATCCCCCACCTTCGTTGCGCTGAGGCTGGCGGGCGCGGGGCGGTGCAGGTCAGGCCTCCGGCACCTCGCGCTCGAGCTCGGCGATCCAGGCCCTGCTCGCCGCGTCCGAGGGCATCCGCCAGTCCCCGCGCGGGGAGAGCGATCCGCCGGCCAGCACCTTCGGGGCGTTCGGCATCGCGGAGCGCTTGAACTGGTTGGAGAAGAAGCGGCGCGTGAACACGCTCAGCCAGTGCTTGATCTCGCCGCGCGTGTAGGAGCGCTTGTCGACCTCGGCGTATCCGGCAGGCCACTCGCCCGCCTCGAGATCGCCCCAGGCCTGGTGCGCGAGGTAGGCGATCTTCGCGGGGCCGTAGCCGCGGCGCAGCTGATGGTAGAGCGCGAAGTCGTGCAGGGCGTAGGGGCCGATCGAGTCCTCGGTGGACTGCGCCTTCTCCCCCGCCTTCGTGGGGATCAGCTCCGGGGAGATCTCGGTGTCCAGCACCGCACGCAGGACCTCCGCGGTCCCCGCGTCGAACAGCCCCTCGGAGATCACCCAGCGGATCAAGTGCTGGATGAGGGTCTTGGGCACCCCGGCGTTCACCCCGTAGTGGGACATCTGGTCCCCCACCCCGTAGGTGCACCAGCCCAGCGCGAGCTCGGAGAGGTCGCCGGTGCCCACCACGATGCCGCCGTGGTGATTGGCCAGGCGGAACAGGTAGTCGTAGCGCATCCCGGCCTGGACGTTCTCGAAGGTGACGTCGTAGACCTCCTCGCCGCTGCCCGCCGGGTGGCCCATGTCCTTCAGCATCTGGGTGGAGGCGGGGCGGATGTCGATCGTCTCGAAGCTCGCGCCGATCGCGCGCGAGAGCAGCTCGGCATTGGAGCGCGTGTGCTCCGTGGTCGCGAAGCCCGGCATCGTGTAGGCGAGGATCTCGGAGCGGTCGCGGCCCAGCAGGTCCATCGCCCGCGCGCACACGATCAGCGCATGGGTGGAGTCCAGGCCGCCGGAGACGCCGATGACGGGGCGGGTGCCGCCGGACTCGCGCCCGCCGATCGCCTCGAGCCTGCGCACGAGACCGGCGACCTGGATGCTGTACGCCTCGTAGCAGTCCTGGGCGAGGCGGGCCGGGTCGTCGGGCACGAAGGGGAAGCGGTGCAGCGGCCGACGCAGGGGCCCCGTCGCGGGCGGGGTGCGCAGGGCGGGCACCTCGACGCCGGGCACCTCGACGCCGGGCACCTCGATGCCGGGCTCCCCGCCGTCGGGCACGCCGACGCCCGGCTCGTCGCCGCCGGTCGCCGCGCCCTCGACCCAGAAGTCCCCCGGCTCCCACGGACCGAAGAGGCGCGTGCTCTGCCAGGTCGTGAACTTCTCGAGGGAGTCGGCGTGGGTGCGGCGGTTGTCGTCGAAGGTGTTCTGGCGTCGGCGCTCGGCGACGACGCGGTCCAGGTCCACGTCCACGACGGTGGTGCGCACCCCGCGGGGGAAGCGCTCCGACTCGCCCAGCAGATCGCCGCACTCGTACACGAAGGTCTGCCCGTCCCAGGCGAGGTCGGTGGTCGACTCCCCCTCCCCGGCGGCGGCGAAGACGTAGGCGCACTGGGTGCGGGCGGAGGCCGAGCGGGCCATGAGCTTGCGGTCCTCGGCGCGACCCACGGTGATCGGGGAGCCGGAGAGGTTCACGACCACGGTCGCACCGGCGAGCGCGGCCTCTGCCGACGGCGGGACCGGCACCCACATGTCCTCGCAGATCTCCGTGAACAGCTTCAGCCCCGGCACGTCCTCGACGGTGAGGAGCGAGTGGGGTTCGACGGTGTAGAGCTCACCGCCCAGGCGCACCTCCTCACCGGCGGCGTCGTCCCCGGGCGCGAACCAGCGCCGCTCGTAGAACTCCCGGTAGGTGGGGAGGTTCTGCTTGGGCGAGATGCCGAGGATGCGGCCGCGGTGGATGGTCACGGCACAGTTGAAGACCCGTGTGCGGTCCTGTGCCCGCAGCGGTGCACCGAGCACGATGATCGGCATCAGCTCCGCGCTGGCCTCGACGACGGTGAGCACGGCCTGCTCGGCGGCCTCCAGCAGCGGCTCCTGCAGGAACAGGTCGTCGAGCGAGTAGCCGGTCAGGGACAGCTCGGGGAACACGGCCAGTCCCACCTGCTGGGCGTCGAGGTCGCGCAGCACCTCGAGGTGCCGCTCGGCGTTGGCGGCCGGGTCCGCGAGCGCGACCGGCAGCGTCACCGCGGCGACGCGCAGGAAGCCGTGGTCGTAGACCGAGGCGTGGGGGTCGGTGCCGGTGGCAGTGGCGGTGGCCACGGAGCCGGTGGCGTCGGCGGCTGTGGCCGCGAGGACGGTGGCGTCGTCGTCTGTGGCCTCGGTGCCTGCGGGTTCCGTCGCTGAGCTCATGGTGCCGAGCGTAATCCAGCGGGGACCTCGAGTGCCGACGACCGTCGTGCGCGGCGGTGCTCGGCGCGCACGTGCGGCGCCGTCGGCGTCGCCTGTCGCGCTGCCGGCGGCGCCGCCCCTCCCGGGTCGCCGGCATGACGGGGGATGACGCGGTGTTGCCCGCGGTGATGGGGCATGTCAGAACGCGTGACGGCAGCGGGGTCGGAGGTCCAGGGTGGCGCCACGGGCAGGAACCGGAGCACGAGAACCAGGAGACATCGAGCATGACGACTTCACGAAGGATCCACGTCGGCATCGCCCTCGACGGGGCCGGATGGCACCCGTCGGCCTGGCGGGAGCACGTCTCCAGACCCACCGAGCTGTTCACCGGGCCGTACTGGCAGCACCTCGCCCAGGAGGCGGAGCGCGGGCAGCTCGACTTCCTCACGATCGACGACTCGTTCGGTCTGCAGTCCGCGGAGCCGTTCGACGAGGACGATCGCACCGACGAGGTGCGCGGACGGCTCGACGCCGTGCTCATCGCCTCCCGGATCGCGCCCGCCACCACCTCGATCGGTCTGCTGCCGGTGGCGACCACCACCCACACCGAGCCGTTCCATGTCGCCGCGGCGATCGCGACCCTGGACCACATCGGCGAGGGGCGCGGCGGGTGGCAGGCACGGGTCTCCGCCCTGCAGCGCGACGCCCTCCTGACCGGGCGCCGCGAGATCCCGGCGCTGACCGGCCGGGACGATCCCGCCGCCACGGCGCTCACCGAGGAGCTGTTCGAGGAGGCCTCCGCAGTCGTCGACGTGGCCCGGCAGCTCTGGGACAGCTGGGAGGACGACGCGGAGATCCGCGACCGGGCGACCGACCGCTTCCTGGACCGCGAGAAGGTCCACCGGATCGACGCGGAGACCCCCTGGTTCTCGGTGCGGGGCCCGTCGACGGTGCCGCGACCGCCGCAGGGGCACCCCGTGGTCACGGCTCTCGCGCACGCGGCGGAGCCCTACCGCTTCGCGGCGCGGTCCGCGGATCTCGTGTTCGTGACCCCGCAGGACACGGACGATGCCCGACGCATCCTCCGCGAGGTCCGGGGGCAGGAGTCGGCCGTCGGGAGGGAGGGCGAGCGCCTGCGGGTGCTCGCCGACCTGGTGGTGCTGCTGGACGGGCCCGACGAGAACGCCCGCGCCCGCCTCGCACGGCTCGACGCGCTGGGCCGCCCGCTCACCTCGGACGCCCGGATCGTCGCCGGCTCCGCGTCGGCGCTGGCCGACGTGATCGAGGAGCTCGCCGGGCTGGGCTACGACGGGGTGCGCCTGCGGCCCGCCGTGGCGCTCGCGGACCTGCCGCGCGTGGCCGACGACCTCGTGCCAGAGCTGCGCCGACGGGGCCGACGCCCGGACGGCTACGAGGCGGGCACCCTGCGCGGCCTGCTCGGCCTGCCCGAGTCCGTCCCGAACCGCTTCGCCACGGCCCCGACGACCGCGACGGCCGCGCCGACCTCGTCGACCTCGTCGACCTCGTCGGCAGCGTCGGCCCCCACCACCACCGACCGGAAGGCGTCATGAGCACCTCGCGCGAGCGGAAGCAGATCATCCTCGCCGCCTACGTGGGCGGCGTGAACGAGCACACCCTGTGGGAGCATCCGGACGCGGGCAGCCAGATCGCGTTCTCGAGCTTCCGTCAGGTCGCACAGACCGCCGAACGCGGCGTCTTCGACTACTTCTTCCTCGCCGAGGGCCTCGCCCTGCGCGAGCGCGACGGGCAGGTGTTCGACCACGACATCGCCGGGCGACCGGACACCCTCCCGGTGCTGTCCGCCCTCGCCGCCGTCACCGAGCACATCGGGCTCGTCGGCACCCTGAACGCCACCTTCAACGAGCCCTACGAGCTCGCGCGGCAGATCGCCTCCCTCGACCACCTCTCGGGCGGCCGTGCCGGCTGGAACGTGGTGACCAGCTTCGACGAGTTCACCGGCGGCAACTTCCGCCGCGGCGGATTCCTCCCCCGCTCGCAGCGCTACGAGCGGGCCGCGGAGTTCCTCGCCGTGGCCCGCGAGCTCTGGGACTCCTGGGCCGAGGACGCGATCGCCGTGGACGTCGAGGACGGCCGCTTCCTCGGCGACGCGGACGCCGGCGCCTTCGCGCACACCGGGCCGCAGTTCGACATCCGCGGCCGCTTCACGGTGCCCCGCAGCCCTCAGGGCCGACCGGTCACCGTCCAGGCCGGCGTCTCCCCCCAGGGACGGGACTTCGCCGCCGCCCACTCCGATCTGATCTTCTCCCCGTTCAGCCGGCTGCCGGAGGCACGCGAGTTCTACGCCGACGTGAAGAGGCGCGCCGCCGGGTTCGGCCGCGACCCCGAGCACCTGAAGATCGTCCCCAGCATCGGCTACGTGCTCGGCGGCACCGAGGAGGAGGCCCGGCGCAGCGCCCGCGCGATCCAGGACCAGATCCTCACCGAGAAGACGGTGCGGGTCCGCTTCGAGCAGGTGTGGAACCGCGACCTCTCCGAGTACGACATCGACGGTCCGCTGCCGGACGTCGAGCCCGACGAGTCCGCGCCGCCGTTCATCCAGGGCCGCGCCTTCCACATCCAGGACCGTGCCCGGGCGGTGCGGGAGTGGCGGGAGCTCGCGGCGGAGCAGAACCTGTCCCTGCGCGAGCTCGCCGCGGAGGTCTTCGCCCGGCCGCAGCTGGTGGGCACCCCCGAGCAGGTCGCCGACCAGCTCGACGACTTCGTGCAGCAGGACGGCGCCGACGGCGTGGTGCTCGGCGGGCACGTCACCCCCGGCGGGCTCGACGAGTTCGTCGACCACGTGGTCCCTCTGCTCCAGGCGCGGGGCTCGCTGCGCACCGAGTACTCCGGCAGCACCCTGCGGGAGAACCTCGGCCTGCCGGTGCCTCAGCGGCGCGCCGCCCCGGCGGCTGCGTGGTGAGCGGCGCGGACGCATGACGGGCACCGGCTGGGGCACGGGCTGCGGCACGGCCTGCGGCGCGGGCTGCGGCACGGACTGCGGCATGGCCTGCGGCGCGGACTGCGACGCGGCCTGCGACGGGTCCGCGGGGGCGGCGCGGCCGGGGAGTGCCCCGCGGCGTCGATGACACCCGCAGGGCGGGGGCGGCGTCACGGACCGCAGAGCCCCGCCGTCCTGCTATACGTTGTCCCGGTGGATCGTGGACCGCGTCGGCCGGAGGAAGGGGCGGCATGAACTCTCGCAGACCCCTGCTGGGCTGGCTGCTGATCGCCCCCAGCCTGATCGGCGTCACCGCCTTCCTGATCCTGCCGGTGGTGCTCGCCTTCGTCGTGTCGCTGTTCCGCTGGGACCTGCTGGGCAGCCGCACCTTCATCGGCCTGGACAACTACACCACCCTGCTCTCGAGCGGCGCGCTGACCAACTCGCTGCTGGTCACGGGCATCTTCACCCTGATCTCGGTGCCGGTCTCGCTCGCGATCGGTCTGGTGCTGGCCACGCAGCTCGTGCGCGCCCTGCCCGGCTCGGCCATCGTGCGGGTGATCGTGGTGATCCCCTGGGTGTGCGCGCCGCTGGCCCTCGGCGTGGTGTGGAAGTGGATCTTCCAGCCGTCGGTCGGGGCTCTGAACCAGATCCTCGGCGTGCGGATCGAGTGGCTGACCGATCCGAGCCTCGCCCTGCCGGCGGTGGCGTTCGTGGCGATCTGGCAGAACGTCGGCTACATCTCGCTGTTCTTCCAGGCGGGGCTCTCCCGCATCCCCGAGTCGATCTACGAGGCGGCGCGGATCGACGGCGCCGCCCCCTGGCAGTCCATGGTCCACATGACCATCCCGCTGCTGCGCCCCACCACGTTCTTCCTCGCCGTCACCCAGGTGGTGGCGAGCTTCCAGGTGTTCGACATGGTCTTCGCCCTCACCGGCGGCGGCCCCCAGCGCCGCACCGAGGTCATCGCCTCCCTGATCTACAACGAGGCCTTCGGGGCCAGCCGTCTGGGCCGCGCGAGCGCCGTCGCGGTGATCCTGTTCCTCCTCCTGGTGGTGATCACGGTGGCCCAGCAGCGCTGGTTCTCCAAGCGCATCACCTACGACATGAGCTGAGAGGAGGAGAAGAGATGACCACGAGGACCCCGCCCGCGGAGCGGACGGCTCCCCCCGCCCGCCGCGCCGCGCCACGCCGTCGGCCGCTGACGGGCTCCCTGCTCGCCCGACGGGTGCTCGGCCACGGAGCGACCTACCTGGTGCTCGCGGCCGCCGCGGTGCTGACCCTCGGGCCGTTCCTGTTCTCGGTGATGACGGCGCTGACCTCCACGCAGCAGTTCGCCCAGCAGGGCCCCCTGACGTTCCCGGCTCCGCCCGTGCTGGACAACATCGCGGCGCTGTTCAGCACCGAGGACGGCTTCATCACCCCGGTCGCGGTCACCGTGCAGATGGTCGCCGTGATCCTGGTGGGCCAGATGGTGTTCTCGGTGCTGGCCGCCTACGCCTTCGCCCAGCTGCGCTTCCCCGGCCGCGACCTGCTGTTCTGGGTGTACATCGCGACGCTCATGGTGCCGCAGGTGGTGGTCGTCGTGCCGCTGTACCTGATGATGAGCGAGCTGGGGCTGCGCAACACCTTCTGGGCGCTGGTGATCCCCTTCGTGCTCGGCTCCCCGTACGCGATCTTCCTGCTGCGGGAGAACTTCCGCGGCGTGCCCGGCGAGCTGATGGACGCGATGCGGATCGACGGCGCCGGCACCCTGCGCCTGCTGTGGCATCTGGTGGTGCCGCTGAACCGACCCATCATCGTGACCCTGGTGCTGATCACGGTGGTCACCCACTGGAACAGCTTCATGTGGCCGATGGTGATCACCTCCGGCCCGGAGTGGCGGGTGATCACCGTGGCGACCTCCGCGCTGCAGTCGCAGTACAACAACAACTGGACCCTGGTCATGGCCGGGACCACGCTCGCGATGCTGCCGCTGGTGATCCTGATGGTGATCTTCCAGAAGCAGATCACCCGCTCCGTCGGCGACGCGACCCTGCGCTGACCCGGCACGGGCCCTCCCCGGCCAGCGCGCTCGGACCCGCCCGAGCCAGTGCCCTGCTCCCCTCGTCACCTCGGCCGGCGCCCTCCGCCTCCCGTCACCTCGGCCAGCACCCTCCGCCTCCCGTCACCTCGGCCAGCACCCTCCGCCTCCCGTCACCTCGGCCAGCGGGGCAGACATGGGCGAATGAGCACCCCATTCCCCCAACTCTGCCCCGCCCGCCCCGCACAGGCCCCCCGGGACCACTCCGCACGTCCCGCACACCCCGCTCGCCCTGCACACCCCCGCACAACCCCGTTCGCACCCGCTCACCGCCTCCGACAGCCAGCGGGGCAGACATGGGCGAATGAGCACCCCATTCCCCCAACTCTGCCCCGCTCGCCCTGCAGAGGACACTCCCCGGGACCACGCCGCACGACCCGCACGCCCTCCCGCCCTGCACAGGACACTGACCCCGGGACCGCCCCGGCCCGCCCCGCTCGCCCCCACAGGACACACCCCCGAGCCACCCCGCTCGCCCCGCTGGCCACGCCCCGCTCGCCGGGGCCGCGGGCCACCGGGGTTCATCCGGCTCCCCCCGCCGCGCCGTGGCGGACGATAATGGGGGCATTCGCCGTCCCGGAAGGATCTCTCCATGCTGAAGCGCCGCACCCTCCTCTCCTCCTTCGCCGCTGCCGGCCTGCTCGGCACCGCGGCGGCGTGCTCCCCGTCGGGCGGCGGGGGTGACGGCGGCTCCGGCGACGACGGCAGCGACGCCGGCGGCTCCTCCGGCGGTGACCAGGGCACGCTGACCTTCCGACTGTGGGACCAGAACGCGGTGGCCGCCTACGAGGAATCCTTCACGGCGTTCACGGAGCAGTCCGGCTGGAACGTGTCGATCGACGTGGTGCCGTGGGACGACTACTGGACCCGCCTGCCGCTGGACATCGCCAGCGGTGACGCCGCGGACGTGTACTGGCTGAACTCCGCGAACTACATCCAGCTCAAGGACTCCGAGGCGCTGCTGGACATCAACGAGATCGTCCCCGACGGCGCCGACCAGTGGGAGAAGTCCGTGGTGGACCTCTACACCCGCGACGGCGGGCTCTGGGGCGTCCCGCAGATCTGGGACTCGATCGCCCTGTTCTACAACAAGGAGCTGGTCGAGGAGGCGGGCGTGGACCCGTCGGACCTCGTCTTCGACCCCACCGCGGAGACCGACTCGCTGCGCGACGCCGCCCGTGCCCTCACCGTGGACGAGGAGGGCAATCACCCGGACGACGACGGCTTCGACCCCGACTCCCGCGCGCAGTTCGGCGTCAACTCCCAGGCGGACCGGCAGGCGATCATCGGCCCGATCCTGGCCTCGAACGGCGCCGTATGGCAGAAGGACGACGAGTACACCTTCGCCTCCCCCGAGGGCATCGAGGCGTTCCAGTACATGGCGGACCTCATCAACGTCGAGCACGTGGCCCCGAGCGCGGCGGACACCAACGAGAACGGCGACTTCACCCGCGATCTGTTCACCCAGGGCAAGCTCGGCCTGTTCCAGTCCGGTCCCTACAACCTGCTGCCGATCTCCGAGGGCGTGGAGGACTCCTTCGAGTGGGCGCTGGCCGCGCCGATCGCCGGCCCCGAGGGTGCGAAGTCCCTGGTCCACGGGGTGGTCGCGGTCGGCAACGCGCAGGCCGACGACGACCAGCAGGAGGGCATCGCCGAGCTGCTGACCTGGCTGGGCACCAAGGAGGGGCAGCTGCCGCTGGCGGAGAAGGGCGTCTCCTTCCCCGGCCACGTCGACGCGCAGGACGCGTACATCGCGTTCTGGGAGGAGAAGGGCGTGGACGTGAGCGTCTTCGTCGACGCGGCGAAGGATCCCGCGGAGGCGGACACCGGCGCCCGGGCGAACGCGGGACTGACTGCGGCGATCCCGATCTTCCAGGAGGTCTTCATCGGCCGTCTGACCGCCGAGGAGGGCATCCCGCAGGCGCAGGAGGAGGGCAACGCCGCCATGGCCGAGTGAGGTGCGGCGGCTCGGTGAGGACCGAGGGGGCCGGCTGGGTCAGCCCGATCGGCGAGTTCGGCGACCGGCGTGGTCGGCGACCGGCGAGTGAGCGAGGACTGCGGCTCTATCGGCATAGAGGTCGTCTCCGCGCCCCTTCCCGGCCATGCCACCCCACCGCACTGCCGATCCCGCAGCGCTGCCGACACCGCAGCCTCGCCACCGCCCCTCATCCGCACTGACGCCCGACAGACGCGACTCCACCCTCGGGCCGCATCGAGCCGGCCCTCCACGACTTCCCCACGATTCGTGCTCGCAACGTGCTCCTCCGGCTGCTCCCGGTCCAGGTCGCGACGTGCCACTCTGTGCACATGACGCAGAACACAGCCGCAGACGGGGGCAGGGACCGGGGGTCCCAGGGGGAGCCGGGCGGTGACGGGTACGGCTACGGCCCTGGCCACGGCCTGGGCTCGGAGGACGGCCCCGGCCACGGCATGGACACGGACGACGGCACCGGTCAGGGCATGGGAACCAGCGCCCGCACCGGCCACGGGGCCGGCACCCCTCACGCCACCGCGCACTACGGGGCACCCTCCCCCGTGGGCGCGGACCTGACCCCGCCCGGCACAGCGCCGGGGATCGTCGCCGAGCACGTCAGCCGGGCCTTCGGCTCGGTGCAGGCGGTGCACGATCTGAGCTTCGCCGCACCTCGCGGCGCGGTGACGGCGCTGGTGGGCCCCAACGGCTGCGGCAAGTCCACGCTGATGCTGATGCTGGCCTCGCTGCTGGCCCCGGACTCGGGACGCGTGCTGATCGGCGACGTCGACCCCTCGATCGACTCCCCGACGGTGCGGGCGAGCGTGGGCTGGATGCCGGACCAGTTCGGCGCCTGGGACTCGCTGCGGGTCGCCGAGGTGCTCGAGGTGATGGGGCGGGCGTACTTCCTGCCCGCCGCACAGCTGCAGCAGCGGGTCGACGAGCTGCTGCGCCTGCTGGACCTCGCTTCCCTCGCACAGCAGCCCGCCCACGTGCTCTCCCGCGGGCAGAAGCAGCGCCTGGGCCTGGCCCGCGCGCTCGTGCACGACCCGTCGGTGCTGATCCTCGACGAACCGGCCTCCGGCCTCGACCCCGCCTCCCGGCGCCGCCTGCTGTCGGTGGTGCGATCGCTCGCGGCCGACGGGGCGACGGTGCTGGTCTCCAGCCACATCCTCACCGAGCTCGAGGAGATGGCGGACCACGTGGTGTTCATGGACTCGGGCCGGGTGGTGGACGCCTCGAGCATCCGCGACCTGGCCGCGCGTCCCCGCCCCTGGCGGATCTCCTCGCTCCACCACCAGGCGCTGGTCGAGGCCCTCGCGCGGATCGGGGTGCGCCACGGCGAGGTGCTCGGCCCCGACCGCACCTCCTCCGGCCACGCGGAGGTGCTCGTGCAGCTTCCCGACGAGGCCACGGCCTCCCGTCTGCTGGCCGACCTCACTGCCGCGCAGGCGCAGGTCATCGCGTTCGGTCCGGCGACCGGGCGGCTCGAGGCCGCCTACCTCGCCTCCGATGCCGCCCACCGCGAAGGAGCCCTGTGATGAGCACCCGGACCGACACTCCCGCCCGCTCCGGCCCCCTCGGTCCCGGCGGCCACGGCGGCTCCGGCGCTCCCGGTGGTCCTCGCGGCTCCGGCGGTCCCCGCGACCCCGACGGCCCGCTCGGTCCCGGCAGTCACGGCGGCTCCGGCGGCTCCGGCGGCCCCGGCAGCCACAGCGGCCCGAGCGACAACGGCGGCCCGAGCGACCCGGGTGACCAGGTGCCCGCCCGTCGGCGCCGCGCCCTGAACGGCACCCTCACCCTCCGTCCGAGAGGGCTGTGGCTGATCACCTCCCTCGAGCTGCGCCAGCGCTTCCGCTCGGTGCGCTGGTACGCGGCGCTCGCGGTGTGGACGCTCGCGATGCTGGGCATCGGCGCGCTGGGCATGGCGCCGACGCTGTACACCGCGCAGTGGGACGCGATCGAGCCCGTCGCCGCAGTGGTGTTCAGCCTGCAGATCATCCTGGTGCTGTTCGCGATGCTGCTGGTGGTGCCGGCGCTGTCGGCCGGGTCGATCAACGGCGACCGCACCGCCGGGACCCTCGCGACGCTGCAGGCCAGCCTGCTCAGCCCGCTCGAGATCGTGCTGGGGAGGCTGCTGGCCGGCTTCCTCACCGGCCTCGCCTTCCTGGTGCTCGCCCTCCCGTCGGTGGTCCCGATCGCCGTGCTCGGCGGGATCGGGGTCCTCTACTTCCTGCGGGTCGTGCTGGTGATCCTGGTGCTCACCCTGTGCGTGACCGCGCTGGGGCTCGGTCTGTCCGCGGTGACCAGCCGTCAGCTGGGCTCGGTGGTGCTGGCCTACGTGATCGTGTTCGGGGTGACCGTGGTGCTGCCGATCACCTGGGGCGTCTCCGCGGTGTTCCTCCAGGAGGAGCGGGAGGTGACGTCCTACTACACCGCCTACGAGGAGGACGGCGGCACGAGCACGGAGCGATGCATCGAGGAGACCCGGACCGAGCGCGTGCCCCGGGTCGACCTGACCCTGCCGCTGATGTGGGGCAACCCGGTGGTGCTGCTCGCCGAGGCCGCTCCGGCGATGCCCGCCGAGTACTGGCTCGACGGCCAGGAGAACTCGGACGCGCTGCGGATCATCAAGTCCGGGATGCGCAGCGCCGCGACCATCACCCACCCCGCGAACCAGGTCTGGTGCGCTCCCGGCCAGTCCGGCTATCCCGAGGTCGCGGACCCGCCGAACCGCCCCCTGTGGCCGATGGGCATGGCGCTGTGGATGCTCGTCGGCGGCGGCTCGCTCGCGGTCGCGACCAGGAGGCTCGCGGTGCCGATCACGCGTCTGGGCAAGGGCACGCGGATCGCCTGAGCGGCCCGCGCAGCGCGCAGGCCGCGGTTCGGTCGCAGCTCCCCCACCGCGAGCCGCGCTCCCGGCCCGGTGCCCGCCTCGGCGCCGTTCCCGACCGCTACCGCGGCTCGCGCAGACCCGTCACCGAGTCCGGGATGTCGTGACGCGGCACCTCCTGCTCGGCCTCGGGACCGGCGAGCCCGCCGCCGGTGAAGGCCGAGCCCTCCGAGCCGAAGTCGGGCAGGGCGCCGCGGACGAGATCCGCCTCCCTCACCTCGGTGTCCGTGGCCCCGGGGGCGCTGTCGTCGACCCAGAGCCGCTCCCCGGCGGCGTCGATGTCGAAGAGCGCCAGCGCGTGGTCCCCGCCCTCGGCCTGCAGGCGCTTGCGCAGCTCCGCCCGCACCGCCGGGTCCTTGCCCCGGTCGGTGCGGGTGCCGATGTCGGTGGCGATCAGCGCGTACGGGGCCTCGCGCCGCGTGTAGTCCCCGGCCGGCCCGTACAGCACGTCCCGCAGCCCGCTGCGCATCGCGAAGGCGGCGGCGGCGCCCAGCAGCGGCACGAGCGCGAGGGCGATGACCACGATCCCCACCCAGGTCAGGGCAGTCGCGAGCTGCAGCAGCTGCAGCAGGACGGCGAGCACCGCCGTCCCCAGCAGGGCCCAGGCGGCGCTGAGCCAGCCGGTCAGGGCCGCCACCCGCGCCTCCCACGGATTGACGCGGGCGCGATGGTTCCAGTCCTCATAGGTGCGCTGGTCCCGGACCTGGTCGCGCTGCCCCTCGGCGAGCAGCACCGCGAGCGCCGGGGAGAGCGCCACGGCGAACAGCACCAGTCCTGCGACGGGCAGGGCCAGCAGGAACGGCGCGAGGCGCAGCGGGGTGCTGACGGAGTTGAGATCCATCGTGGTCATCCCGAGGATCACCGTGACCACGTCGGTGATCCCGAAGACGAGCCAGCCCAGGCCCGCGGCCGCAGGCAGCACCCACACCAGGCTCGCACGGGCGATGAGGGCGAGCGCGGTCGCCGCACCCCGCGGGGACCAGGCGGCGCTCGCGGCCGCGGTGCCGGGGTTCGGCGGCAGGTGGCGGCGGTCCTGGGCGAGGACCTGCTTCGCGGCGGCGCGACGCTCCTCGGGATCGGTGCCGATGCGGGCGGTGGTCCGCAGCATGTCGGCGTCGGTGATCCCCAGCAGACGCGCCGGCGAGATCGTGCGGCGCACCAGGATCCATCCGAGCTGGAGGGCGAGGATCCCCAGGCACCACGAGGACAGCGGCCCGGCGCCGAGCCCGGACCAGGGCTGCGGCAGCCCGAGCACGAGCGTCAGCGGCAGCACCGCGACCACCACGACCGGCGGGAGCATGAGCACCGCCGTGACGAGGGTGGCGACCGCCCGCTGGAACGCCTTCTCGCTGAGGTGCCGGCGCGGCTGCAGGCGGGTCAGCAGGCTCGGTGCCAGCGGTGCCAGCGCCAGGCTGAGCCCGGTCGCGATCGCCGGGACCAGCAGGAACGCCGTGCCCACGCCGGTGCTGGTGAAACCGAGGGAGGTCAGGGCGCGACGCAGGAAGATGGGCTCGCCGAGCGAGGCCAGCAGCGAGAAGAACCAGAAGGTCGGGGAGGCGCCGGAGACGTACAGCACCAGCAGCAGGTACCACAGGCCCAGCAGCACCAGGCCCGGGGCCCACAGGATCCGCAGCAGGCGCCGACGGATCACGCTCTTCGACTCGACCATGATCTCGGTCGGCGGGACCAGGGTCGTCGCCTCCCGCGGCAGCCTGCGCGGCGCCGGCAGATCCGTCAGCGGCGGCGTCGGGCGAGCGTAGGGGGAGGACACGGGACCTCTCAGACGCTGCGCCGGCCCAGGAACGCACGGCCCAGGGTCATCTCGTCGGCGTAGTCGAGGTCGCCGCCCACGGGCAGGCCGGAGGCGAGGCGGGTGACGGTCAGCTCGAGCGGGCCCAGCAGGCGCGAGAGGTAGGCGGCGGTGGCCTCGCCCTCGATGTTCGGATCCAGCGCGAGGATCACCTCCTGCGTCTCCCCGGAGCCCAGGCGGCTCATCAGCTGGGTGATGCGCAGGTCGCCCGGGCCGACGCCGCCGATCGGGTCGATCGCCCCGCCGAGCACGTGGTAGCGGCCCCTGAACTCGCGGATCTTCTCGATCGCGACGATGTCCTTGGACTCCTCGACCACGCAGATCACCTCGTCGTTGCGACGCGGGTCGACGCAGATGCGGCACTTCTCGTCGGCCGAGACGTTGCCGCAGATCTCGCAGAAGCGCACCGTGTCCTTGACCTGGACCAGCACCTCCGCGAGTCGGCGCACGGCGGCGTCGTCGGCGTCCAGCAGATGGAATGCGATCCGCTGCGCCGACTTGGGGCCGATGCCCGGCAGCCTGCCGAGCTCGTCGATGAGGTCCTGGACGATGCCTTCGTACACGTCGACAACTGTAGTTGTCCGGGCCGACGGGCCGCCCGGCAACGGCGGTCACCGTGGCAGACTCGTCATCCGGGGCGCTTCCGGGCACTAGGCTGAGAAATCTGTTCTGCTCCGATGACGAGGTGACCCCGTGCAGCTCCCCGCCCCTCTGCTCGACGCCGTCCGCGATCGCGTCATGACCGGTCTCGCCGATCTGGTCGACGACGACGCCCTCGCCCAGGAGATCGGCCGACGCGTCGTCGCCTATCTGCGCAACACCTCCGAGACGACGGTCAGCCTCGAGGAGGACGGCACCACCTTCGTGATCACCGGGGACATCCCGGCGATGTGGCTGCGGGACTCCGCCGCGCAGCTCACGCCGCTGCTGCGCCTGGTGGTGGGCGGCGTCGGCGCCGACGAGGACCGCGCGGTGCTGACCTCGCTGCTGTCCGGTCTGCTGCGCCGCCACTGGCAGTACCTGGAGATCGACCCCTACGCCAACGCGTTCAACCGCGAGCCCTCCTCCTCCCACTGGGACGAGGACGAGACCGAGTTCGACAACCCCTGGGCGTGGGAGCGCAAGTTCGAGCTGGACTCGCTGTCCTACGGCCCGGACCTCGCCTGGCGGCTGTGGACGGCGACCGGGGACACCTCCTGGGCCGACGGCCGCTTCCTGACCGCGGCCCGGGCGATCCTGGCCACCGTCGCGACCGAGCAGCACCACAAGGAGCGCTCCGCGTACAGCTTCCGCCGCTCGGGGGTGCCGGCCCAGGACACCCTCGAGCGGGACGGCCGTGGCTCGCTGACCGCCCCGAACGGCCTGGTGTGGGCCGGGTTCCGTCCCTCCGACGATGCCTGCGAGCTGGGGTACAACATCCCCGGCAACCACTTCCTCGCCCTCGCCCTCGAGCGCCTCGCCGTGCTGCTCGAGGAGGTCGCGGGCGCGCCCGCCGAGGCGGCCGAGGCGCGCCGCCTCTCGACGGAGATCCGTGAGGCCCTCGCCGAGCACGGACTGATCGAGGGGCCCGACGGCGAGAGGATCTGGGCGTACGAGATCGACGGCCGCGGCGGTCACCGGTTCCTGGACGACGCGAACGTGCCGAGCCTGCTGGCCCTGCCCTACCTGGGCTGCGTGGACGCGTCGGACCCGACCTACCTGGCCACCCGCGCCGCGGTGCTCTCCTCCGCGAACCCCTACTACTACGCGGGACTCTTCCTGGAGGGGGTGGGCTCCCCGCACACCCCGGAGGATCACGTGTGGCCGATCGCGAAGGCGGTCGAGGGCCTGACCAGCCCGGATCGGGCGCTGAAGGTGCGGCTCCTGGAGCAGATGATCCGCACCGACGGCGGCACCGGGATGATGCACGAGGGCGTCCACGTCGACGAGCCGACGCGGTTCACGCGGGAGTGGTTCTCCTGGTCGAACTCGATGTTCTGCGAGCTGGCCCTGGACCTGGCGGGCGTCTCCCGGGAGCTCCCGGTCCCCCAGGGCGCGGCGCAGGCCTGACCGGGCCCGGCCCCCTCGCCCTCGCGCCCGTTCGGGCAGGCTGGCGGCGGACTGGCGGGCGGGGTACGGTCGGGGCGGGTCGTCGCGCTTCCGGGCGGCCCGTTGTCGACTCTGAACAGGACGGGAACCCATGTCGTCCATGCCGCAGCCGTATGGCGCCGAGGAGCCGGCCTCCGAGGTCCGGATCGCCCAGGCCCCCGAGGTGCCCACGGCCGTCGTCTCCCAGCGGGACTTCCCCATGTACGAGCTGCCGTCGCTGATGGACGGCACCTTCTCGCATCTCGTCGAGGCGCTGGCCGAGGAGGGGCTCCGCCCGATCGGCCCCGCCTTCGCCCTGCACCACCGGGCCCCGGTCGGGACCGCGGACCTCGAGGTCGGCTTCCCGGTCGATGCTCCGCTGACCGGGACGCTCACCCTGCCCAGCGGGTACGAGGTCGCCGGGTCCGTGCTGCCCGCCGGCCGGGTCGCGTGGATCACGCACCTGGGCGGCTACGGCGGACTGGCCGAGAAGTGGGGCTCCTTCACCGAGGACATCGGGGAGTCCGAGGAGCAGATGACCTACCCGTTCTGGGAGTTCTACGTGACCCCGCCCGCGCCGGACGTGAACCCGGCGACGCTGCGCACGGACCTGTTCAGCCTGCTCGAGCCGCGCGAGGGCTGACTCCGGGCCGGGGGCCCGACGGCACGTGGGGTGCTGGCTCCCGTCCGACGGCTCAGGAGCCGATCAGCCGTCTCAGGGGCCGACAGAGCCCTCGCCGGCGATCTGCGCGAGTGCGGCCAGGTGCGCCTCCAGCACATGGCGGCCGAGCGGGGTGAGAGAGAGCCAGGTGCGCAGGCGCCTGTCACCGTGCTCGACAGAGCGCTCCTTGCGCAGAGCCAGGTACCCGGCATCGGCGAGGACCTTGAGATTCTTGGACAGGTGAGCGTCGGAGAGCTCGAGCGTGTCGCGCACGACCCGGAACTCGAGCTGCTGGACGCTGCGCAGAAGTCCGCAGAGGCGCAGTCTCACCGGGGAGTGGACCAGATCGTCGAACCGTGCGTCGGGCCTGCTGCTCATGGGCGACGGTCGCCGCGACGGACCAGCTGTGCTCGCATCTCGCGATGGGAGGCGGCGCCGAGCAGCACGACGCCGATGAAGGCCGTTGCCACCGGGATCACCGCCCACGAAGCGTTCGCCCCGATGTCGAGGAGGATCCAGACAGCGATCTTCGCCAGCATCACGGCGCCGAGCAGTGCCAGGAACAGCCAGGTGGCTCGGCGACCGATCAGCATGGCGGGCCTCACGCCGGAGCGTCGGAATGCGGTGGCCAGCAGCGCTCCGGCCCCGAGAGCGGCGGCCGAGCCGAGCAGGATCCCCCACGGCGCGTCCAGGATCTCGGAGCCGACGAAAACGGCGAGGATCGCCGCGTGGATGCCGAGCACTCCCCATGGCGTCGGGAAGCGCCCGGCAAGTCGTGCCCCGTCCTGCTCGAGATCGGCGAGAGCGGAGCGCGCCTCGGTCACGGTGCGGCCGTGCACCGTGTGCTCTGCGTGATCACTTGCCATATCGACAACCCTATGGTCGTGTTGCCGACTCGGCACGTGACGTTCGCAGGTTCTGGGGCCCGACCCGGAGCGTTCTCTCAGGGGCGCCGGTTCTCGTCGATGACCTCGAGGACCTTGCCGCCGAGCAGCTTCTCGACGACTTCGCGCCCGTTGCGCACGCCGCCCACCGCGTCCTCATCGTCCCGTGTCGCGCCGCCGGTGGGGTCGACGTCCACCTCGGGCTCCGGGGCGGTTTTCCCCCGCGCGCCCCAGCTGCGCTGGCTCGCGGCGCGCGAGGCCATGGCGGCTTCCCGAGCGATGTCCGCGCCGGTGCGCGGGGCAGCCGTCGGCGCCTGCGGCGCTGCGGCCGAGGCAGACGACGGCGCCGTGGCCGGCGAGGAGTGCGCCGGGCCTGCTGACGAGGGCCCGGCCGGGGCTGCCGACGGGGCGGAGGCCGTCGCGGCACCAGTCCCGGACGTCGCACCGGTGGAGATCGACCCGGCCGTCCCCCAGGAGGCGGCGGCCCGGGCGGAGGCGGACGGAGGCGGTGCATCGGCCGACGGGGCGCTCTGCGCGGGCTCCGCGGAGCGGGACGGCATCGCGTGCGGCCCCGCCACGTCGCCGTCGGCGCCATGACCGACCGCGGGGCCTCCGTGCTCCGGTGCCGGGAGGGACGCGGCTCCCGAGTCGTCCGACGGCGCCCCGGCGTTCCCGGCCGTCTGCGACGAGGGTCGGGAACGGATCACGCGCCCTTCGGCGATCGCGCGGCGCAGTGCGTTCTGCCCGAAGGTGCGGGGGTCCTCCGGGGGAAGGGCGTCGCGTCCCTCGTCCTCCACCACGGGGATCTCGCCGTCGGCCGCCCGGGTGGGCGGGGAGGCAGGGGACCCGTCCGGGGCGCTCGGCGCGGAGTCGGCTGCGGGCCCGGAGGCATTCGTCGGAGCGGCGGCGGGTGGGGCCGCACCGGCGCTCCGGGGACGGTCCAGGGCATCGGACCAGCGGCCCGCGGAGGGTTCGTTCGCAGGGGCCTCGCTAGGGGCCGGGGCGCCGCGACCGGCGGGGGCGGGCTCGTCCCGCGGGTCCGGCGGGTAGGGGTCGTCGGGCTCCGGTGCGAAGTCCTCGACACGGTCCGGCGCAGGAGCGTTCGAGCTGCCCCGCGAGACGCGGGCCGCGGCCTGCATCGCGCGTTCGGAGGCTCGCTGACCGGCGGAGACGGGGGGCTCCTCCGCCTGCGGTGCGACGCCCGCGGGTGCCGGCGCCCCGGTGCCTGCCTCGGAGCTGCGCGGGGTCATCGCCGAGACGGCGTCACCCCAGGCCGCGGGGCGCTGCGACGGCTCCGTGCGGGAGGGGCCGCCGGGCCCTGCGGGCGTGCCCTGTCCGGCAGGAGCACCTTGTCCGGCAGGAGTGCCTTGGTCGGCAGGAGCACCCTGTCGGCTGGGAGCACCCTGTCCTGCAGGCGCACTCTGTCGGCCGGATGCACCCGGCCCCGCGGGGTCGCTCGGACCGCCGGCGCCTCCCCCGTCTCCTCCGCCGCCCGGGCCCGGGTCCTCCCCGACCACGGCCTCGACGGTGACATCGGCGTGCATGATGCGGCGCACGGCATCGGCGAGGTTCTCCGCCGCGGTGCCGCGGTGGAAGGCGCTGACCAGGCCCTCGGTGCGGAAACCGAGCACGAGGGTTGTCCCCTGCGTGCCGTTGACGTGGGCGTTCTGGGAGATCAGCGCCCAGCTGGGACGACGGATCTGCTGCAGCTCGTCGAGGATCGCCGACCAGTGACCGCGCACCTGGTCCGCGTCGAGACCGCCGCCGGGTGTCGAGGTCGCGGCCGAGCCGGAGGGCGCGTCGGCCCCTGCGGGCGGGGCGGATCCTGCGGGCGGGGCGGATGCCGACTCCCCGCTGTGTTCCTGCATCGACGGTGCCCGGTCTTCGGCGGGAGCCGGGCCCCGGGAGGTCTCCGCTCCGGCTCCCGACTGCTGCTGGGCGGCAGCCCCCCAGGCGGCAGAGGTCGTCGCGGGCGCTCCCTGCGGTGCCGGGTCCTGCTGCGGGACGGGAGGCCGCGCCGGACCTGAGGTCTGCTCCGGGCCTGAGGTCTGCTCCGTGGACGGGTTCTGCGCCGGGCCGCGATCCTGCGCCGGTGCGCCCGCACCCTGCGCGTCGGGAGCGGGCTGCGCCGGACCCGCACCGCGGCCGCCGCGGGACTGTCGGGACGCCTCGGCGCGCTGCTGCGCGATCCGCCGCGCCTCCTCCCGAGCACCCGTGGCACCCGACGGGCCGCCCGGACCTGCAGCACCTCCGGGCTGGCCTCCCTGCGCCGGGGCGCCACCACGTCGGTCACCGGCGGCACCGGAACCGGTACCCGCTCCGGACTCCGCCATCGACAGGGCCGCCCGCTCGTCCCGCAGCACCAGCCGCGCCGCGAGCAGCTCGAGATGCAGACGCGGCGACGTCGCCCCGCTCATCGTGGACAGCGTCTCGTGGACCAGGTCCCCGCACAGCGAGAGGTCCGCCGGGGCGAACAGGGCGGCCTGGCCGCGCATCCGCTCGAGCTCGTCGGCCGGGACCTGGGGCAGGAGATCGGCGCCCTTGTCCGGGACGGCCGCGAGCACGATCAGGTCCCGCATCCGCTCCAGCAGGTCCTCGACGAAGCGCCGCGGCTCGTGGCCGGTGGCCAGCACGTGCTCGACCGAGGCGTAGAGCGCGGCGGCATCCCGCTCGGCGACCGCGGTGATCGCGCTGTCCAGCAGCGCGGTGTCGGTGAAGCCCAGCAGCGCGATGGCCGTCGGGAAGTCCAGGCCGTCGTCCCCGGCGCCGGCCATCAGCTGGTCCAGCACCGACATGGAGTCCCGGGCGGAGCCTCCGCCGGCGCGCACCACCAGGGGCATCACGCCGTTGCCCACCTGGACGTGCTCCGCCTGGCAGACCTCCTCGAGGTACGGGCCCAGCACCTGCGGCGGGATCAGCCGGAAGGGGTAGTGGTGGGTGCGCGAGCGGATGGTGCCGATGACCTTGTCCGGCTCGGTGGTGGCGAAGACGAACTTCACGTGCTCCGGCGGCTCCTCGACGAGCTTCAGCAGCGCGTTGAACCCGGCCGAGGTGACCATGTGCGCCTCGTCGATGATGAACACCTTGAAGCGGTCGCGCACCGGGGCGAAGGACGCCCGCTCGCGCAGCTCGCGGGCGTCGTCCACACCGCCGTGGCTGGCCGCGTCGATCTCGACCACGTCGAGGCTGCCCGCGCCGCCGCGGGCGAGGTCGCGGCAGGAGTCGCACTGGCCGCAGGGGGTGTCCGTCGGACCTTCGGCGCAGTTCAGGCAGCGCGCGAGGATGCGGGCCGAGGTGGTCTTCCCGCAGCCGCGCGGACCCGAGAACAGGTAGGCATGGCCGACCCGGCCCGCGCGCAGCGCACGCCTCAGGGGCGTGGTGACGTGGTCCTGGCCGATGACCTCGGCGAAGGACTCGGGGCGATAACGACGGTACAGAGCGGTGGCCACCCCGACAGGCTAGTCGAGGGCGCTGACACACCCCACCACTGTGGAGGAACCCGCGCTGGGGAGGAACGGTCGCCGCCGCCGATGTCCGGCCCGGCACCGTGTCTCCTTCTCGCCGCTGATCACACGGCGGCGCTCGTCCCCTCGTCCTCGTCCCTCGGCGTCGATCTTCTCTCCGGCTGCTCGACCTCCTGTTTCTCGACCTCCCCCTGCTCGACCGCGAGATCCTCTGCGCTCCCGGCGCCCGCCGACCTCGCGCGCGTGGCGTCGAGCTTCTCG
>NZ_JBQSWB010000016.1:0-73287 GCF_052446295.1 Brachybacterium sp. AOP43-C2-M15
CTTCTGGATCTGGTTGATGATCGAGGGGATCGCCTCGGGGTCCGAGGACTCGTACAGCTCGCCGTCCTGGTCCTCGGTGGTCGTCTTGAGCTCCTCGAAGCACTGGGGCCCGCACTCGTAGGCGCCGGGGTAGAAGGTGTACAGGTCGATGTCGCGGGAGGCGACGCGCTCGGTCGCCTCCTGGAGCGAGAAGATCGGCTCGCCGTTGACCTCGTTGTCGGTCGCGAAGATGATCGAGCGCGAGCGGTCCTCCTCGGCCTGGTCGAAGACCTGGGCGCACGAGGCCAGGCCGTCCGGCACGATCGAGGCCTCGTCGGCGATGCCGCGCGTGCCCTCGACGAACTCGACGTACTGGCGCACCTTGTCCTCGTCGTAGTCCCTGCTGCCCAGGCGGTACCCGAACTCGTCGAAGTCGATCGCCTCGGCTCCCTCCTCGAGCTCGCGCTTGATGAGGTCGTAGTCGTTGGTCAGCGGGAAGACGGTGCGGCTGGTGGAGTTGAAGATCGACAGCGCCACCCGCTCGCCCTCGAACCCGTCCACGAGCTCCGCGAAGGTCGAGAGGATCTCGGTGTCGTACTCGTACATCGAGCCGGACACGTCCAGGCACAGCACGATGTCGCGGGAGGAGAACTCGGGCGTCTCGATGCGCTCGCTCGCGATCCTCCCGGACAGCACGGAGGCCGAGACCACGGCGAGCACCGCGATCGCGACCTGCAGCACGCGCACCACCCGTGCGGTCCGCTGCGCCCGCACGAAGCTGGGGATGCGCTCCATGTACTGGGAGTTCGCGACCAGCACCGGCGCGCGGCGCATCGCCCGACGGTTCCAGAAGGTGATGGCCCAGACCGCGATCCCGGCCAGCAGGAGAAGCCCGGTGACCCACCAGAAGATCATGACCACGATCGGATCACCTCCCGCGCGCGGCGCACGGACTCGCGCAGGTCGCGATCCGTGGACATCGCGAAGTCCGGCTCGTAGAGATCGCCGATCAGCTCGCCCACGGCACGGGTCCGCGGATCGGCCAGCAGGGTCGCGAGGTCCTGGCTGCTCACGTCGTGCCCGGTGGTGCGCCGCACGAAGCGCCGCATCACCCCGGTGAGCTCGTGATGCCCCTCGCGGACCTCGAGCGCGCCGTCCTCGTGGCGATCCGCGACGTCGTTCACGGCGCGCAGGAACTCGGCCTTGAGCGCCTCCACGTCCCCGGGGCGCCGTCGGTACGCGATCCGCTTCTCCACGGCTCGGGTGATCTTCAGGGTCCCCACGATCAGCGCGGTGATCACCAGGATGCACAGCACCGCCAGGATCACCCAGGCGATCGAGTACTGGGGCGGGTCGATGATCTCCGGCGGCGCGGGCTCGGCCAGCAGCCGACCGGGAGCGCCGCGCAGCAGCTCAGGACGAGGCATGGCGGTACTCCCTCGCCCGCAGCAGCGCGATCATGTCGTCCACCACGGTCGTCTCACCCTGGGTGAGCATGTGACTGATGTGCAGGCGGTCCAGCATCTCGGCGATGCCCTCCCGGCGAGCGCGGCGGTAGCTCTCGACATCGTGCGCGACCCGCTTGGAGGTCCGGGCCAGGGAGGCGATCTCCCGCGGCGATCCGACATCGACCACGTCGTGGTCGAGCGCGCCGCCCTGCAGCGGATCGGCGTCGGCGATGCGGATCACCAGCAGGTCGTGGCGGGTCTTCAGGCGACGCAGCAGGGTGAAGTCCTCGACCGTCGGGTGCGCCTCGTCGGTGATGATCGTCATCAGGGTGGAATGGGTGGTGACCCGGAAGGCGCGCTCGAGCAGCCACGAGCTGTCGGCCGGAGGGGACGCGGTGGTGGTCGTCTGCTGGGCGGTGCGCAGCAGGAGCTCCAGGTGCCCGTCGCTCGACCGGGAGGGCAGCTGCACCGGGCGGTCCTCGTCCCCGGCGACCATTCCCACCAGGTCTCCGTTCTTCTGGGCGAGGAAGCAGATCATGCCCGCGGCGAGGATCATGGCGTCGCGCTTGGAGGTGCCGTCGGCCGCGGTCGCCGCCATCGCCGAGGAGGTGTCCGCGACGATCGACAGGTGCCGCACCCTCTCCTCGTTGAACTGCCGGATCAGCGGCTCCCCGGAGCGGGCGGTGGCCTTCCAGTCGATGTCGGAGATCTTGTCCCCGGGCTGGTAGTACTTCAGGTCGTCGAAGTCCTCTCCGCTGCCCTTGAACAGCGAACGGCCCCGGCCCTGGATGAGTCCCCGCGCACGGTTGGACGTGTGCAGGTCCACCCGCGCCTTGACACGGGTCATCAGGGAGGTCGCCATGAGGGTGCTCGCGCTCCGTCCTTCTCGTCGTCCTGCTCGTCCTGCTGGTCCTGCTGGTCCTGCGGGGCCGCTCAGGGCATCGGCACGGCGTGGAACACCGCGTCGATGATCTGCTCGGGCTTGATGCCGCTGGCCAGCGCATCGAAGGTGAGGACGAGGCGGTGGCGCAGCACGCCGTACCGCATCGCCCGCACGTCGTCCGGTGTGACGTAGTCGCGACCGTTCAGCAGGGCGTGCGCCTGCCCGACCCGCATCAGGGCGAGGGAGCCGCGAGGGCTCGCGCCCACCCGCACCGACTGGGTGAGGTTCGGGACGGGGCGGGGCCCGGAGCCGCGCGTGGTGAACACCAGGTCGATGATGTAGCGCTTGACGGCCGGGTCCACGTAGACCTGGTCGACCATGGCCTGCAGGAAGCGCACGTCCTCGAGGGTCACCGACCCGGTCGCCTGCCGGGGCCCGGTGAGGCTGCCCGAGGTCGAGCGGTCCAGGATCTCGTGCTCCTCGCCCGGGCGGGGGTAGGTGAGGATCTCCTTCATCAGGAAGCGGTCCATCTGCGCCTCGGGGAGGACGTAGGTGCCCTC
The DNA here is from genome assembly GCF_052446295.1 of Brachybacterium sp. AOP43-C2-M15. Lineage (NCBI taxonomy): Bacteria > Bacillati > Actinomycetota > Actinomycetes > Micrococcales > Dermabacteraceae > Brachybacterium > Brachybacterium sp. AOP43-C2-M15. The sequence continues at coordinate 2,871 of NZ_JBQSWB010000016.1, forward strand.
CTCCTCGATCGGGTTCTGCGTGGCGAGCACCATGAACGGCTCCGGCAGCCGGTACACCTCGCCGCCGATGGAGGTCTGCCGCTCCTGCATCGCCTCGAGCATCGCCGACTGCGTCTTCGCGCTCGAGCGGTTGATCTCGTCGAGCAGCACGACGTTCGCGTGCACGGGACCCAGCTGGGTGGTGAAGGTGCCCGAGCCGTAGTTGAAGATCTGGGTGCCGATGATGTCGTTGGGCATCAGGTCCGGCGTGCACTGGATGCGGGCGAAGGAACCGGTGATCGACGAGGCGAGCGCACTGGCCGCGGTCGTCTTCGCCAGGCCCGGCACGGACTCCAGCAGCACGTGCCCTCCCGCGGCGAGCGCGGCCAGCAGGGTCAGGCGCAGGTTCTCCTGGCCGACCACGCGGGACTGGAACACCCCCGTGATGGTGCTGATGATCGCCGCGCTGCGCTCGAGGTCGCCGGCCTGGATCGCGGCGCTCGTGGGCGCGAACTCGCCGGGGCGGCGCGAGGGAGGCCCCGCGGAGCCGGCCGGGGCCGGGGCCGCCGACGGACCCGAGGAGGCGACGGGGCCGGAGGAGATCGGCGGCGCCGCAGGAGCGGAGGGCGGCCCCTGGAACCCGGGCTGCTGGCTGGGTGGATGGCTCATGCGGTACGGCTCCCCCGTCATGCGTTCGACTCGTGCGGCTGGTCCTGCTCGTGCGTCCTCGATGCCGACCGCGTCCTCCGCCCTCCCCCGAGGTGCCCGGAGGCCGGACCGGCCGTGGCCGTGCGGATGGTCGTGCGGTGGATCGCGGGCGATCCGGGAACGGATCGAGGACCGCCGCGACGATCCTAGCGGCATGGGTCACCTCGGGGGCCATTCCGTCCGCTCGCCGGAGGCTCTCGGGGAGCGGCGGTGGGATGATGCGCGGATGCCAGCAGAGCGCTCCGACCGGGCGACACCGCCCGCCGCCCCCACCGCCCCCGGCCTCGTGGTCGACGACCAGGGTCGCGGGACCTTCGCGGTCGCCGCGCCCCGCGCCGAGTCCGTGGACCTGTGCATCCGTCGGGGTGCGACCGAGCACCGTCGGCGCCTGCGCCATGTCGACGGCGGGCTGCACTGGGACCAGGTCACCGGGATGACTCCCGGCACCCGGTACGGGCTGCGGGTCGACGGCCCCTGGGACCCGTCGGCCGGCCTGCTGTGCAACCCGCGCAAGCTGCTGCAGGATCCCTGGGGGCGCGGGGTCTCCCACTCCTCCCCCCTGCTGAGCTCCTTCTTCCCCTTCGAGGTCGACGCGATGCTCGACCGCGTCGGGGATCATCCTGTGCGCAGCGAGGTGGACAACGGCGAGGACGCGGTGTGGTCGGAGGTGGTCTCCGACGCCTTCGACTGGCAGGACGATCTGCGGCCGATGGTCGACTGGGAGTCCACCGTGCTCTACGAGCTGCACGTCAAGGGCTTCACCGAGCTGCATCCCGAGCTGCCGCCCGAGCAGCGCGGCACCTATGCGGGCCTGGGCCACCCGGCGGTGACCGGCTACCTGCGCAGCCTGGGGGTCACCAGCATCGAGCTGCTGCCCATCCACGCCGCGATGGACGAGCCGCACCTGACCCGGCTGGGGCTGACCAACTACTGGGGATACTCGACCCAGTCGTACTTCGCGCCGGACCCCTCCCTGGCCACGACCGCCGCCCAGCACGCCGGCGCGCAGGCCGTGCTCGACGAGGTCAAGACCATGGTGCGGCAGCTGCACGCGGCCGGGTTCGAGGTCATCCTCGACGTCGTCTACAACCACACCGCCGAGGGCGGCGCCGACGGGCCCTCGCTCTCGCTGCGCGGGCTGGACAACCTCGAGTACTACTGGATCGACCACGGCACCTTCTTCGACGTCACCGGGACCGGCGGCACCCTCGACCCGCGCTCCGTGCACGTGATGGACCTGGTCCTGGGCTCCCTGCGCTACTGGGTGCAGGAGGTCCACGTGGACGGGTTCCGCTTCGACCTGGCCGCGACGCTGGGCCGCGACCACACCGGCTTCCGGCCCGATCATCCGCTGCTGCGGGCGATCGCGACCGACCCCGTGCTGCGCGGGGTCAAGCTCATCGCCGAGCCCTGGGACGTGGGCACCGGCGGCTGGCAGACGGGGAGCTTCCCGGCGCCCTTCGCCGAGTGGAACGACGCCTTCCGCGACGACGTGCGGGCCTTCTGGCTCTCCGACCGGGCGATGCGCGAGCGCACGGGCGAGGACGCGATCGGCGGGGTGCGGGACCTCGCCACCCGTCTGGCCGGTTCGAGCGACCTGCTCACCTCCCAGGATCCGCTCGAGCTGCCCGAGGGGCGCAGCCTGCGCGCCCCCTGGGCCTCGATCAACTACGTCACCGCCCATGACGGCTTCACCCTGCGCGACCTCACGGTCTACGAGTCCAAGCACAATCTCGCCAACGGCGAGGACAACCGCGACGGCACCTCCGACAACCGCTCCTTCCACCACGGTCACGAGGGAGAGATGCCCGTCGGCGCGGACGGGGCCGCGCAGATCGAGGCGGCCCGTCGGCGCAGCGCGCGCAGCATCCTGGCGACCCTGCTGCTGGCCTCCGGGACCCCGCTGCTCACCGCGGGCGACGAGCGGATGCGCACCCAGCAGGGCAACAACAACGCCTACTGCCAGGACAACGAGATCTCCTGGACGGACTGGGGCCGGAACCGTCACGGGCAGGCGCTGCAGGAGACGGTGACCCGGCTGCTGCAGCTGAGGGGGGAGCACCCGCAGCTGCGCGCCCCGCACTTCCTGCGGCCCGCGGACCCCGCCGCGCTGGATGCAGGTCAGGTCGCCTGGTTCGACGCCGACGGCGAGGTGATGGACCACGAGCAGTGGATGGATCCCTCGCAGCATCTGCTGGCCATGCTGCGGCCCGCGGTGCACGGCAGCGAAGGGGCGGAGCACCTGCTGGTGATCCTCTCCACCGCCGCCGAGGAGACCACGGTGCGCCTGCCCGCGGCCCCGTGGCCCCAGGGCAGCGCCCGGGTCCTGCTGGACACCTCTCGGGAGAGCCCGCAGGACCTTCCGCCCGGTCCGGTCGCCGACCGCGCGGTCCTGGTGGCCCCCGCGAGCGTGGTCGTCCTCGGGATCTCCCCCGACGCCCCGGAGGAGGCGCCGGAACGGCTATCGTGAGGACCATCACCGCGACCGTCGCAGAGCATCCCGCCACGGCGAGGGCTCAGGCAGGAGAGGCCATGTCGAAGACCACTACTGACCGCACGGGTGCTGACAGCACGGGCACTGGCCGCACGGGCCTGGACGACGGGATCGGGCGGATCCCGATCATGGGGGTCCGGCCCGTCGTCGACGGTGGACGCTTCCCCGCCCGCTGCGTCGAGGGCGAGACGGTGCGCTTCTGCGCCAACGCCTTCCGCGAAGGGCACGACGCGATGGGCGTCCAGCTCGTGCTCACCTCCCCCGAGGGGCACGAGAGCCGGCGGTCGCTGCGCTCGACCAACCCGGGCCTGGATCTCTGGGAGACCACCGTCCGCCCCGACGTCCAGGGGCACTGGAGCTTCCGGATCGAGGCCTACTCCGCGCCGTACGAGAGCTGGGCGCACACGGCGGAGGTGAAGATCCCTGCCGGGATCGATCCCGACCTGGTCTGCGCCGAGGGCGCGGTGGTGCTGGGCAAGGTGCTCGCCGAGGTCGAGGACGGCAGCCGGCCGGCGTCCGACGCTCCGGTGGTCCGGGCCGCTCTGGAGAGCCTGCGCGCACCGGGCCTGCCCGCCGCCGCGCGCGTCGCCCCGGCCCTGGCCGCGGACCTGCGCGGCATGCTCGCCGAGCGGCCCCTGCGCGAGGGAGTGACCGTGGACGGGCCCTATCCGCTGATCGTCCAGCGGCCGCGCGCCCTGTTCGGCTCCTGGTACGAGTTCTTCCCCCGCTCCGAGGGGGCGCACTTCGATCCCGAGCACGGCTGGGCCTCGGGCACGCTCCGCACCGCCGCCCGCTCCCTGGACAGGATCGCGGCGATGGGCTTCGACGTCGCCTACCTCACCCCCATCCACCCCATCGGCTCCACGTTCCGCAAGGGGCGCAACAACACGCTGGACCCGCAGCCCGGCGACCCGGGCTCGCCCTATGCGATCGGCTCGGCCGACGGGGGCCACGACGCGATCCATCCCGAGCTGGGCACCATGGAGGACTTCGACGCCTTCGTGGCCCGAGCGAAGGAGCTCGACCTCGAGGTCGCCCTCGACATCGCCCTGCAGTGCTCCCCCGATCACCCGTGGGTGAGCGAGCATCCGGAGTGGTTCACCGTGCGGGCCGACGGCACCATCGCCTACGCGGAGAACCCGCCGAAGAAGTACCAGGACATCTACCCGCTGAGCTTCGACACGGACTACGAGGGGCTCTACGCGGCGATCCGCGACGTGCTCGAGCTCTGGGTCGAGCACGGCGTCACGCTGTTCCGCGTCGACAATCCCCACACCAAGCCGGTGCGCTTCTGGGAGGAGCTGCTGGCGGAGTTCGACGAGAAGCATCCCGAGGTGGTCTTCCTCGCCGAGGCGTTCACGCGACCCACCATGATGCACACCCTGGGCAAGGTCGGCTACCACCAGTCCTACACCTACTTCACCTGGCGCGAGAGCGCCGGGGAGCTGCGCGAGTACCTCGAGGAGCTGGTGGAGTCGGCGCCGTACATGCGCCCGAGCTTCTGGCCCACCACGCATGACATCCTCACCCCGTACATGAGCGCGGGCGGCCGTCGAGCCTTCGCTCTGCGGGCGATCCTCGCCGCCACCCTGGTCCCCACCTGGGGGATCTACAGCGGCTACGAGCTGGTGGAGGACGTCCCCCGCCCGGGCGCCCAGGAGCAGATCGACAACGAGAAGTACGAGTTCAAGCCCCGTGACTTCACCGGAGCGCTCGCCCGCGGCGAGAGCCTCGAGCCGCTGCTGGGCACCCTGAACCGGATCCGCCGCGAGCACCCCGCGCTGCAGACCCTCACCACGATCCGCTTCCACGAGGCCGAGGACGAGCAGGTGCTGGTCTTCTCCAAGCACCTCGACGCGGCCGCGAGCGGCACCGGCTCGCCGGACACCGTGCTGGTGGTCTCCCTGACCGCGCACGACCGCGACGCCACCACCACGCTGCACCTGGACCTCGACGCCCTCGCCGTCGGCGAGTCCTTCGAGGTCGAGGACCTGCTGACCGGAGAGCGGTACAGCTGGGGCCGCGCCCCCTCCGTGATCCTGAGCGCGAGCGACCGGCCCGCGCACGTCCTGCGGATCATCCACCCCGAGGAGAGCTGACATGACCGAGACTCCCGACACCGCCGCCGCGGTGATGACGCTGGGCGAGCACGAGCTGGGCGCCACCGCGACCGGCAGCCACCACGAGCCCCATTCGGTGCTCGGGGCGCACGAGTACGAGGGAGGCGTCACCGTGCGCACCCTCAAGCCCTTCGCGCACGAGGTCGCGGTGCTGCTTCCCGACGGGACGGCGCACCCCATGGAGCACGAGCACGACGGCATCTGGGTGGCGGCGCTCGCGCTCCCCGACCTGCACTCCTACCGGATCAGGGTCACCTGGTCCGCCGGGGAGGAGCCGGTGGAGATCGAGGAGCCGTACCGCTTCCTGCCCACCGTCGGCGAGTTCGACCTGCACCTGATCCGCGAGGGACGCCACGAGGAGCTGTGGCAGGTGCTGGGCTCCCACGTGCGCACGATCCAGGACGTGCCCGGCACCTCCTTCGCCGTGTGGGCCCCGAACGCGCGGGCCGTGCAGGTGGTGGGGTCCTTCAACGGCTGGGAGGGCCGGCTGCACTCGATGCGCTCCCTGGGCGCCTCCGGGGTGTGGGAGCTGTTCGTCCCCGGCATCGGCGTCGGCGAGACCTACAAGTACCGGATCCTCGGTGCCGACGGAGCCTGGCGGGAGAAGGCGGATCCGATGGCCCGCTTCGCGGAGGTGCCGCCCGCGACCGGCTCGGTCGTCACCAGCAGCGACTTCGAGTGGAGCGACGAGCACTGGCTGGCCGAGCGCGCCTCGCACCAGCCGATCTCCTCGCGGATGTCGATCTACGAGGTGCATCTGGGCAGCTGGCGCCCGGGCCTCGGCTACCGGGAGCTGGCCACCGAGCTCACCGAGTACGTGACCGATCTGGGATTCACCCATGTGGAGTTCATGCCGGTGGCGGAGCATCCCTTCGGAGGGTCCTGGGGCTACCAGGTCACCGGCTACTACGCCCCCACCTCGCGCCTGGGCACCCCGGACGAGCTGCGCCATCTCATCGACACCCTGCACAACGCCGGCATCGGCGTGATCCTGGACTGGGTCCCGGCGCACTTCCCCAAGGACGAGTTCGCCCTGGCCCGCTTCGACGGCACCCCGCTGTACGAGCACGCGGATCCGCGCCGCGGCGAGCATCCCGACTGGGGCACCTACGTCTTCGACACCGGCCGCAACGAGGTGCGCAACTTCCTGGTGGCCAACGCCTGCTACTGGCTCGAGGAGTTCCACGTGGACGGGCTGCGGGTCGACGCGGTCGCCTCGATGCTGTACCTGGACTACTCGCGCGAGGACGGCCAGTGGGTGGCCAACCGCCACGGCGGCCGGGAGGACCTCGAGAACATCGCGTTCCTCCAGGAGACCACCGCGACCGCGTACAAGCGCGCTCCGGGCATCGTGATGATCGCCGAGGAGTCCACCTCGTTCCCGGGGGTCACCCGCCCCACCGACAGCGGCGGGCTCGGCTTCGGCTTCAAGTGGAACATGGGCTGGATGCACGACACCCTCGAGTACCTGGGTCAGGATCCGATCCACCGCCAGTACCACCACGGCGAGCTGACCTTCTCGATGGTCTACCAGTACTCGGAGAACTTCGTGCTGCCGCTGAGCCACGACGAGGTCGTGCACGGCAAGGGGTCCCTGCTGCGCAAGGCACCCGGCGACGACTGGCAGCAGGCGGCGACGCTGCGCGCGTACCTGGCCTTCCAGTGGAGCCATCCCGGCAAGCAGCTGGTGTTCATGGGCATCGAGTTCGCCCAGGGCACCGAGTGGTCCGAGCAGGCCGGTCTGCCCTGGTGGCTGCTGGAGTACCCCCTGCATCGCGGCGCCCAGCAGCTGGTCAAGGACCTCAACGCCGTGCAGGCGGAGTTCCCCGCGCTCTACCAGCGCGACCAGGACCCGGGCGGCTTCGAGTGGCTGGTCGGCGACGACGGCGTGCACAACACGCTCGCCTTCGTGCGCCGCAGCGAGGAGGGCGACCCGGTGGTCGTGGTCGTGAACTTCTCCGCACAGCCCTGGCACGACCACCGCATCCCCCTGCCCGAGGGCGGGGACTGGCTCGAGGTGCTCAACACCGACGCCCCCGTCTACGGCGGCAGCGGGGTCGGCAACCTGGGCCGGGTGCACGCGGAGCCGCTGTCGCAGCACGGCCGGGACCACTCCGTGCGCCTGTCGGTCCCGCCGCTCGGCGCCGTGCTGCTGGTCCCCGCCCGGCTGCGCGAGGGCTGAGCCCGGGAGCGGGGAGGACGAGGGAGAGGACTCCCTCGCGGTCAGGGCCTCAGTACAGGAGGTTCGCCAGGCGCTTGCGGGCGGGGCCGACGCGCGGGTCCTCGGGGCCGGCGACCTCGAACAGCTCGAGCAGGCGCGCGCGGACGGCGTCCTTGGTCTCCTGATCGGCTCCGCGGAGGAGGTCGAGGAGGCGGGCGAAGGCGTCCTCGACGTGACCGCCGAGCATGTCGAGATCGGCCACGAGCAGCTGCGCATCGAGATCGTCTGGGCGCTGGGCCGCCGCGTCCCGCGCGGCGGTCGGGTCCGTCTCCCGGGTGCGCCGCATGAGCGAGACCGCGGCGAGCCCGGCCTTCGCCTCGGCATCCGCGGGGGTCTCCTGCAGCTGCTTCTGATAGGCGGCGACGGCGGCGTCCAGGTCGCCCCTCTCGATCGCCTCGTAGGCCTCGGCGATCAGGGGCGGCAGCGGCTCCTCGGCCTCGGCCCCCTCCTCGGACTCCGCCTCGGCCTCGGGAAGCTCCATGCCCTGCTGGCGGGCGACCTCGAGGACCTGGGTCAGGAGGGTGTCGATCTCGGAATCGGGCAGCACCGCCTCGACGATCGGCTGCAGCTGACCCATGATCAGCAGCAGAAGGGTGGGCAGCTTCTGCACGCGCAGGGCGCCGGCGACCCGCTGCTCGGTGTCGGCGTCGACGACGCCGAGGCGCACCGAGCCGCCCTTGGCGTCGACCCCGCGACGCAGCGAGGCGAGGAACTTCTCGCCCTCGGGCACCCGGGCGCTCGTGACCAGCAGCAGGGTCGGGATCTGCTGGGAGTCGCCGATCAGCTGCTCGAGCCCCTGCTCGGTGACGGCGATCTCGTGCGCCGAGGGCGTGCCGCCGGTGCCGGAGCCTCCGGCGGCACCGCCGGCGGGCTGCTTCAGCGCAGCGAGGTCGATGATTCCGTACGGATCGGTCACGGGAGAACTCCTTCGACGAGGTCGGGACCGACCCAGTCTAAGGAGTCCCGCCGGGCCCGTGCAGTGACGCGCCCGTCACTCCCCGGTGGCGGAGAGCGTCGTGAGGGTGGCCCCGATGGGCTGCACCTGCCCGCCGTCCTCCGCGGAGGGGACGTAGAGCGTGACATGGGTGCCGTACTTCCGGATGTACTCGGAGGTGAACTCGTGCTTGCCGATCACCTTGGCGTAGAGGTTGTCCTCCGAGACGCTCACCGTGGCGCGCTCCTTCACGGAGACCTTTCGGGTGGAGGTCAGGGTGCCCATGATGATCGCGCCGCCGTCATCGGTGCGCAGGCCCACGAACTCGTCCTCGGAGACGGTGTACTCCTCGCGGATGGTGGCGGCCTCGTCCCGGTCCACGCCCTCGTTGAGCATCGAGCGCTCGCTCTGGATGTCCTCGTGGCGCGAGCTCGTGAAGGGGTCGTCGGCGAGCTGGTCGTCCGGATCGGCGCCGTCGCCGCCGGTGAGCACCTTCGCGTACAGCGAGAGCGCCTCGTCCGGAGTCATCACCAGCGCGTCGTCGTCGCGGGCGACCTGCTCGGCGCCCACCAGCTCGTTGGCGACCATCGGCATGTCGATGCCCACGGCCTGCTGCGCCCAGCCCCACGAGGTGTAGGGCGATTTCGCGTCCTCCTGGTGCAGCGCGAGGAAGTAGGGCACCCCGTCCTCCTCCACGGAGTCCTCCACCAGGGCGATCGCCGTGCGCGGGAAGTCGGCCGTCACCGAGGTCATGGGGACGATCAGCTCGGTGCCGGGCACGTCGAGGTAGTCGGCCCACTCCTCCGCCTCCTCGATCATCGTGTAGGCGGCCTTGCGGAAGTCCACCGCGGAGCCGGTGACGCGGGGCGAGAGCTCCTCGACGTCGCGCGCCTCGTCCGCCGCGACGACCGCGGCGCTCACCTCGGGCACGATCGCGCCGATCTGCTCCGTGGTCTGGACCGGGGTGGGCTCGGCGAGCTCCTTGCCCGTCGGCGGGTCCGCCGGCGGCGCCGGCTCCGAGCCGCAGGCGGCGAGCAGTCCCGTGGCGAGCACGGAGCCCGCTCCGAGGAAGAGGCCGCGACGGCCGACGGGACGGGTGCTCATCTGGGGGTCCTTCCGTGCGCTCGCGCGCTGGTCATGGCGGGTCATCGGCGCTCCTCGTCGTCCCCGGCGGTGCTGTCCCGCTCCTCGTCCGTCCCGTCGTCGGAGATCCCGGTGATCTCCTCGGTCCGGTCCTCGCGGACTCCGGCCGCGTCCGTGGTCGCCGGCTCCCCGGCCGTCGCGGTGTCGCCGGGAGACGCGGTGTCGCCGGGAGACGCGGTGTCGCCGGGAGACGCGGCGTCGCCGGCCGACGCGGTGTCGCCGGCAGCCGCGGAGCCACCGTCCGCAGCGGATCCGAAGCTCCACACGCTCTCCTCGCGCACCGCGCCGGGGCGGGGGGTGAGCGGATCCCGGTCGGAGCGGGGCGCCGCGTCCGCCGCGGAGCCCTCGAGGGGCGCCGAGCCATCGGCCGTCGCCGGGTCGTCGGCCTCGTGCTCGGCTGCGTCGTCGGCAGTCGCGTCCCCGGGGGTCGCGGCGCCGGTCCCGGTGGCCGCAGCAGCAGCGGAACCGCCGGCCACCGCCTCGTCGCGGTCCTGACCCGCTTCCTGGACCGGGGCGTCCTCGAGCTGCTCGTCCTCCTCCTCGTCACGACGGCGCCCGCCGCCGAGCGAGACGACCAGCAGGACCAGACCGACCACGGCGATCGCGGCGCCGCCGGCATAGGCGAAGGGCACCCACTCGTTCTCGTCGTCGACCGGCCAGGTGATGGAGACCTCGTCCGCCCCCGCCGCGGTGCCGTCCGTGACGATCAGGATCGAGCGGTACACCTGCTCGTTGTCCCCGTTCTCCCCCGCCCAGAACTCGGCGACGTCGATCGTGTACGGGCTGGGAGCGGTGTCCACCGAGCGCCAGAGATCCGAGGAGGTGGGATCGGACAGCTCCTCGGCGCCGTCGGGATCGACCTCCTGGGTGCTGAGGGTCGTCCAGTCGCTCGCCCCGGTGATCCGCGTGTGCTTGACGCCGTCGAGGTAGGCCTCGATGTCGCCGTTGGCCGCGGTGATCACGGAGACGTCGGAGGAGCCCTCGATGACGACCTCGCCCTCCGCACCGCCCACGTAGAGCACGCCCGGATCGATCACCACGGCGGCGCCGGGATCCGCGAGGTCGACCGTGGCGGTGGTCTCGGTCGCGGGGGCCCAGGTGGTCTCACCCAGGCGGCCCAGTGCGAGTCCGATCAGCCCGATCAGGACCAGCAGGACGGCCAGGAGTCGTTGCACGGTGGATAGCTCCTTCGAGGTGGCCCGGGACAGGCCGCAGGCGGGGACCCGCCCACGATACGAGCGGCGAGAGGTGCGGAACAGGCCCGAGTGAGCATCTGCACCTGGGTAAAGCGCTCCTCATGGGGTTCTCATCCCCCGTCTCGTCCCGGTCTCGTCCGCGTCTCGTCCGCGTCTCGTCCGCGGCCTGCCGGTGCCGTACCCTGGCGGGGTGCGTCTCGTCGTTGCCCGCTGTTCCGTCGACTACACCGGTCGTCTCACCGCCCATCTGCCGCTGGCCCCTCGGCTCCTGATCATCAAGGCCGACGGCAGCGTCCTGGTCCATTCCGACGGCGGGAGCTACAAGCCGCTGAACTGGATGAGCCCTCCGTGCACCCTGACGACCTCGCGCCGCGGCGACGAGGAGGCGTCCGAGGATCCGGAGGGCGAGTGGATCGAGCAGTGGGACGTGGTGCACGACAAGTCCGGTGACCGGCTGCGGGTGCGGCTGCACGAGGTCTTCGAGGACTCCGCCCATGAGCTCGGCGTCGACCCGGGGCTGCAGAAGGACGGCGTCGAGGCCCACCTGCAGGCGCTGCTGGCCGAGAACATCGACACGCTGGGCGAGGGCTGGTCCCTCGTGCGACGCGAGTACTTCACCGCCATCGGGCCCGTGGACATCCTCGCCCGCGACCAGAGCGGCGGATCGGTCGCGATCGAGATCAAGCGCCGCGGCGAGATCGACGGCGTCGAGCAGCTCACCCGCTATCTCGAGCTGATGAACCGCGATCCCCTGCTCGCACCGGTGCGCGGCGTGTTCGCCGCCCAGGTCATCAAGCCCCAGGCGCGGGTTCTGGCGACCGATCGCGGGATCGACTGCGTGACCCTCGACTACGACGCCCTGCGCGGCATCGACGACGCGGAGTCGCGCCTCTTCTGAGGTGACCCGTCCGTCCCTGCCCGTCCTTCCCTGCCCGTCCGTCCCTGCTGCGCCCGTCCCCGCCCGTCCGTCCCGCACGCACCCGGCGCCTGCGCCGACCGCACCGTCAGGAGAGAGCCCGTTGAGCGCCACCGAGCATCCCCCCGCCCCCGCCGTCACCGCCGATCTGGCGCTGCGCGGGTCCGCCGTGCTCGCGCAGGGGCTCGTCCCCGACGCGCTGCTGCTCGTCGCCGACGGTGACATCCTCTGGGCCGGCCCGGCAGCGGGATCTCCCGCGCACACTGCACGACGGAGCATCGAGCACGACGGCCTGATCCTGCCGGGACTGGTGGACCTCCACTGCCACGGCGGGGGCGGCGCCTCCTTCCCCGACGCGAGCTCTCCCGCGGACATGCTCACCGCGATCCGCGAGCACCGCCGTCACGGCACCACCTCCCTGGTCGCCTCCCTGGTCACCGCCGATCCCACCACCCTGCGGGAGCGGGTGCGGGACCTCGCGCAGCTCGCAGCGGAGGCCGAGATCGCCGCGATCCACCTCGAGGGACCCTTCGTCTCCGTCGAGCGACGGGGGGCGCAGAACCCCGAGCACATCACCGCCGGCGACGCCGACCTGGTGCGCGAGCTCGCACAGATCGCAGGCGGAGCTCTCGCGACCATGACCGTCGCCCCCGAGGTGGAGCACGCCGAGGAGGTCATCGAGGCCCTCGCCGAGGTCGGCGCGGTCCCCTCCCTCGGGCACACCGACGCCGGCAGCGCGCAGATGACCGACGCGATCACGCTCTCCCGCACCGCCCTGCGCCGGGAGCAGGGGCGCTCGCCCCTGCCCACCGCCACGCACCTGTTCAACGGGATGCGACCGATCCACCATCGCGATCCCGGCCCCGCGCTCGCGGCGCTCGACGCCGCGGCCGGCGGGGAGCTCGTGGTCGAGGTGATCGCCGACGGCGTGCACCTCGACGCGCGCACCGTCGCCCACGTGTTCGCGATCGCGCCCGAGGGGAACGTCGTGCTCGTCACCGATGCGATGGCGGCGGCGGGGATGCCGGACGGCCAGTACCGCCTCGGCGCGCTCGACGTCACCGTCGACGCCGGCGTCGCGACCCTCACCGGAGGCTCCTCGATCGCGGGCGGCACCGCGCACCTGCTGGACGTGGTGCGCTTCGCGGTCACCGAGGCCGGGATCGACCTGGTGCGCGCGGTGCGCGCCGCCTCGAGCGTCCCCGCGGCCGTGCTGGGGATGCAGGACCGGATCGGCGTGCTCGCCGCCGGACGCCGCGCCGACGCGGTGCTGGTGGACGCGCAGCTGCGCCCGCTGACCGTGCTCCGCAGCGGAGAGCCCGTCCACGGCGTCGACGGCTGAGGATCCTGGTCGGAGATCCCCGGTCCGGGAACCTCGGTCGGCGGGTCTCAGTCCGCATCGCCGAGGACCGAGCCGGTCGGGGCCGCCTCGAGCCAGGAGTTCAGCGCCGCCCCGGAGACGAGGTCGACGATCGCGCTGATCTCGCGGCCGCCCCGCAGGCTGAACTCGAGGAGATAGGTGTCCTCCCCACCCTCCACCTGGGCGGGCAGACGGCGCCGGACCACGTCGCGGATGTCCGTGCGGCGGATCACCACCTCGGGCCTCACCCGCAGCGAGAAGGCACGGAACCAGCGCAGACGATCGGTGCCGAAGCGCATCAGCCCGTGCTGCCAGCTGGTCCCGCCCACCAGGCCCCGTCGGCGCAGCGTGCACTCGAAGGAGCCCCGGGTGCGGGAGACCACCACCTGGCGCAGGACCAGCGCCAGCGCCGCCAGAACGACGAGCATCCCGATCCCCAGCAGGAGGATCGGGATGCTCGAGTCGTTCATGCCGTCTGCGCGGACCGGCTCAGAGGCGGGACTCGCCGGCTCGTGCCGGCTGCGCGTCGTCGACCCCGATGGTCACGACGTCGGCGTCCACAGAGACGAAGCCGCCCTCGACGACCAGCTCCTCGACGTGGCCGTCCTGGTCGATGATCCGCACCGAACCGGTGCCGAGGATCGCGAGGGTCGGCTGCATCTGCGGCAGGATGCCCATCGAACCGTCGATCGCGGGCACCACGACCTGCGCGGCCTGCCCGGTCCAGACCGTGCGGTCCGCGGTGACGAAGGTGACCTCGAGCGCACTCACGCGCCGAGCTCCTTGTCGATGCGGTGCTGGTTCTCGAGCACCATGTCGATCCCGCCGACGTTGAAGAAGGCCGACTCGGTGATGTGGTCGAACTCGCCGTCGCAGATGCCCTTGAAGCCCTCGATGGTGTCCCGCATCGGGACGTCGGAGCCGTCCACGCCGGTGAACTGCTTCGCGAGGTGGGTGTTCTGCGAGAGGAACTGCTGGATGCGGCGCGCACGCGACACGATCACCTTGTCCTCCTCGGAGAGCTCGTCCACACCGAGCATCGCGATGATGTCCTGCAGCTCCTTGTTGCGCTGGAGGATCTGCTTGACGCGCACCGCGGTGTCGTAGTGGTCCTGGCCCACGTAGCGCGGGTCGAGGATCCGCGAGGTCGAGGCCAGGGGGTCGATGGCCGGGTAGAGGCCGCGCGAGGCGATCTCACGCGAGAGCTCGGTGGTGGCGTCGAGGTGGGCGAAGGTGGTCGCCGGAGCCGGGTCGGTGTAGTCGTCGGCCGGGACGTAGATCGCCTGCATCGAGGTGATCGAGTGACCGCGGGTCGAGGTGATGCGCTCCTGGAGCACGCCCATCTCGTCGGCCAGGTTCGGCTGGTAGCCCACGGCCGAGGGCATGCGGCCCAGCAGCGTGGAGACCTCGGAGCCCGCCTGGGTGAAGCGGAAGATGTTGTCGATGAACAGCAGCACGTCCTGCGCCTGCTCGTCGCGGAAGTACTCCGCCATGGTCAGTGCGGACAGCGCGACGCGCAGGCGGGTGCCCGGCGGCTCGTCCATCTGGCCGAAGACCAGCGCGGTCTTCTCGATGACGCCCGACTCGGTCATCTCCTCGATGAGGTCCCAGCCCTCACGGGTGCGCTCGCCGACGCCCGCGAAGACGGACACGCCGTCGTGGTTGTTGGCCACGCGGTAGATCATCTCCTGGATGAGCACCGTCTTGCCCACGCCGGCGCCGCCGAACAGGCCGATCTTGCCGCCCTTGACGTACGGGGTGAGCAGGTCGATCGACTTGATGCCGGTCTCGAACATCTGCGTCGCCGACTCGAGCTGGTCGAAGTTCGGGGCCTTGCGGTGGATCGGCCAGCGGTCGGTGATCTCCAGCTGATCGGCGGGCTTGTTCAGCGGGTTGCCGACCACGTCGAAGACGGTGCCGAGGGTGACGTCGCCGACGGGCACCGAGATCGGAGCGCCGGAGTCGGTGACGGCCTGGCCGCGCACCACACCGTCCGTGGGCTTGAGCGCGATGCCGCGCACCATGCCGTCGCCGAGGTGCTGGGCGGTCTCGAGGGTCAGCGTCGAGGCCTCCAGGCCGGAGCCGGTGTCCTCGATCTCGATGGTCAGCGCGTTGTAGAGCTCGGGGATGCTCCCCGGGGGGAACTCGATGTCGACGACGGCGCCGGTGACGCGCGCGACGCGCCCGGTGGCGGCGGGCGCCGCGGCGGCGGGTGCCTGGCTGTCAGTGGTGGTGGTCATGTGCGTTCTCTCCATGTCGTGCCGACGCTGGGCGCCGTCGGCCAATGTGTCGTCGGCCTGTGTCAGCGTTCGGTGCGGCCGGATCCCGAGAGGGCGTCGGCGCCGCCGACGATCTCCGTGATCTCCTGGGTGATCTCCGCCTGGCGGGCGGAGTTCGCCAGCCGGGTGAACTTGTTGATCTGCGTCTCCGCATTGTCGGTGGCGGTCTTCATCGCACGCTGGGTGGACGCGTGCTCCGAGGCCATCGCCTGCAGCAGGATGTTGATGATCCGCGACTCGATGTAGCGCGGCAGGAGCTCCTCGATGACCGAGTCCGCATCCGGCACGAACTCGTACAGCGGGTAGGAGGGGCCCTCCTGCTCGGCATCGGACTCGACCAGCCCCATCGGCACCATGCGGACCGATCGGGTGTTCTGCAGGAAGCGGCTCTCGAAGCGCGTGCCCACGACGTACAGCTCGTCCAGGTGCACGGCCGGGTCCTCGGAGAGGAGGTCCTCGGTGAGCACCGAGGAGATCTCGCGGCCGAGGTCCGGCAGCTCGTTCTCCTTGTACGGGGTCCACGCCTGCTGCGGCGGCCGGTTGCGGAAGCGGTAGTACGACTCGCCCTTGCGGCCGACGACGTACATCACCGGCTCCTTGCCCTCGTCGCGCAACGTGTTCGCGAGCTGCTCGGCGGCCCGGATCACGTTGTGGGAGTAGGGCCCGGTCATGCCGCGGTCCGCGGTGATCATGAGGATCCCGGCACGGCCGGTCTCGTGGCGCTCGCTGTCCAGGAACGGATGCGAGATCTCGTCCGAGTGCGTCGCCACCGAGCCGATCGCGCGGGTGAGCGCCTCGGCGTACGGCGTCGTCGCCTCCACCCGGGCGTGCGCCTTGGCGATGCGCGATGCCGCGACCATCTCCTTGGCCTTGAAGATCTTCTTCATCCCCTGGGCGGAGCGGATCCTCTGTTTGTATACCCTCTGCTGGGCTCCCATTGCTCTCCTCGTGCGGGATCGGTGCTGGCCGGTCGGTGCCGCCGCCTCCGGGGAGGCGGCGGCCTCACTCCTCAGCCGCGGACGATTTGCTCCTGCTCGATCTCGCCGGCGTTCAGGCGCCCGCTCTCGTCAGTGCGCTCCGCGCCCTGCCCCTTGCCGGCCAGGAAGTCCTGCTTGACCTGGTCGAGGATCCCCGAGAGCTCCTCCTCGGTGGAGGACTCGAACTTGCCCGTGGTGCGGATGGCCTCGAGCACGCCGCCGTTGTGGCGCAGGTGCTCGAGCAGCTGCGTCTCGAACTCGCGGACGTCCTCGACCTCGACGTCGTCGAACTTGCCCTTGGTGCCGGCCCAGATGGAGACGACCTGCTCCTCCATCGGGAACGGCGAGTACTGGGACTGCTTGAGCAGCTCCATGAGACGGGCGCCGCGGCTGAGCTGCTGCTTGGAGGCGGCGTCGAGGTCCGAGGCGAACATGGCGAAGGCCTCGAGATCGCGGAACTGCGCGAGGTCGATCTTCAGGGTTCCCGAGACGGCCTTCATGGCCTTGGTCTGCGCCGAGCCGCCGACGCGGGAGACCGAGATGCCGACGTCGACCGCCGGGCGCTGGTTCGCGTTGAACAGGTCCGACTGCAGGAAGCACTGGCCGTCGGTGATCGAGATGACGTTGGTCGGGATGTAGGCCGAGACGTCGTTGGCCTTGGTCTCGATGATCGGCAGGCCGGTCATCGACCCGCCGCCCATCTCGTCGGACAGCTTCGCGCAGCGCTCGAGCAGGCGCGAGTGCAGGTAGAAGACGTCGCCCGGGTAGGCCTCACGGCCCGGCGGGCGGCGCAGCAGCAGCGACACGGCGCGGTAGGCCTCGGCCTGCTTGGACAGGTCGTCGAAGATGATCAGCACGTGCTTGCCCTCGTACATCCAGTGCTGGCCGATGGCCGAGCCGGTGTAGGGGGCGATGTACTTGAAGCCGGCCGGGTCGGAGGCCGGGGCCGCGACGATGGTGGTGTACTCCATCGCGCCGTTCTCCTCGAGCGTCGCGCGCACCGAGGCGATGGTCGAGCCCTTCTGGCCGACGGCGACGTAGATGCAGCGGACCTGCTTCTCGGGGTCGCCGGACTCCCAGTTGGCCTTCTGGTTCAGGATGGTGTCGATGCCGATCGCGGTCTTGCCGGTCTGGCGGTCGCCGATGATCAGCTGACGCTGGCCGCGGCCGATCGGGGTCATCGCGTCGATCGCCTTGAGGCCCGTCTGCATGGGCTCCTTGACTGCCTTGCGCTGCATGACGCCGGGCGCCTGCAGCTCGAGCGCGCGACGGCCGACGGTCTCGATCTCGCCGAGCCCGTCGATCGGGGTGCCGACGGGGTCGACGACACGGCCGAGGTAGCCGTCGCCGACGGGGACCGAGAGCACCTGGCCGGTGCGGCGGACCTGCTGGCCCTCCTCGATCCCGGAGAACTCGCCGAGCACGACGACGCCGATCTCGCGCAGCTCGAGGTTCAGGGCGAGGCCGAGGGTGCCGTCCTCGAAGCTGACCAGCTCGTTGGCCATGACGTTGGGGAGGCCCTCGACGCGGGCGATGCCGTCAGCGGCCTCGCTGACGCGGCCGATCTCCTCGCGCTCGGTGGCGCCGGCCTGGTAGGTGGACACCGCGGTGTCCAGGGCGTTCCGGATGTCCTCCGGGCTGATCGTGAGCTCCGCCATCTGCTGCTTCGCTTCCTCTCGGTCTCCCCGTCACGGGGATGGTCTGAACAATGCTGGGGACGCCGGGGCGTCGGGTCTGAGTCAGGCCACGAGCTTCGACCGGGCTCGGGAGAGCCGGGCCAGCACGGTGGCGTCGTAGAGGTCGTCGCCGACCTGGATCCGGAGACCACCCACGACATCGGGATCGATCTGGAGGTTCACCTGGATCTCGCGGCCGTAGATGCCGGACAGCACCGCCGAGAGGCGGGACTGCTGCGCATCGTTCAGCGGGACGGCGCTGGAGACCTCCGCGAAGGCCCGACGGCGACGCTCCGAGGCGAACCGGGCGAGCTCCTCGACCCGGCGGGCGGGCTTGAGCTCGGTGCGACGCCCCACCGCGCGGGAGGCGAGAGCGACGGCGAGACGGTGCGCGCGTCCGTCCAGCATCCTGCGCAGCAGCGCGGAGCGCTCGGAGGGCTCGTCCCGCAGACCGTCGAGGGCCGCGGTGAGATCACCGCTGGCATCGATCAGCCGGGAGATCTCGAAGAGCTCCCCCTCGACCTGCTCCAGCGCCCCCTCGGAGTGGGCGAGGTCCAGCAGCGCCGAGACGCCGAGGAGTTCGAGGGCATCGAGGATGTCCTCCTGCTCGGACCACCGGTGACGGGCCACCTCGAGCGCGCTGCCGAGGGTCTGCGGGCTCACCCGGTCGCCGAACAGCGAGCGCACTGCGGCCTCCTTGACCTCGGCGGGGCGGCCGGGGTCGGAGAGGACGCGGACGAGCTGGTTGCTGGAGTCGATGGCGTCCGCCACCGAGAACAGCTCCTGGGCGCAGGTCTCCAGCGAGCCGGGGTCCGCGGCGAAAGCGGACTCGGCCTGCCGGAGCACCTCACCGAAGGAGGTGGAGGAGGTTCCTCGCATCACGGTTCCTTATCGGGTGGTGGTCTGGCTCGACTCGAGGTCGTCCAGGAACCGGTCGATCACTCGTCGGGAGCGCTCGTCGTCGGTGAGGGACTCGCCGACGATCTTCGAGGCGAGATCGCTCGCGAGCGTCCCGACCTCTCCGCGCAGCTCGGTCGAGGCGGCGATCCGCTCGGCGCTCAGCTGCTGGCGGCCGGAGGCGAGAACGCGCTCGTTCTCCGACTCGGCGCGGGAACGGGCCTCGTCGATGATCTTCTGGCCATCGACGCGGGCCTTCTCGCGGATCGCTGCCGCTTCCTGACGGGCGGCGGCGAGCTCCTGCTCCTGATCGGACTTCAGCTGGTCGACCTGCTCCTGGACCTTCTCCGCGTTGCGGATGCCGCCCTCGATCTTCTCGCTGCGCTCGTCGAGCACGGCGTTCATGCGCGGCAGCACGAACTTGATGAAGACGAGCGCGAAGATCAGCAGGAAGATCGCCGACCAGACGATCTCCTCAGGGAGCGGGATCAGCAGCCGCCAGCCGGGGACGGTGTCTGCTCCTTCTGCCAGAATCATGGACTCCGGCCTCAGAAGATCAGGCCGGTGACGATCGCCAGCAGCGCGAGGATCTCGGTGAACGCGACACCGATCAGCATGGTGGTCTGCAGCTGCGAGCGCATCTCGGGCTGGCGGGCCTGAGCCTCAGCGGTCTTGCCGACCAGGATGCCGAGGCCGATGCCCGGGCCGATGGCGGCGAGGCCGTAGCCGAGGGTCGCGATGTTTCCGGTCACCTCGGCGAGGATCGTGGGCTCCATGGGTGTTTCCTTTCGTTGTGCCGCGTCGGGGCGACGATCAGGTCTGGGTCGGGCAGGTAACGGTCTGCATGGTCGGGGAACCGCTCGGCGGAGACCCGGGGCCCTCCGCCGCGGCGGAGGTCAGTGCTCGTCGGAGGTGGCGAGCTGGATGTACACGGCGGTCAGCATCGTGAAGATGAAGGCCTGCAGCGCGGCGACGAAGATCTCGAATCCGTAGATGCCGATAGCCATCGCGCCGGCGAAGGGGCTGATCGCGATCAGCCAGTCGCCGGAGAACAGCAGCGCGTGGGTCATGCCGATGAACACGACGATCATCATGTGGCCCGCGACCATGTTCGCGAGGAGTCGGATCGTCAGCGAGGCCCACCGGATCACGACGACCTGCAGCAGCTCGATCGGGATCAGCAGGATGTAGATCGGCCACGGGATCCCGGGCGGCATCGTCTCGGACTTGAGGTAGCCGAGGAAGCCGTGCTTCTTGATGCCTGCGCCGACGTAGGTGACGAAGGTCCACAGGGCCAGCAGCAGCGGCAGCCCGATCACGGAGGTGCCGGCCAGGTTCAGCCCGGGCACGACGCCCGCGAGGTTCATCGTGAGGATGAAGAAGAACATCGTGATCAGCATCGGGGCGAACCGCGCGCCCTCCTTGAGGCCGAGCGTGTTCGCGATGATGTTGTTCTTGACGAAGTCGATCATCACCTCCACGACGCTCTGGACGCGGCCCGGGACCAGCTTGGCGCGGGAGGCGACGATGCACATGAAGATCAGCACGACGGCGATCACGAGGAGCCGCACCAGCTGGACGCGGTTGAACTCGAAGATCGTGCCCTCGAAGAGCAGCGCCTCGGGGAAGAACTCGCCCAGCGTGGGGATGTGGAAGAACGAGTCGTCCTCTGCGTACAGTGGCGGACTGAGGTCTGCGGTGTTCAGCTCGATCTCCCAGGTGCGTGCGACCGTCGGGGACGGCCTGGATGGTCATGCCAGATCGAGTCCACTCGCGGAGCGGCCACCGTGCGTACGACTGTGGACGTCGCCATGGCGTTCCCGGGTGGTCGATCAGCTCTCGTCGCGTTCACGGTTCTTGGCCGTGATCAGCGGTCGAGCGCCTTGGGAAGCATAACAGAGAGTCATGGACGCGCTCGGGCTCCCGGGCCCTCCTCGGGGTCGTCGACGGGCTCCACGTCGAGCGGTCGGCGGGCGCGCGCGAACAGCAGGCCCTCGATCAGGACCGCCGAGACCGCGCCGACCAGCAATGCGAGACCGATCCAGCGGGCGGAGACCCCGTCGAGGTCTCGGACCGCGAGCAGGACGAGGATCACAATCAGCATCTTGCCCGCCCAGCTGCCGAGCACCGTCGCCGCCATCGAGATGGGGGTGAGCCGCCTGCCGAGGAAGGTGATGACCACCGTCGGCAGGACGATCACGAGGGTCAGTCCGGTGCCGACCAGCGCCCCCGCGAGGGCGGCGGGATCGTCGCGGGTCGCGGCCACGGCGATCACGACGGCGTCGAGCACCAGGCCGACGACGAGCGCGACCAGGGTGGCGCGCTGCATCGCGAGGTCGCCCGCGGCCCGCGGTGTCCGCGCCGTGCGGGCCGGGTCGCTGGCCTCCGGGGTCGAGGACGGCTCAGGCTGAGGGGACATCGGAGTCCTTCCGGTGGCGGCTGGTGCGCCATCTGAGGGGGTCGAAGGTGAGCAGGGCGGCGAACAGCAGTCCGATGACCCAGAAGATCACGACGGTGCGCACCTCGGCCACGATCGGCAGCAGGAGCCCCACCGAGATCACGACCGTCCACGTGTACATGATCAGCACGGCGGTGAGCTTGCTGTGGCCGAGGCTGAGCAGACGGTGATGGAGATGGGCCTTGTCGGCGTGGAACGGCGACTTGCCCGCGCCGATGCGCCGCACCACGGCGAGGCCGAAGTCCAGGATCGGGATCACCATCACGCCGATGGGCAGCAGGATCGGCAGGAACTGCCCGAAGAAGTCCGCACCCGAGAGCCGCCCGGGATCGACCTGCCCGGTCACGGCGATGGTGCTCGCGGCGAGCAGCAGGCCCAGCAGCATCGAGCCGGAGTCGCCCATGAAGATGCGGGCGCGCGTGAGGTTGTGCGGCAGGAAGCCCAGACAGGCCCCGATCATCACCGCCGTGAGCAGCGCGGCCAGCGAGGAGTAGTCGGTGACCGAGGAGCTGCGGGTCAGGGTGTAGGCGTAGGCGAAGAAGGCGGACCCGCCGATGGCCATGACGCCGGCCGCGAGTCCGTCCAGGCCGTCCACGAAGTTCACCGCGTTCATGGCGACGACCACCACGAGCACGGTGAGGATCAGCGCGGTGCGGCCCGAGAGGACGGTGACGCCGTTGATCGGCAGGGTCACCAGGCTCACCCCCTGCCAGGCGAGCAGCACGGCGGCGAGGACCTGGCCGGCGAGCTTGGTCACCCAGTCCAGGTCCCATTTGTCGTCGGCGGCGCCGAGCAGGCAGACCAGCGCCCCGGCGGCGAGGATCGCCCAGGGCTGCCGGGAGTCGCGGAACAGCCCCTCGAGGAACGGGATGTTGCTGGCCACCAGCATCGTGGCCACGACGGCGGCGAGCATCGCCAGCCCCCCGAGGCGCGGGGTCACCGCGTCGTGCACGTCGCGGTCGCGCACCGCCGTCATCGCCCCGGCGCGCCGGGCCAGCAGCCGCACGGCCGGGGTCACCAGATAGGCGATCGCCGCGGCGAGCAGCAGCAGGAACAGGTAGATCCTCACCCGGGCGAGCTCTCCGAGCGCTCGGCGGCGTCCCCCGCGTCGGCGGAGGCCCCCGAGCCGTCGCCGAGACCCTCCAGCGGGGTCTCGGCGGGCGGGGCCTGCTCGAGCGGCACGGTGGTGTCGGGCTCGGAGGGCAGATCGAGCACGGGCGCGGTCGCCGCCGGATCCTCCGCGGCGGGCGTCGCCGTGGGCTCCGGGGCCGAGTCCTGCGTGGTGTCCGGGGCGGTGGGCAGGTGCGCGCCCTCCCCTCCGGCGGCGGCGACCTCGGCGGTGCCGTCGGTGACGCTGTCGTCGGCCGGGCTGCGGACGTCGACTGCCGTGTCCCCGGCGGCGCTGTCGTCGGCCGTGCTGCCGTCATCCGTGCTGTCGTCGGCCGTGCCGTCACCGGCCGTGCTGTCGTCGGCGGTATCGCTGTCGGCCGCGGACTCGTCGTCCTCCTCGGCGGGCTCGGGTTCGGGCGCGGTGAAGATGTCGCCCACCACCTCGATGATCCGCTCCTTGGAGATGGCGCCCTCCCGGACGATCTCCGCCGGGGTGACCGTGGTGTCCAGGATCGTGGAGCTCTCCCCGAGGGGGGCCGGTCCCCCGTCGAGGTAGATCTCGACGGAGTCGCCGAGCTGGGTCGCGGCGTCCAGCACGCTCAGCGCTGCGGGGCGGGCGTGGCGATTGGCGCTCGAGACGGCCAGCGGGCCGGTGCTGCGCAGCAGCTCGAGGGCGACCTCGTCGTCGGGCATGCGCAGCGCGACGGTGCCGCGGGTCTCCCCCAGGTCCCAGGTCAGGGACGGCTGCGCGGTGAGGATCAGGGTGAGCGCGCCCGGCCAGAGCTCGTCGGTGAGGTCCTCGACGTAGTCCGGGACGTCCGTGGCCAGCGCCAGCAGCACCGCATGGTCGCCGATCAGCACGGGCGGCGGGGTGTCGCGGCCGCGCCCCTTCGCCTCGAGCAGCGCCTGGACGGCGTCCGGGGTGAAGGCGTCCGCACCGATGCCGTAGACGGTGTCCGTCGGCAGGACGATCAGTCGACCGCCCCTCACGGCGTCGACGGCGGCGGCGAGGGCGTCCTCGCGGGTCTCAGGGTTCTGGGTGTCGTGCACGGTCACCGGGACAGTCTCTCATCTCCGTGGGCGGGTGCTCCCGGGACTCGGCGCGCGAGCAGGAAGCGGTCGCGTCCGGTGAGGTCGGGGGCGGTCTCGATCCGGTCGAAGCCTCCGTGCTCGGCCGCGGCACCGCGGGTCGCCGCGCCCTGGACGTCCGCGTGCTCCATGATCAGCACTCCCCCGGGCCGCAGCAGCACCGCCGCCCAGGCGATGACCGCGCGCGGGACCTCGAGGCCGTCGGCGCCGCCGCCGAAGAGGGCGCGGTGCGGATCGTGCTCGATCACCTCGAGCTCCCGGGGTCGGGCGTCGAGGGGGATGTAGGGAGGGTTCGAGAGGATCGCGTCCACCGGGGCGGCGGCGGCCAGGTCGGGCACCTCGCCGCGCAGGTCCGCCTGCAGCACCCGGCCGCGACCGCGCCCGGCGAGCTCGAGGTTCTCCGCGGTCAGCGCGGCGGCGTCCGCGTCGATCTCGACGGCGAGCACCCGGGCGTCGGGGATCTCGTCGAGCACGGAGGCCCCCAGGGCGCCGGAGCCCGCGCAGAGATCGACCACGCTCGCGAGCGGCCCCTCCGAGCGCTCGCGCAGGAGGTCCAGCGCCAGCTCGGTCTCGGGGCGCGGGATGAAGACGCCGGGACGGATCCTCAGCTCGAGCCGGCGGAACGGCGCCCGGCCGAGGATCAGCTGGAGCGGCTCGTGGCGTTCGCGCCGGACCGTGAGCTCCTCGAGCCGCGCCCCGAACTGCGCAGGCAGGTCGTCGAGCATCACCAGCGGGCCCTCGGTCCCTGCGGCGCGGGCGATCAGGGCCCGGGCGTCGACGCTCGGGGAGGCCACCCCGGCCTCCCCCAGTCGGCGCGTGGTCGCGGCGAGAGACTCCCGCAGCCGGACACGGACCTCGGGGACGTCCATCAGGAGCCCTCCTGCGCGGTCCCGGCCTCGGCGTCGGCGAGGCGCGCCGCGCGCTCGACGTCCCGAGAGGAGGCGATGAGCTCCTCGAGATCGCCGGCGAGCACCTGGGCGAGGTTGCCGGCCTTGTACCCGGTGCGGTGATCGGCGACGCGGGACTCGGGGAAGTTGTAGGTGCGGATGCGCTCGCTGCGGTCCACGGTGCGCACCTGCGAGCGACGGGCGGCGGAGGACTGCGCCTCCTGCTCGGCGCGGCGGGCGTCGAGCAGTCGCGTGCGCAGGATCCGCAGGGCCTGCTCGCGGTTCTGCAGCTGGCTCTTCTGGTCCTGGCAGGAGACCACCACCCCCGTGGGCAGATGCGTGATCCGCACGGCCGAGTCGGTGGTGTTCACGCTCTGCCCGCCCGGTCCGCTCGAACGGAAGACGTCGATGCGCAGGTTCGACGGCGCCATCGCCTCCGCCAGCACCTCGGACTCGTCCGCCTCGTCCGCCTCGGGGAGCACCAGCACACCCACGGCGGAGGTGTGGATGCGGCCCTGGGACTCCGTCACCGGCACCCGCTGGACCCGGTGCACCCCGGCCTCGTGCTTGAGGTGGGCGTACACGCCCTCGCCGGGGCCGGTCGCGGCGCGGGCGGAGATCGCCACGGTGACGTCCTTCAGACCGCCGAGGTCGGACTCGGCGGAGGTGAGCACCTCGAGGCGCCAGCCCCGGGCCTCGGCGAAGGCCCGGTACATGCGCAGCATCTCTGCGGCGAAGAGGGCGGACTCCTCGCCGCCCGCACCTGCCTTGATCTCGAGGATCACGTCGCGGGCATCATCGGGGTCGCGCGGCGCCAGCAGGTCCTCGAGGTGCTCGCGCTCGGCGCCGAGCCGGGCGGCGAGCTGCTCGGCCTCGGCGGCCAGCTCCTCATCGGCCTCGCCGAGCGCGATGAGCTCGCGGGCGGTCTCGAGGTCCGCGGCGGTGGAGTCCCGACGGGCGGCCGCGGCCAGCACGCCCTCGAGCTCGGCGTAGCGCCGCCCCACCCGGCGCGCGCGGGCCGGGTCGTCGTGCAGCGTAGGGTCCGCCATCGACTCCTGCAGGTCTGCATGCTCGCGACGCAGCGGCGCGAGGCGGTCTCCCCCGTCGTGCTCGTCGTGCTCGCTCATCGCAGTTCCCTCCTCCGCACCCTGCTCCGCACCCTCACATGCGACGACGCCGGTGCACGCCCTGGGGCGCGCACCGGCGTCGGAGGCAGAGGGTCAGGCGCTCTTCTTGCCGTAGCGGGCCTGGAAGCGGGCCACGCGGCCGCCGGTGTCCAGGATCTTCTGCTTGCCGGTGTAGAAGGGGTGGCACTCGGAGCAGACCTCGGTGCGGATCGCGCCGCTGGACTGGGTGCTGCGAGTGGTGAACGAGTTGCCGCAGGTGCAGGACACCTGGGTCTCGACGTAGGTGGGGTGGATCTCAGCCTTCATGTCTCTCCTTGCTCGGGGTCGCTGGGTCGGCGCCCGGCGGGCGCCGTGAACCAGAACCGACGTCACAGTCTGCCACGCCGCCGGTGTCCCCGGCGAGGGATCCCGGTGCGGCGTGCGCAACATCGCGCTGCGGCGATTGCGGGCTCAGCTCGAGGCGCGCACCTCGAGCCGGTAGGGCACCGTGCGGTGCGCCCCCTCCCCCGTGAGCGGGACGGAGCCGTCGAGCATCCCCGCCACGAGCTCGACCGTCTCACGGGCCACTGCCTCGATGTCGATCGCGAGGGTGGTGAGCTCGGGGGTGACCAGGGTGCCGATCTCGAGGCCGTCGACGCCGACCAGGCGCACCTGCTCGGGGACCGCGACGCCGATCTCGCGCAGGGCGCGCAGCAGGCGCACGGCGAGCTCGTCGTTGAAGGCGATGAGCGCATCGGCACCGTCGGCCAGGATCTCGGCGAGCGCCTCCGCATGCCCGGTGCGGCCCTCCACCGCACGCACCGGCACGTGCCCGTCCTCGACCAGCGGGGCCAGCGCCTCCGTGAGCACGCGGCTGCGGGCCGAGGAGCCGTTGCCGACGAGGTCGAGCACGACGGGCCGGCGGGTGCCGGAGGCGCGCAGGTGCGCGGCGAGGTCGTCCATGGCCTCGCGGCGCGCGAGCTCGACGACACCGCCGGAGACCAGCTGGTCCGAGCTCCCGTCCAGCTGGACGACCGGCATGCCGAGCCCACCGCGGATGTCCCCGGTGAGCACGTCGTAGCCGACGATCGCATCGACCCTCCGGGCGAGGTCCTCGGCCACCCGGTCCGGGTCCGGCGCGTTCCCTGCCTCGGCGAGCACCACGTTCCAGCCGTGCTGCGCACAGGCGCGCACCACGGCCGCTCCGAGCTCGGCGAAGTAGGTGTTCGACAGATCCACCACGACCAGGCCGAGGGTGATCGGTCCCTGCTCGACCAGTCCGCGGCCGAAGCGGGAGGGACGATAGTTGAGCTGCCGCGCCGCCTCCAGCACCCTCTCGCGGGTCGCGGAGCTGATGCCGGGCAGATCGTTCATCGCCCGCGAGACGGTCTGCCGGGAGACCCCGGCCTGCGCGGCCACGTCGATGATCGTCGCCCGTCGCGCGGAGGTGCTCATCGCGCAGAGGCCCTGAGATCCAGCCACGCCATCTCGGCCTCGGTGAGCTCGATTCCGAGGCCCAGCGTCGAGGACCTCATCTCGCCGATGCTGCGGGGACCGAACAGGGCGAAGGTCGGGAACTTCTGGTGCAGCACGAAGGCGAGGGCGATCGCGGTGGCGGGCACGCCCCGCTCTGCGCCGAGCTCCGTCGCGCGGGCGAGGCGCTCGAAGTTCTCGTCGCTGTAGTAGCAGCGCACGAGCTCGGCGTCCGAGCGGTCCTCGGGATGCGCGCGGCCGGTGAAGAAGCCCCGGGCCTGGGAGGACCAGGGCAGCAGGGCGATCCCGCGCTCCTCGAGCCACGCCTTGGAGTCCGGGTCCGTGGCATGGACGCAGCCGGCCCACGGCACGTCCAGCGCTTCGGCGAGGCCGAAGTGGTTGGAGAGGATGGTGAATCCGGTGCGGCCGTTGGCCCGCGCATAGGCGTTGGCCTCGTCGACCCTGGCGGGGGTCCAGTTGGAGCCGCCGTAGGCGCTGATCCGCCCGGCGCGGAGGTGCTCGTCCATCACGTCGACGAACTCCCCGACGGGGATCTCGGGGTTGTCGCGATGCATCATGTAGAGGTCCGCGTGGTCGGTGCCCTGCCGCTCGAGCGACTCCTCGAGCTGGCGGGTGATGGACTCCGGGTCGCAGTGGGGGGTGTGGGCGCCCTTCGTGATCACCACGATGTCCTCCCGCACCCCGCGGTTGCGGACCCACTGCCCGAAGAGCTTCTCGATGTAGCCGCCGCCGTAGATGTAGGCGGTGTCGAAGGTGGTGCCGCCGATCTCGTAGAAGGCGTCGAACATCGCTGAGGCGTGCGCCAGGTTCATCTGGTTGTCACAGCCCATGACCAGGCGGGAGACCCGCTTGTCGACGCCGGGGATGCTGCCGTAGGTCATGGCCGGCCCGGTCTGCACGCCGCCCGCGGTCAGGGGGCGGCCGGTGAGGGTCGGGATGTCCGTGTCATCGGCCTCGAAGGGGTAGCGCAGCCCGATCTGCTCGCGCCACTGGTCCAGGGCGCGGGCCTGGCCGAGGGAGTTCTCGCCGGTCAGCTCCGGGACCTCGGTGCCCTCGCGGGCCGCACGGGCGAGGGCATCGGCCTCGAGCGCATAGGCCGAGGCGGCCGGGACCGTGAGGCGCTGGGGCTCCTGGCCGACCACGTCGAGCTCGATGACCTGGGGCTCCTGACCGAGACTCCACGGATCCGCGAGCCGGATCACGCCGTGCGAGCCCGTGATCGTCGCGGACTGCGGATCGGCCAGGCGCACCCCGGTGCGCAGGCTCGCGGTGATGCCGCCCGGGAGGGTGAGGTGAGCGGTCGCCCATTCGTCGACACCGGTCTCCCCCAGCGTGCCGCTCCCGCGCACCGTGAGCGGATCGGCGAAGGCCTTCTCCTGAGCGGCACCCGCGACGAAGCGTGCGAGCGACATCGGGTAGCAGCCCACGTCGAGGATGCCGCCCCCGGCGGTCGACGTGTCGAAGAGGCGTCCGCTGCGTCCGCCGGTGTCGAAGGCGAAGGAGGCGTCGACGTGCGCGACCTCGCCGATCGCGCCGTCGGCCACGAGCTCCAGGACCCGTGCGGTCTGCGGGTGGAAGCGGTACATGTAGGCCTCGAGCAGCACGCCCTCGGAGCGGGCCGCGAGGTCGATCAGCGCCATCGAGGTCCCGGAGTTCGGGGTCAGCGGCTTCTCGCACAGCACGTGCTTGCCCGCGTCGAGGGCCTGCGCGGCGAGGCGGGCGTGGCCGGTGTGGACGGTGGAGATGTAGACGGCATCCACCTGGTCCGAGGCGAGGACCTGCGTGTAGTCCCCCACCAGCGCGGGGCCGTCCAGCGGGAACTCGTCGGCGAAGTCCTGCGCGCGCTGCGCGGAGCTGCTGCCCACGGCGACCAGCACGCCGTCCTGGGAGTCCGGCAGCTGGGAGGCGAAGCGGCGGGCGATCGCGCCGGGACCGAGGACGGCCCAGCGGAACGGCGTGGCGGAGGAGCTCATGGGGAGGTTCGTCCTTCAGGTCGGGACCGACGGAATCCGTGAACGTTCACGGCAGGAGTCACGCTATCCCGTTCGTCTCCCGCTCACAAGCACCACGCCTCCCGCGGCGCCTCCTCCGCGCGTGGTCTCGGCGACGATGCCGCGCACGGCGAGATCACCGCGGGAGCGCTCGACGGGACCGGCAGCCGTTGACGACTCCGCATCACCCTGTCATGATCTGCGTCACCCGTGAACGTTCACGGGTCATGGAACGCCGCTCGACGAGGAGGGTGCGCATGACCGCTCGGACCGCCCGACGCCCCGATGGAAGGCCTCCGTCGCCGCCACGACCAGGCCTTCTGTCGAGAACGGCGCACGCCTCGCCCTCTCGCCGCCACCTGATGCTGGGCGCCGCGGGACTGCTCCCTCTCGCGCTGGCCGGGTGCGGGTCCGATGCCAGCATCTCCGAGGATCCCGACGAGCTCGTGCTGTGGTATTGGGACCGGTCGGCGAGTCCCGAGCTCCTGGAGCAGGCCACGGCGGAGATTCCCGGGACCGGTCGGCACCTCAGGGCCGATGTGATCGGCACCAGCTTCGACACCAAGCTGCGCACCAGCCTGGCCGGCAACGCCTACATCCCCGACATCACGTACATCAACTCCAACAACGCCCTCTACTTCACCAACGAGGACCTCTTCCTCGACCTCGGCGAGCTCGGCGCGGACTCCGTCAAGGGCGACTTCTACGAATGGAAGTGGAACCTCGGGTCGACGCCGTCGGGCCGGTTCTGCTTCTTCCCCCTGGACATCGGCCCCACCGGCTACTTCTATCGCCAGGACGTGTTCGAGCAGGCCGGACTCCCCAGCAGTCCCGAGGAGGTCTCCGCCGCGATCACCACCTGGAAGGACTGGACCGATCTGGGGATCGAGCTCAAGGGGAGCGCGGAGGCGTTCATGGTGAACGATGCCCAGACGGTGTTCGAGGGCGTCCTCAACTCGAGCCCCGAACGGTACTTCGACAGCGACGACAACGCGCTGTACACCGCGCAGGGCAGTGCGGTGCGCGAGGCCTGGGACGTCGCGGTCGCGGCGATCGAGGCGGGGATCACCGCCAGGATCCCCCAGGATCGCTCCACCGATCAGAACGCGGCCTGGTCCAGCGGACGCACCGCGGGACACATCGGCGCGGCGTGGTGGACCCAGATCCTCGAGGAATCCGCCCCGGACACCGCCGGCGCCTGGCGGCTGGCGTCCCAGCCCGTGCGAGCGGGCAACAACGGCGGATCCTTCGCCGCACTCCCCCACACCTGCAAGGACCCCGAGGCAGCGATCGCCTTCCTCACCTGGGTCACCTCCCCGGAGAACCAGGCGCTCGCCTATCAGGACGTTCAGCTGTTCCCCTCGACCCCCGACTCCTTCGCGGACCTGAGCTACTCGGGGAGCTTCTACGGGGACCAGGACCCGCTGGACTTCTTCTCCACCGCCGCGGAATCGGTTCCGACCTCCTTCATCAGCACCTGGGAGACCGTCATCGGCGGCTCCTTCACCTTGGAGATCACCAACGTCGAGACCGGCGGCAAGGATCCCGAACGCGCGTGGAACGACGCCCTCGACCAGGCGGAGCGCGTGCTCACCAAGCGGGGGGTCGACTCATGACCACGACCGATACCGGTCCCACCTCCGCACCTCCGGTCACCGACGTCCATGCAGGGCCCGCAGCACGTGATCCCCGTGCCCGTCGCCGGCGCAGGCGGCGCGAGACGCTGCCCCTCTATCTCGCGATCTCCCCGTTCTACGTGCTCTTCGCGGTCTTCGGGCTGTTCCCGATCCTGTTCTCCATCGTGCTGTCCTTCACGGACTGGGACGGGATGGGCGACGTCTCCTTCGTCGGGCTCGCCCAGTACGAGTTCCTGCTCTCCGACGGCCGGTTCTGGAACGCCGTCGGGAACACGTTCATCATCTGGTTCCTCTCCACCGTCCCGATGCTCTTCCTCGCGATGGTGATCGCGTTCCTGCTGCATCAGAACATCCGGTTCACGCGGTTCTACCGGGTCGCGATCTTCCTGCCCAACGTCACCTCGATGGTCGCCATGGCGATCGTGTTCGGCTCCGTCTTCTCCGACACCTTCGGCCTGGTGAACTCCGCGCTCACCGCGCTGGGCCTCGACGCGGTGCCCTGGCTCTCCAGCAGCTGGGGCATCAAGGTCACCATCGCGGCGATGGTGATCTGGCGATTCACCGGCTACAACGCGATCATCTACCTCGCCGGTCTGCAGTCGATCCCGACGGACCTGTACGACGCCGCGAAGGTGGACGGCGCGAGCCTGGTGCAGGTCTTCTTCCGGATCACGATCCCGCTGATGCGTCCCATCATCCTGTTCACGGTGATCACGTCGACCATCGGCGGACTGAGCCTGTTCACCGAACCCCAGGTGCTGCTCGGCGACAGCGGCGGCGCCGGGGAGGCCGGCATGACGATCGTCCTCTACCAGTACAACCAGGCGTTCACCCAGTTCGACTTCGGCTACGGATCGGCCATCGCCTGGGCACTGTTCCTCATCGCCGCAGTCTTCGCCATCATCAACTGGCGCCTCGTCTCCGGACGCGGCGACCAGCCTCGACGTCGCCGCACCGCACGGACGGAGGGTCGCCGATGACCACCGCACCTCCCCTGCCCGACACCGCTTCCCGGGCCGATCGGCCGCCCGAGCGCGCGATCTCGGAGCACTACGGGGCACGCTCGCTGCTCTCGAAGCTCATCACCCATCTGTGCGTGCTCATCGGCGTCCTGCTGTCGATCTTCCCGTTCTACTGGCTGATCGTCATGTCGACGTCGACCACCGCCGAGATCTTCGGGTACCCCCCGAAGCTGACCTTCGGGAACAGCTTCGTCGAGAACGTGCGGAACGTCGTCCAGAGCGTCGACCTGCTGCAGGCGCTGCTGAACACCATCATCGTCTCGGGAAGCTGTGCGGTGCTGGTGATGTTCTTCGACTCCCTGGCGGCCTTCGCCTTCGCGAAGTTCGACTTCCCGGGAAAGAAGGCCCTGTTCGTCCTGCTCATCGCCACGATGCTGGTCCCGGGAAGCCTCTCCCTGGTGCCGAGCTTCATCCTCATGTCCGAGATCGGCTGGGTGGGGACGCTGCAGGCGCTCATCGTGCCCGGGGCGGCGAACGCCTTCGGCATCTTCCTGCTGCGGCAGATGGCGGCGGGATCGATTCCCGACGAGCTCATCGAGTCCGCCCGCATCGACGGAGCGGGGTTCTTCACCACCTATTGGAGGGTCGGTGTGCCGCTGCTGCGGGGCGGACTGGCGTTCCTGGGCATCTTCACGTTCATCACCGCCTGGAACGACTACGTGTGGCCGCTGATCGTGCTGGTGAATCCTGAGCGCCAGACGCTGCAGACCGCGCTGCAGAACCTCAACTCCCTGTACCTCACGGACTACGGGATGGTCATGGCGGGAGCACTGATCAGCGTGGTCCCGCTGGTCGGGGTGTTCATCATCGGATCGAGACACTTCATCGCGAACATCGCCGCCGGGGCGATCAAGGGCTGAGGATCCGCGACCAGACCGGTCCGACAGCCGGACGGGCCGCCCACCCATCGAGAGATGGAGCGGAGCGGCCCGTCACCGGGTGCGGTGCACGGAGTCAGTCGGCGGGACGTCCGGACACGCTCGGCGTGTTCTTCTGCACCGTCATCAGGAACTCGGGGTTCGACTGGGTCTTCTTGACCCGCTCCATGAGCATCTCGAGCGCCTGCTGCTGCTCGAGGGAGCCCAGGACCCGGCGGAGCTTCCACATGATGGCCAGCTCCTCCTTGCCCATGAGCGCCTCCTCACGGCGGGTGCCGGAGGCGTTGACGTCCACGGCCGGGAAGATGCGCTTGTCCGCGAGGTGGCGCGAGAGGCGCAGCTCCATGTTGCCGGTGCCCTTGAACTCCTCGAAGATGACCTCGTCCATCTTGGAGCCGGTCTCCACCAGCGCCGAGGCGAGGATCGTCAGCGAACCGCCGTGCTCGATGTTGCGGGCGGCGCCGAAGAACCGCTTGGGCGGGTACAGGGCCGACGCATCGACGCCACCGGAGAGGATGCGACCGGAGGCCGGGGCTGCGAGGTTGTACGCACGGGACAGCCGGGTGAGCGAGTCCAGCAGCACGACCACGTCCCGGCCCATCTCCACCAGGCGCTTGGCGCGCTCGATGGCGAGCTCGGCGACGATGGTGTGATCCGAGGCGGGACGGTCGAAGGTCGAGGCGATGACCTCGCCCTTCACCGTGCGCTGCATGTCCGTGACCTCCTCGGGGCGCTCGTCGACGAGCACGACCATGAGGTGGACCTCGGGGTTGTTGGTGGTGATCGCGTTGGCGATCTGCTGCATGATGATCGTCTTGCCGGCCTTCGGGGGCGCGACGATGAGGCCGCGCTGGCCCTTGCCGATCGGCGAGACGAGGTCGATCACGCGCGGCGCGATGGCGGTGGGCGCCGTCTCCAGGCGCAGACGGTCGTCCGGGTAGAGCGGGGTGAGCTTGCTGAAGTCGACCCGCTGCCGGGCACGGTCCTGGGGCATGCCGTTGACGGTGTCGACCTGCACCAGGGCGGCGTACTTGTTCTGGTTGCCGCCGCCGCCCTTGCCGCGCCGGTTGCGACCGCCGCCGCCGTGGTGCTGCTGCTCGACGTGGCGGTCCTCGCCGTCGCGCGGGGCCTTGACCTGACCGGTGATGGCATCGCCCTTGCGGAGACCAGCGCGCTTGACCTGGTTCATGGTCACGTACACGTCGCTGGGGCCGGGCAGATAGCCGGTGGTGCGCACGTAGGCGTTGTTGTCGCGGATGTCGAGGATGCCCGCGATGGTCATCAGCTCCTCGCCCTCGCGGACGTCGCCATCGTCCTGCTGCTGACCGCCCTGGTCGTTCTGGCCGCCCTGACCGCCCTGGTCGTTCTGGCCCCCACGGCCTCGACGCTTGCGATCGCGCGAGCGGTTGCGGCTGCGGGAGCGGCCGCGACGGTCATCGTCGTAGTCGCCGCCCTGACGGTCGTCGTCGGACTCCCCGGAGCGGTCCGGGAGCTCGATGTCCTCCAGGCGGCGGCGCTTGTCCCCGCCGCGCCCCTGATCCCCGCGGTTCTGTCCGTCGCGGTTCTGCCCGTCGCGGCTCTGTCCGTCGCGGTTCTGTCCGTCGCGGTTCCGGCTCTCGCGGGTGCCGCGGTTCTGGCCGCGGCCGCCCTCCTGCCGTCCGCCGCCTTCGCGCGAGTCGTCGCCCTCCCGGGAGTCGCCGCCCGGACGGCCGGCGTCGTCCTGCTGCGCCTCGCCACCGCGATCGGGCAGCTCGATGCCCAGGTCCGGCGCAGCCTCGTCCTGACGCGCACCGGAGGCGCCGCCGCTGCGGGAGCGGGAACGGGAGCGGGAACGGCCCTCGGGCGCGCCCTCGGACGGCGCGGACTGCTGCGCCGGCTGCTCGGTGGTGGCGCTCTGCGGAGCATCCTGCGCAGGAGCGTCCTCGCGAGCGGCCTTCTGGCGCGAGGGACGCTCGGTGCGCGCCGGGGCGTCGCCGCCCGCCGACGATGCGTCGGAGGAGGAGACCGATCCGCCCCCGCGGATCGCCTCGATCAGCTCGCCCTTGCGCAGCCGACGGGCTCCTTTGATGCCGCGCTCGGCCGCGATGGCCTGCAGCTCGGGGAGCTTCTTCGCCGCGAGATCCGCGCCGGAGGTGGTGTCGTTCACCCGGGTTCCTTCCTGTCGAGCCGGCAGTGCCGGCTCTGTTCTGGTCTGGGTGCCGCACAGCACCGGGAACGTCGTGTCTCCGGGTGCTGCAGCGACTGGTCCGAGCAGGGTTCTCCCCCACGATGCAGGGCATCCGCGGTGGGCCTGCCGGTGTGATTCGGGGTGCGCCAGCGGCGGCGCTCGATCCTGCGGGGCACATCGACCTGCTGGGCACGTCGAACGGTGCGTGAGGATCGTGCGGGGCGCTGATCAGAGCGCACAACGGGACGCGGAGTTCTGCACACAGCATCCACAGGGATCTGCTGCAGGGTTCAGCGTCGTGCGATGTCGCCTGGACGCAGGCTCAACCTACCACAGGGGCCGAAGGGATCTCGCGCACCGGCACCTCGGCGATCCGCCACGCGGAGGGGTCGGTGACGAAGCGCCGCACCAGCGGGGCGAGCTCTCCGCGCCGACCCGACAGGACCAGCACCGACGGCCCTGCGCCGGAGACGACCGCGGGATGCCCCTCACGGCGCAGGACCCGCATCAGCTCGACGCTCTCGGGCATGCCGGGAGCACGCTGCTCCTGGTGGAGACGGTCCTCGGTCGCCTCGAGCAGGAGCTCGGGCGCACCGGCGAGGGCGTGGACCAGCAGGGCCGCGCGCCCGGCGTTGAAGACCGCGTCCCCGTGCGGCACCTGCTCGGACAGCAGGCCGCGGGCCCGGTGGGTGGACAGCGTCGCCCGCGGCAGCAGCACCACGGGGGCGAGCACCCCCTCGGCACGGGTCAGCGTCGCCGCGCGCGCCCGCCCGCCCTGCATCCAGGACAGCACGGCGCCGCCCAGCAGGGCCGGGGCGGCGTTGTCCGGATGTCCCTCGAACTCGGTGGCCAGCTGCAGCACGGCGCGGTCGTCCAGCGCCTGGGGGTCCGAGAGCATGCCGCGGGCGAGCAGCAGGCCGGCGACCGTGGCCGCGGCGCTCGAGCCGAGGCCCCGGCCGTGCGGGATGCGGTTGGCGGCCTGCAGACGCAGACCCGTCTGCGGCGCGCCGGCATGATCGAGTCCGCGGCGCAGAGCGCGCACCACGAGATGCTCCTCCCCCGTGGGCACGGCGCCCGCGCCCTCGCCGCTGACCTCGATCTCGACCGCGCCGGTGGTCGCCTCGACGCTCAGCTCGTCGCAGAGGTCCAGCGCCATGCCGAGGGTGTCGAAGCCCGGGCCGAGGTTCGCGGAGGTCGCGGGGACCTGGACGGAGACCCGCGTGTTCTGGATCCTCACAGGCCGATGGCCTCCGCCGCCGCCGCGATGTCCACGGGCACCACCGTGGGGGTGAGGTCGTGCTGGGTCAGGGCGGTGTCGATGTCCTTGAGCCCGTTGCCCGTGACGGTGATCGCGATCGTCGCTCCGGCGGGGACGGCCCCGCGCTCGGCCTGCTGGAGCAGACCGGCCACGCCGGCCGCGGAGGCCGGCTCGACGAAGATCCCGACCTCGCCCGCCAGCAGCTTCTGCGCATCGAGGATCTGCTGATCGGTGACGGCGTCGATGAGGCCCCCGGACTCGTCGCGCGCTTCGATCGCGAGGTGCCAGGAGGCGGGGGCGCCGATGCGGATCGCGGTCGCGACCGTCTCGGGGTCCTTGATCGGGTGGCCCGCGACGAACGGTGCGGCGCCCGCGGCCTGGAAACCCCACATCTGCGGCAGGGAGTCGGTGACCCCCGCGTCGCGGTACTCGCGATAGCCCATCCAGTAGGCGGAGATGTTCCCCGCGTTGCCGACGGGCAGCACGTGGATGTCCGGGGCGCCGCCCAGCGCGTCGCTCACCTCGAAGGCGGCGGTCTTCTGCCCCTGCAGGCGGTAGGGGTTCACCGAGTTCACGAGTTCGATGGGATGCTCCGCATCGAGCTTGCGCGCGATCTCGAGGCAGTCGTCGAAGTTGCCGTCGACCTGGATCAGCTTCGCACCGTGCACCACGGCCTGGGCGAGCTTGCCCGCCGCGATCCTGCCCTGCGGCAGCAGCACCGCGCAGGTCAGTCCCGCGGCGGTGGCGTAGGCCGCGGCGGAGGCGCTGGTGTTGCCCGTGGAGGCGCAGACCACTGCGGTGGCCCCGTCGTTCTTCGCCTTCGTCATGGCCGAGACCATGCCGCGGTCCTTGAACGAGCCGGTGGGGTTCATGCCCTCCACCTTGATGTGCACCTCGGCGCCGACGATCTGCGACAGGGCGGGGGCGGGCACGAGGGGTGTGCCGCCCTCCCCCAGCGTCAGGAGGGTGTCGGACTCGGCGAAGGGCAGGTGCTCGCGGTACTCGGCGAGGACGCCGCGCCACTGATGGGCCATGGGTCATTCTCCTTCGATGCGGAGGACGGAATCGATGCTCAGCACCGTGGCGGTGGCGGAGAAGACGTCCAGGGAGGCGGTCATCGCGGACTCCAGCGCGCGGTGGGTGCTGATCCCGATGTGCGCACGGGCCCGCTCCCCCTCCTCGCCCTCCTGGTCGATGAGCTCCTGATGGATGGTGGAGATGGAGATGCCGTACCCGGAGAGGGTGCCGGCGATCTCGGCGAGAACGCCGGGGCGGTCCTGCACGGTCAGCGAGACGTAGAAGGCGCTGCGCAGCTCCTCGAGCGGGATCGACTCGAGCTCGGCATAGCGCGACTCGCGGGGACCGAACCCTCCGCGCACGCGCGCGCGAGCGGCGGAGACGACGTCGCCGAGGATCGCGGAAGCGGTGGGGGCGCCGCCGGCGCCCTGCCCGTAGAACATGAGGGATCCCGCGGCGTCGGCCTCGATGAACACGGCGTTGTACGCCTCGGAGACGGAGGCCAGCGGGTGGGACTCGGGGATCAGCGCCGGGTACACGCGGGCGGAGATCCGCTCCCCGCCCTCCTCCTCGATGCGCTCGACGATCGAGAGCAGCTTGATGGTGCGCCCCATGCGACCGGCCGCGGCGATGTCCTGCGCGGAGACGGCGGTGATGCCCTCGCAGTGCACATCGGCCAGGCGCACCCGGCTGTGGAAGGCGAGGGAGGCCAGGATCGAGGCCTTGGCGGCGGCGTCGTGCCCCTCGACGTCGGCCGTCGGGTCCGCCTCGGCGTAGCCGAGCTCCTGCGCCGTGGCGAGCGCGTCCTCGAAGCTCGCCCCGGTGCGGGTCATGGCGTCGAGGATGTAGTTGGTGGTGCCGTTGACGATCCCGAGCACGCGCTGGATGCGGTCACCGGCCAGGGACTCGCGCACCGGGCGCACCAGCGGGATCGCCCCGGCGACGGCGGCCTCGAAGGAGAGGTCCACGCCGTGGGCATCGGCCGCCTCGTAGAGCGCGACGCCGTCCTGGGCCAGCAGCGCCTTGTTGGCCGTCACCACGCCGGCGCCGTGCGCCATCGCGTCCAGCAGGAGGGTGCGGGCGGGCTCGATGCCGCCCATCACCTCGATCACCAGATCCGCCTCGCGGACCAGGGAGGCGGCGTCCTCCGTGAGCAGGGGGGCCGGCACGTGCTCCCCGCGGTCGCGGGAGAGGTCCCGGACGGCCACGCCGGTCACCTCGAGCCGCGCCCCCACCCGGTGGGCGAGCTCGTCCCCCTGCTGGGAGATCAGGCGCAGGACCTCGGTGCCGACGGTCCCGGCCCCGAGCACGGCGATGCGGAGGGAGGGCAGGTCGGTGAGCGCCGTGCGCTCGGCGGGCACCGGGCTGCCGGGGTGCTGCTGTGACATGTGCGAGGCGGTCCTTCCACATGGTCCGAGGAAGCGGGCGGAGGCGGGCCCTCGCACTGTATCCGAGGGTGAGGGCACCGTGTGACCCTGCATGAACGAATGCGACGCGGGGGCGCCGGAGTGCGTCAGCCGAGGTCCAGGCCGAGCAGGTCCTCCTCCGTCTCGCGCCGGATCAGGGTGCGGATCGCGCCGTCGCGGACCGCGACCACCGGGGGGCGCGGGACGTGGTTGTAGTTCGAGGCCAGCGAGTAGCAGTAGGCGCCGGTCACGGGCACCGAGACCAGGTCGCCGCGGCGCACGTCGCCGGGGAGGTACTCGTCCTTGACGACGATGTCGCCGCTCTCGCAGTGCTTGCCGACCACGCGCACCACCTCGGGGGCGACGTCGGAGACGCGACCGGTGAGCAGGCAGGAGTAGTCGGCGTCGTACAGCGCCGTGCGCACGTTGTCGCTCATGCCGCCGTCCACCGAGACGTAGACGCGGTGATGGGGGCCGCCCAGGCGGACGTCCTTGACGGTGCCGACGGTGTAGAGGGTCTGGGTGGAGGGGCCCGCGATCGCGCGGCCGGGCTCGAAGGACAGGTGCGGCACGTCGATGCCGAGCTCATGGCACTGGCGCGCGACGATCTCGGCGATGCCGCTCGCGAGCGCCTCGGGCGTGGCCGGGGTGTGCTGGGTGTTGTACATGACGCCGAAGCCGCCGCCGAGGTCGAGCTGGTCGACGATGTGGCCGAGCTCGTCGCGGATGTCCGCGACGAGCCCCAGCACCCGGCGGGCCGCGACC
This sequence comes from Brachybacterium sp. AOP43-C2-M15, assembly GCF_052446295.1. Taxonomy (NCBI): domain Bacteria; kingdom Bacillati; phylum Actinomycetota; class Actinomycetes; order Micrococcales; family Dermabacteraceae; genus Brachybacterium; species Brachybacterium sp. AOP43-C2-M15. Next base: position 42,056 of record NZ_JBQSWB010000016.1, read on the forward strand.
TCGAAGCCGCCGGTGTCGAAGATCTGGGACCCGATGTGGGAGTGGAGACCGACGAGGTCGAGGTGCTCGGCCTCGAGCACGCCGCGCACCGCCTCGAGCGCGTCGCCGCCGGTGAGGGAGAGCCCGAACTTCTGGTCCTCGTGAGCGGTGGCGATGAACTCGTGGGTGTGCGCCTCCACGCCGGTGGTCACGCGCAGCATGACGGCGGCGCGCAGGCCGAGGTCGGCGGCGACCTCGTCGACCAGGGGGATCTCGTCGAGCGCATCGATGACGATGCGCCCCACCCCGGCCTCGAGCGCGCGCCGGATCTCGCCGGCGGACTTGTTGTTGCCGTGCAGCGCGATGCGCGGGGCCGGGAAGCCGGCGCGCAGCGCCACGGCGAGCTCGCCCCCGGTGCACACGTCCAGACCCAGCCCGTCCTCCTCGACCCAGCGGGCCACCGCGCCGCACAGGAAGGCCTTGCCGGCGTAGTACACCTCGGCCCCGGCGTGGGGCGCGAAGGCCGCGGCGAACGCGTCGCGGAAGGAGCGGGCGCGATGGCGGAAGTCGGCCTCGTCCAGGACGAAGGCGGGCGTGCCCACCTCCTCGGCGATGCGGCGCACGTCCACCCCGCCCACCTCGACGGCACCCTCGGCGTTGCGGGCGGTGGTCCGGGACCACAGCCCGTCGATCAGGGTGTTGACGTCGGCGGGGTAGGGCAGCCAGGTCGGGGCCGCGTCGTTGCCGTGGAGTGCTCCGGCCTCGTGGGCTCGCATGTCGTGCTCCTGGTCTCGCACCGTGCCGCACCGGCGCAGGTGCCGGGCGGTCGCGCCGGCGGCGCCCTCCGAGGGTAGGCGGGGCGGTGCGCGGGGCGCAGGCCCGTCCGGCCCGTGAACGTCGGGCCGCGCATCGCCCGTCCACCCGGTCGACGACCGTCCTCGCAGGTCAGATGTGCTGCTCAGTGCCCGTGCCGAGATCCGACGGCACCGGGGTGAGCGATCGCACTTGATAGTCTCGAGGTATCGGCGCGGGAGCCGCGGGCCACCGCCCCCGCCCTCGAGGGGCAGGCTCCCCGACGCCGCCGAGCTGACCCCGACGTGAAGGAGATCCGGTGCCCACTGCATCCTCGTCCCAGGACGGTTCCCGCGAGCACGAGCTGGTGGTGGTCGCCAACCGCCTGCCGGTGGACTCCCGCACGCTGCCCGACGGCGCGACCGAGTGGGTCACCAGCCCCGGCGGCCTGGTCACCGCGATGGAATCGGTGATGCGCACCGTCGACTCGGGCGCCTGGGTGGGCTGGGCCGGATCGCCCGGCGAGGCTCCCTCGCCCTTCGACGCCGACGGCATGAGCCTGTATCCCGTGAAGCTCGAGGCGGAGGACGTCGAACGCTATTACGAGGGATTCTCGAACGCCACCCTGTGGCCCCTGTACCACGACGTGATCGTGGATCCGGAGTTCCACCGCACATGGTGGGACAGCTATCTCGCCACCAACCGGCGCTTCGCCGAGGCCGCGGCCCCGGTCGCCGCCGCCGGAGGGACGATCTGGGTGCACGACTACCAGCTGCAGCTGGTCCCGCAGATGATCCGGGACAAGCGCAGCGACGTGCGGATCGGGTTCTTCAACCACATCCCCTTCCCCTCCGTCGAGCTGTTCTCCCAGCTGCCCAAGCGCAACTCGATCCTGCGGGGTCTGCTGGGCTCCGACCTGGTCGGGTTCCAGCGCGAGAGCGACTCGCTGAACTTCGTCTCCGCGGTGCGGAAGCTGCTGGGGTACCACGTGGACGGGATGACGATCTCGGTGCCGGGGCTGGGCGCGGCGCCGGTGCGCGAGGTGGAGGTGAGGACCTTCCCGATCTCGATCGACTCGGCCGCCGTCTCCGCCCTCACCGAGGATCCCGAGATCCGGGAGCGCGCGGCGCAGCTGCGCCGCGATCTGGGCGATCCGGACAAGGTCGTGCTGGGCGTGGACCGTCTGGACTACACCAAGGGGATCCGGCACCGGCTGAAGGCCTGGGGCGAGCTGCTGAACGACGGCTCGATCGATCCGCACGACGCGGTGATGATCCAGGTCGCGACCCCCTCCCGGGAGCGGGTGGAGGCCTACCGGCAGCTGCGGGACGAGGTCGAGCTGACCGTCGGCCGCATCAACGGCGAGCATGCCCCGATCGGTCGCCCTGCCGTCTCCTACCAGCACCACTCCTTCGATCGTCGAGACATGACCGCCCTGTTCATGGCGGCCGACGTGGTGCTGGTGACGGCGCTGCGCGACGGCATGAACCTGGTCGCCAAGGAGTACGTGGCCTCCCGCCCCGATCTGCAGGGCGTGCTGGTGCTCAGCGAGTTCGCCGGCGCCGCCGACGAGCTGCGCGCCGCGGTGCTGGTGAACCCCCACGACATCGACGAGCTCAAGGCCGCGATCCTGCGCGCTCTCGCGATGACCGTCGAGGAGCAGGAGGACGCGATGCGCTCGCTGCGCCACCAGGTGATGGAGCACGACGTGCAGAGCTGGGCGCACGACTTCCTGCAGCACCTCGAGTCCACGGGAACGCCCGAGGGCGAGGGCGCCCCCGCGGTGCGCCTGTCCGGGGACCGGCCCAGCGATGCCGACGAGGTCCGCGAGGCGCTGCGCAGCTTCAGCGAGGTGCCGCGCCTGCTGGTCGCCTCGGACTTCGACGGGGTGCTCGCCCCGATCGTCGAGGACCGCGATGCGGTGGAGCCCGATGCTCCCGCGCTCGCCGCGCTGCGCGAGCTCTCGGAGCTGCCGGGCGTGGCCGTCGCCCTGGTCTCGGGCCGCGCGCTCGCGGACCTCGACGCCCACACCCGGATGCCGAGCTCGGTGGTGCTGGTGGGCTCGCACGGCGCGGAGGTCGGCGCGCTGCCGCCGTGGATGCAGGCGGAGGTGCTGGACAAGTCCGCTCTGGTGATGTCGCCCGAGAAGGAGGAGCTGCTCGCCTCGATCACCGCGACCCTGCGCAAGATCGCCCGGGCCCACCCCGGCACGGAGGTCGAGACCAAGCCGACGGCGGCGGTGCTGCACACCCGCAGCGCCAAGGGGCGCGGCGGGATCAACGCGACCGAGTCCGCCCTGGAGTTCGCCCGGACCCTGCCGGACGTCACGGTGACCCCGGGCAAGGAGGTCGTCGAGTTCGCCGTGGTGCGCACCTCGAAGGGCGTCGCCATGGACGCGCTGGCGCGGGCGAGCGCCGCCGACGCCTCGCTCTACCTGGGCGACGATGTGACCGATGAGTCGGTCTTCGCCCAGCTGGGCGAGCACGACCTCGGCTTCAAGGTGGGCGGCGGGGACACGGCGGCCGGCCACCGGATCACGGACACCGACGCGGTGCGCGAGGTGCTGCAGCAGCTGCTCGAGCTGCGCGGCGAACAGAGCTGAGCGGGCCGACCGCAGAGGTCTCACCGAGAGGTCACCCCGACGGCGGAATCCCCGGCCAGCGGCTCCTGGAGCCTCTGACCGGGGATTCTCTTCGGTGCCCGCGACAGGATTCGAACCTACGACCTTCTGCTCCGGAGATAGCGACGGGCCCATACGTGCCCAGATTACCACGGAGCTACGGGTCAGTTGAGGCTCAAATCCGGTTGTCAGAGCTACATCTGACGAGCTGGCATGGCCCGATTGTGGCCACGACACGAATAACCGCCCCTGGGGTAGTGACCCATGAGGCGGTTGGAACCCTGGGAGGGATTCGTGTCCGTAAATCATACCCGTCAAGCAGTTCTAAGTCAGCCCGGCTCCGGTGGGGTCACTGTGGCCGGAGGCCACGCGCCGACGTCGGCTGCGCTGAGGACCGGCCCGGAACGGCCGAAGGCCGCACGCCCGGCTGGCCCGCAGGCGCCGCCAGAGGCGGCGCCCTTGGTACATCGCGGACAGAGTTTCCCCACTGGTCAACGGCATACATCTGACGGGCTGCGTCGGTCGCGTTTTGGTCGTCGTTCCCGATCCTCGAAGTGGCTCATTGCCGACGCGGTGGACTCTTCGACCATTGAGGAGCTAGGTGATGGTCTATTCGTGGATACCGCGAGCGGGGAGGTGCTGGATTCGGATTGGGTGCGTCCGCCTCGTCCGGCTCGGTGCGGTTGGCGGATTGGCGAGAACGTGGCTGTGCACTCGGATGGGCAGTTTGCTCACTTCTCGGGGACTGAGCGGTGTTCGTCTGTGTGGGCGTGCCCAGTGTGTTCAGCCGTGATCCGGGCGGAGCGCGCTCGGGAGATTTCACAAGCGGTGGAGGCTCATCATGCAGCGGGTGGGTCGATCCTATTCGTGACTCTGACGATTCGACATGATCGTGCTGACTCGCTGAAGCAGAGCATGGATGCAGTGTTGGGGTCGTGGCGGAAGCTGTTGCAGGGAAGCGCCTGGGTCGGCTCGAAGTCGAAGCAGGGGGCGCGGGATCGCTACCGGGTCTCGGGCTATATCCGCAGCACCGAAGTGACTTATGGGTCGAATGGGTGGCATCCGCACATTCACGCGCTGTTCTTCACCGATGACAAGCTATCTGGCACTGAGGTGGCGGCTTTTGGGGATGAACTCCATACCCGCTGGGCGCGGTTCTCGCATAAGGCGACCGGGAAGTTGCCGACTCGTGAGCATGGGACGGATGCGCAGCAGGTTGATGAGAATGGTCAGGTGCTCGGTAAGTACCTGGCGAAGGTGCAAGACGAGGGGAACAGTAAGACGGAGAAGTGGGATTCGGCGGCGGAGCTTGCTCGTGCTGATGTGAAGCGGGGCCGTGGTGACAACTTCGTGCCGTTCGAGCTGCTCGACTTCGATCACCCGTTGCCCCTCCCCCAGCGCCGCCGGCTATGGGTGGAGTACTACACAGGCACCAAGGGCCGGCGGGCGATCACCTGGTCTCGCGGCCTGAAGGCACGTTATGACGTGGGCGAGAAGTCGGATGAGGAGGTCATCGAGGAGACCGAGGCTGCGCCGGTCCGGTGGGTGGCTGACGGGCGCTCGTATGACGCGCTGAGGCGGTCTGACCCGGAGCTGCTGGCGCTAGTCCTCGATGCTGCTGCGGGTGAGAACTGGCCGGTCGTGCAGGCTCTGCTGCCTGGTGATGAGCCACCTGAGCGGGCTCGATCGGTGGACGAGGTGAGGGAGTGAGCTGGCCCTCCGATACGCTCCTACCCCTAAGGATCATATGCATCGTACCTATTGACAAGGTTCGTACCAGTTGGCTACGGTGGAACCATCGTCACTCAATAGGGGGCGATCGCCACCTAGCGAAAGGTTTGAGCCGATGGAATCCAAGAGACTTTCAGTAGGCACCGCATGGAGAACCCTGCGGCAATTTGAGAAGAAACACGACTCGCTGCCAGTTGAGGGACAAGCTACGAGATTGCTGAACGTGCTGGCCGGTTACTTACTCGCATCCGGAGATATGACTGCGATAAATCTCAGCCAGATTGCAAGGGAATCCGGCCTGTCGCGGATCACGACCCGCAATAGCCTGGATCGGTTGTCAGCATTCGGCGTCATCAAGGTGCAAGTCGTGCGTGAAGGCCGTCCAGTCAACTATGCAGGCTACTCAGAGGAATTCCTCTCTATCGCTGCCGAAACGGAGGAGGGCAAGTGAACGAGACAAAGGTTCTGGACGAACTGAAGATGTGGAGCGATGTCAATGCCGAGGAGTTCACAGCCGTGAATCTCAGCGCTCTAGCGCGCGGCTGCGATATGAGGCGCGTAGACGCGGTCGAGGCGGTGCAGAACCTTCTCCTTGCGGGAGACCTGGAGCAGGTGCGAGTTGTCGCCCCTGGATCGCACACGAATGTGTTCCGACTGATCGAAACATCTTTCTAAGGAGTAACAATGCTTAACCGATTCATGCTGGATCAAGCAGGCACAGGCGCCTTCTTCCTAACTGAAGGCCCGGCCCCGAGAGTCGACAGAGATGGAGTGCAGCGTGTCGACCGAAATAACACCCCAGTGTACGAGATTCAGTGCTACGTCAAACCGGCAGACGAGAATGCCGAAGGCACGACGGCGAAGATCAAGCTGGCGACTTCAAGCCCTCCGACTATCCCGGTGTTCACTGAAGTTCGGTTCCCTAAGGGGCTCCTTGCAATGGCCTGGTCCATGGAAGGCGGTCGATCCGGCGTGTCGCTGAGCGCTTCTGAGGTGGAGCCTGTGGGAACTACCAGTAAGGTCCAGGCAGCTCCGCAGCAGGAGAGCGCGAAGGGTCGTGAGTGACGATGCTTCCCGGAGGTTCGTCGGGGCATCAGCTCTTGATGACGCTGTTCAACTCCCCCTGGGCGTGGGACTGCGTGATCGTAGGGTTTATCGCTGGCGCAACGGTCATTGGTGCGTTGTGGTCCATGTTCGCGCTGGGATCGCGCCGAGGCGGTGCCCGTAGACGGATGCAGGTATCTCAGGAGCGAGGGGCAGGTCTTCAGCCTGGTAAGCATGCCTGCCCCTCGCCGGAGGTTCATCACTCTGAGCAGTTTCAAGCGGCCCGAGGTGATGCACCATGATCAGTTTACGTCGAGTTGCACGGTGGATCGCGTGGGCGGCTCGCGGCCTGGTTGCGGCGGTGGTCACCGGGATCATCGTTGGTCTGGTGGACTCCTCTGCGTTGTCTTTACTTCTATGGGTGCTCTGGGTGATTGGGGCCTTCGCAGCGCTGCCCATGCGGACCGTGGTTCACATCCTGTACGTCAAGTTGCTGACTGGGGTCCCGTGGCACGTCGCATCGGCAGCGGTTCGCATCTCGACGCTCTGGCCCTATATCGCCTGGAGGAGTGGCCACGGGCAGTCGGAGGACGAAGTGCGCCGTGCACGGTTGGAGCGCAATCCGAATTTGACTGAGGATGACGACGACGCATGGACCGGTCTTGTCCGGTATGGGCTGTTCCTCGCTGGTCTTGTTAGGGCGGAGCGCGCGGAGCGCTATTTCGATACGCCTCGCCTCGTGGCCTGGTCGGTAACAACTACGTCGATGACGTTGCGCGTTCGGCGTGGTAAGGCGGGTACAACGGCGGAGGACGTAGGTTCAGTTGATTCTGTTCAGAGATTCGCCCAGACGTTCAAGGAACTGACTGGTGCATGGTCGCTGATCCTGCGTTCAGAGGTGGATGGGCCTCACACCATCTTCCGGCTGCTGTGGTCTGACCCGTTGTCGGGTTCACGGTCGTCGCGGGAGCCGACTGGTGATCGTTCTCCGGTCCAAATCGGACTCGATGAACGTGGCGAGGATGTGATGTGGGATCCGTTCGACGCGACTCATACGGCTGTCCAAGGCATGACGAGGAGCGGGAAGTCCATTCAGGAGTACACCCGTCTTTCCGGGATCGCTGCCCGCGAGGATGTGGAAGTGTGCGGCCTGGATCCGACCGGCGTTCTGCTCGGGCCATTTGTCTCTGCGGGGAACCGGCGCATTGGTGTCCCCGGGAATGCGGGCGATTCTCCGATCTACAGGCACTTTCTCGACGTATTGACCGGCATTGTCTCGGAAATGGACCGGCGAACATTGCAGCTGGCTGCTGATGGTAAGGACAAGCTCGATGCTGGTGACTTCTCCTCGGAGCTGCCGTGCCTCGTCACCGTGCTGGAGGAGTGGCCTGGCATCAGTAGGGCTGCTGTATCTGAGGACGCTGCTGAGAACCGTAAGGCAGCGGAGCGGGTAGGCCCGAAGATCGAGGCTGCTGTCGGCCGTTTGGTCGCTGAGGGCGCGAAATCTGGGATTCGGGTCATTCTCCTGGGGCAGCGATTGTCCTCAAAGGCACTCGATACCGATAGCCGCTCTAATTTTGGTGTCCGTCATACCTTGCGCGTGGACAACGCGGATGCGGTCTCGATGCTCCACGACAACGGCACAGAGTGGGCACCTATCGTCGCGGCGTTCGAGCCGGGTCAGGGACTCATTGAGCGCCCAGGTTTCGGTCAACGTCGTTACAGGGCCGACTACACGAGTTACGAAACTTATCTGGAAAGGGTGAAGCATCGTGTTGCTGCCTGAATCAAATTATGACTATTGCCCGTTGACGCACTTGGAAGCGGGTGACGTTGTGGCTGCGCTGCGGGAGTGGGTGGCTGCATGTGTTGAGGAGGACGACCGTGTGCGAGTCGAACGGTTGCTTCATAGGGCTGAGTCGTCTCTGGACATCGTTTTAGTGGCGCGACATTCCTCGATAGCCGGTGAAATGCGAGGAACGAGTATTTTGCCGGGTGGCCCCGCCGTAGGCGACAGTACAGGAGGTGGTCTGCTGTGACGGTGGTGCGTGTTGAAGTACCGGAGCTGTTGACCGTCGAGGAAGTCTCGGAGATTACTCGGGTGCCGAAGTCGACGCTGGCTAACTGGGCTGCTGATGCGGATCGTGGTCGGTCAGCGTTCGGTCCTCCGCATATCCAGCTCTCGCCCCGTAAGCGTGTCTGGGCGAAGGCGGATGTGGTGGCCTGGATCGAGCAGAAGCGGGGTCAGTGATGGCATCGGTGAGGCGGCGTGAGTTGCGTTCGGGTGTGTCGTGGCAGGTGCGCTGGTACGACGTTGCCGGGAAGCTGCGGAGCCGGTCATTCGGAACTCAGCGTGAGGCTCGGGCGTACCGTGCCAAGGTTGAGGCGATGGGTGCTGCGGGTCGGCCTCGTGGTGCCGGTGATCGCCTCACGCTCGGCATGGCGCTGGGGTTCTGGCAGGAGGTCAACGCAGATCGGTGGCGGTCGAAGACTGCTGTGGTTAATGCTTCTGCGGCGGATCGACTGGCCTGCATTGCTACCGTCCGGGTGGATCGTCTGACTCCAGAGGTAGTTAGGGAGGCAGTGGAGTCGTTGAGTCCGTATGTGGCTCGGCAGGCTGTGAACGCTGTGAAGGGGGCTGTGAAGCATGCGCGGTCGCTGGGCTACGAGGTTGTGCCTGCCACGGTGTCTATGCCGTCTCCTCGGCCTCCTGAGACCGCTCAGCGCGCTTTGAGTGTTGAGGAGGTGCAGGCGCTTGCGGCTCAGATCGGCCCTTTGCATGGGGATGTTGTCGAGCTGCTGGCCTTCACCGGCCTGAGGGTTGGGGAGCTTGCAGGTCTGGAGGTTCGGGACTATAACGCTGCCCGGTCGCGTCTGTCGGTGATTCGGGCGGTCTCCTGGCCTCGTGGTGGCGCTGTGGTTGGTGAGCCGAAGACGGAAGCAGGGAAGCGAACCGTTCCGGTGATCGGTGCAGCGAGGTCGGTCATTGAGCGGCGAATCGCTGAGCGTCCCGAGGAGGACCGTCACCCGTATGCGCCGTTGGTGTTGGGTCCGCGTCGTGGTGCTCGGTTCAATCCGAACAACTGGCGGCGTGATGCCGGGTGGAAGGCTGCTCTCGATGCGTTGGGTCTTGGCCGTGTCAGGTTGCACGATCTGCGTCACACCTACGCCTCTTTGGTCCGCCGATCCGGTGCTGACATCTATGTGCTTCAGAAGGTGCTCGGTCATCGGGAGATCGCGACGACCATCGACCGGTACGGCCACCTCTATGACGACGAGATCGACGAGTTGGGAGCGTCCCTAGAAGCGGCTCTCGGTGGCTCGCATGGCCAGAGTGTGGCCACAGAGCAGTAGTAACAGTCCATTGAAAGTTGAACGTGTCGTGCAGGAACGAGAAAACCCCTGGTCAGTGGACCAGGGGCTTCCTCGTAATTGGTGCCCGCGACAGGATTCGAACCTACGACCTTCTGCTCCGGAGGCAGACGCTCTATCCACTGAGCTACGCGGGCCGACCACGGAAGTCTAGCAACACCTCGGCGCGGTGGTCGCCCCCGACGGGCGAGCGGACGCCCGGTGTGAGCGGGACCTCACCGCGGCAGCGGCAGCTGAGCCCCGTGGAGGACTGCCGAGGGGTCCGCCGCGATGCCCAGGCCGCTGGGCCCGGCGCCGGAGCGCACCAGCAGGTCACCGACCGCGGCGATCATCGCTCCGTTGTCCGTGCACAGCCGCGGCGGGGGGACCCGCAGCGCGATGCCCGCCTCGTCGCACCTCCGCTGCGCCTGCTCGCGCAGCCTCGCGTTGGCGGCGACGCCGCCGACGATCACCAGCGTGTCCAGCGATCGCTCGCGCACCGCGCGCAGCGCCTTGGTGACCAGCACGTCCACCACGGCCTGCTCGAAGGAGGCGGCGATGTCCGCGACGGGGACCGGCTCGCCGGCCCGCTCGAGGGTCTCCACGGTGCGGGCCACGGCGGTCTTGAGTCCCGAGAAGGAGAAGGTGTACGGCGCATCGCCGGGACGCAGCATGGCACGCGGGAACGTGAAGGCGGCGGGGTCGCCGTCCGCTGCCGCACGGGAGATGGCCGGACCGCCCGGGTAGCCGAGACCCAGCAGGCGGGAGACCTTGTCGAAGGCCTCTCCGGCGGCGTCGTCGAGAGTGTCCCCGAGATGCTCGATCGGGTCCTGCACGAGGTCTCCCACGGCGAGGATCGAGGTGTGGCCGCCCGAGACGATCAGCACGATGCTGCGGTCGGGGAGCGGGCCGTGCTCGAGGGTGTCGGCGGCGGCGTGGCCGGCGAGGTGGTGGACGCCGTAGAGCGGCGTGTCCAGCGACCAGGCGATCGACTTCGCGGCGGCGAGGCCGACGTGGACGGCGGTGGCCAGCCCGGGACCGGAGGTGACTGCGACGTGGGTGATGTCCGGAAGCGCCACCCCGGCGTCGTCGAGGGCGATCCGCAGGGTGGGGACGACGGCCTCGAGGTGGGCGCGTGCGGCGATCTCGGGGACCACTCCCCCGAACTGGGCGTGCTGCGAGGCGCTCGAGGCGAGGCCCTGCCCGAGCAGCACGCCCTCGGAGACGAGGCCGAACCCCGTCTCGTCGCAGGAGGACTCGACCCCGAGGACGACCGGGGTCCGCGAGCTCGTCACCGCAGGATCGACATCGGGTCGGAGTAGTTGCCCGCCTCGTCCATCTTCGCGAAGTGCAGGTGGCAGCCGGTGGAGCGGCCGGTGGTGCCGACGTAGCCGACGGTGTCGCCCTGGGAGACGGTCGCGCCCACCGAGGTGTTGAAGCTCTGCAGGTGGTAGTAGCCGGTGATGACCCCGTTGCCGTGGTCGACCTTCACCCGATTGCCGGAGGCGCTGTTGTACTCGACGGCGACGACGGTGCCGGACTGCGCGGCGGCCACAGGGGTGCCGCAGGCGGCGCCGAAGTCCACGCCGTCGTGCCCCTTGAAGTAGCCGAGGACGGGGTGGACGCGCCCGCCGAAGCCGGAGGTGATGGGTCCGCTGACCGGGCGCAGGTAGCCGGAGGAGGAGCCGGCGGGCGCGGCCTCGCCGTCCGCGCTCTCCGCGCCCTCGGCGGCGGGAGCGGGCTCGGGCTCCTCGACGGAGACCTCGAGCTCGTTGACCTCGGCCTGCTCGTCACCCTTCGCGTCGGCGTCCTTCGCGTCGGCCTCGTCGGCGTCCTTCGCGTCGCCGGGCGAGGTGCGCTCCTCCGAGCGGCTCGCGTCGTCGTCGGTGCGGGTCTCGGACGCCTGCTCGGCCTCGTCCGTGACCTCGGCGGCCGGGAGCGCGACGGGGGCGGGGGCGGCCGCCGGCTGCGGAGCCGCGGCGGGCTGGGCCTGGGCGAGAGTCTCGCCCTGCGGGACGGACTCGTCGACACCCGCCGCGGCGGCGGCGAGCGGGGCGGCGATCGTCGCGGTGGCGAGGACGCCCAGGACGCCGACCTTCAGCGCACCGGAGGTGACGGCGGAGTCGCGGTGGGTGCCTCCGACGGCGCGGTGCTTGCGCACGACGGCACGTCCTCCAGAGCGATGATTCGCCACGTTCTGACCTCTTCCATTGCGACTGCGTAGTTCTCGTCCATGCGTCTGTCCTAGCGCGACGCAGGACAGGGGAAGTACGCGTCGCCGAACAACCTGGATCAACCTATGTGCCTGCCACCAGGCACGACGAGGGCACACACCGGGTCATTGCCAAGTTTTTGCCGAGTTGCCCAAAAGGTTGCTCGGTCTTGACGAGCGCGCCCCGTCAGCGGGGTCCAGGTCACGCCCGAGGGGCGGGGGACGACTCGCAGATCACATCCGCCGCGCCCACGGACGCCGCGGCGGGCCACGGCATGCCGCCGGAGGATCCAGGAACCGACGTCTAGAGTGGCGCCATGTCGACTCCGGACCAGAACGCAGTCCCCGGCACCCCGCCCGTGCGCGTGGTGGTGATCGAGGACGAGCTGACGATCACCCGCGCGATCGCCGACCGGCTCACCGCCGAGGGCTGGGAGGTCGCCACCGCGCTCGACGGCCCGTCCGGCGTGCGCACGGTCGCGGAGGTCCGTCCCGACGTCGTGGTCCTGGACGTGATGCTCCCCGGCTTCGACGGCCTCGAGGTGTGCCGGCGCATCCAGGCCGACGAGCCGGTGCCGGTGCTCATGCTCACCGCCCGGGACGACGAGACCGACATGCTGGTCGGTCTGGGGGTGGGGGCGGACGACTACATGACCAAGCCCTTCTCCATCCGCGAGCTGGTCGCCCGCCTCAAGGCGCTGCTGCGACGGGTGCGGCGCACGGGCGTCCCCGCGCCCAGCGAGGCCGAGAAGCAGGAGGCGCTCCAGATCGGTGACCTGCTGATCGACCGCGCGGGTCGCCGGGTGATGCGCGCGGGCGTCCCGGCCCACCTCACACCCACCGAGTTCGACCTGCTGCTGTGCCTCGCCAACGCCCCCGGCACCGTGCTCACGCGCGAGCAGCTGCTGGCCGACGTCTGGGACTGGGTGGACGCGACCGGCACCCGCACCGTCGACTCCCACGTCAAGGCTCTGCGCCGCAAGCTCGGCGCGGACCTCGTGCGCACCGTCCACGGCGTGGGCTACGCGCTGGAGATCCCGGAGGACCCCGACGAGGAGACCGACGGCTCCGTCCCTGACGGGACGGAGATCTCCTCGATGCCCACCCCGAACCTGCCGACCGAGGACTCGTGAGCTCCTCCCCGGCCAGCCAGGCCGGGGCGCGTCGGCGCGTCCCCGAACGTCTCGATGTCCGGCCGCTGGACCGCTTCCGCTCCTTCAAGGTCAAGCTCGGGATCCTGGTCGCCGCGAGCGTCGCGGTCGCCGCCCTGCTGACGCAGGTGAGCATCCGGGCCGGCGTCGAGCCGCTGCTGGCGCTGCCCCTGGTCGTGATCGCGGCGCTGGTCTTCACCCAGCTGCTGGCGCGCGGCATGACCTCCCCTCTGCGGGAGATGACCGGCGCCGCGCGCGCGATGGCCCGCGGAGACTACGGCCGCCCGGTGCGCACGAGCAGCCGGGACGAGGTGGGCCAGCTGGCGTCGGCCTTCTCGACCATGGCCTCCGAGCTCGAGCAGACCGACCGGATGCGCCGCGACCTCGTCGCGAACGTCTCCCATGAGCTGCGGACCCCGGTGGCCGGGCTGCGCGCCCAGCTCGAGAACCTGGTGGACGGGGTCACCGAGCCGGACCCGGCGGCTCTCGAGGTCGCACTCACCGAGACCGAGCGGCTCTCCCAGCTGGTGGACCATCTGCTGGACCTCTCGAGGCTCGACGCCGGAGTGATCGAGCTGGACCTCGAGCCGGTCGAGCTCACCCCCTTCCTCCACGAGGTGGTCGACGCCGCGGCGCTGTCCTCCGGGGGCCGGGACGTGCGCTGGATCGTCGAGGTCGATCCCCCCGACCTGTCCGTGCCCGCGGATGCCGCCCGTCTCCAGCAGGTCATCCACAACCTGCTCGAGAACGCCGCCCGTCACTCCCCGCAGGGAGGGCGCATCCACATCTCCGCCTCGAGCACGGCGGAGGGCGAGGGGGTGCGCATCGACGTGCACGACGAGGGGCCGGGAATCGCCCGCGAGGACCGCTCGCGGGTGTTCGAGAGGTTCCAGCGCGGCGGCTACGCCGACACCTCCGGAGGCACCGGACTCGGGCTCGCGATCGCACGCTGGGCCGTGGGCCTGCACGGGGGCACCATCGAAGTGCTGGACGACCCTCGCAGCGAGCACGCGCAGTCGGGGCGCTCCTCCCTCATCCGAGTGGTGCTGCCGGGGGCCCCGAGCTCGGCGTGACGTCCCCCACCTCACGACATCTTCACAGGTCGAGGCGCGGGCGAGCGCCCACGCCCGGAACGTCCTGCCGCTAGGCTGTGGTCATTCCGTATCTCTCGACCGTGAGAAGGCTGGCGATCTCAGAGTGTCACAGCAGACACAGGACTCCGACTCCACGGAGTTCGGCCCGAATCAGTGGCTCGTGGACGCACTCCGCGAGCAGTGGCGCGAGGACCCTGGGAGCGTCGACCCCAGCTGGGCGGAGTTCTTCTCCGCCGACGGCGCGGTGACCTCCGAGGCCTCCTCGGCCGCCTCATCCTCCTCGTCCTCCTCGTCCTCCTCGTCCTCCTCGTCCTCCTCGTCCTCCTCGTCCTCCTCCGAGGCATCCACGGCTCCCCCCGCGACGTCGACGGCGACGCCCGCGGATGACGGGACCTCCACCGCCTCCTCCCCCTCCCCCTCGTCGGCCGACGCCCCTGCCGCCGACTCCCAGCCCGCGAAGGAATCCTCTGCCGTGAACGCCGACCCCGAGAAGGACTCCCCTGCTCCCGAGAAGGAGAGCTCCGCTCCCGCGAAGAGCTCCTCCGGGTCCGGGAAGAACGGTTCCTCGAAGAGCGGCTCCTCGAAGGGCTCCGCCGACGCCGCCGGGAGCTCCTCCTCCGGCAGGGCGCCGGCCGTCTCGACCACCTCCGACCGCCCCGCGAAGGTCCCCACCACGACGGCGCAGATCCCGGCGGTGGAGCTGAGGGAGCCCGAGGCGGTCAAGCTGCGCGGTCCGGCCGCCGCCGTGGTCCGCAACATGGGCGAGTCGCTCGCCGTCCCCACCGCCACCTCGGTGCGCGACGTGCCGGTGAAGCTTCTGTTCGACAACCGCATCGTCATCAACAACCACCTCCAGCGCCACCGCGCCGGCAAGGTGTCCTTCACCCACCTCATCGGCTGGGCGATGATCGAGGCGATCACCGAGGTCCCGGATCTGAACAACGGCTTCGACGTCGACGAGAAGGACAAGCCCCTCCTGCTCAAGCGGGAGGACGTGAACTTCGGCCTCGCCATCGACATGCCGCGCCCGGACGGATCGCGCGGCCTCGTGGTCCCCAACATCAAGGCCGCCCAGCGCTTCGACTTCCACGGGTTCTGGAAGGCGTACGAGGAGGTCGTGAGGAAGGCCCGCGCGGGCAAGCTCACGATGGACGACTTCTCGCACACCACCGTGTCGCTGACCAATCCCGGCGGGATCGGCACCGTCCACTCGATCCCCCGGCTCATGCAGGGCCAGGGCGTGATCGTCGGCGTCGGCGCGATGGACTACCCCGCGCAGTTCCAGGGTGCCAGCTCCCAGACCCTGGCCGACCTGGCGATCTCGAAGGTCATGACCCTGACCTCGACCTACGACCATCGCATCATCCAGGGCGCCGCCTCCGGCGAGTTCCTGAAGAAGATGGGCGACAAGCTGCTGGGCAAGGACGGCTTCTACGACCGGGTCTTCGCCTCGCTGCGCCTGCCCTACCAGCCGGTGCGCTGGGTGCCGGACAACCCCCTGAAGCACACCCACTCCGAGCGGCTCGCCCGGGTGATGGACATGATCCACGCCTACCGCGTGCGCGGGCACCTGATGGCGGACACCGATCCGCTGCAGTACAAGGTGCGCCATCACCCGGATCTCGACGTCGAGACCTACGGCCTGACCCTCTGGGACCTCGACCGGACCTTCCCCACCCGCGGGCTCGGCGGCAAGGACGCGCTGCCCCTGAGGGACATCCTCGGCGTGCTGCGCGACGCCTACTGCCGCACCATCGGCGTCGAGTACATGCACATCTCCGATCCGGAGGAGCGCGACTGGATCCAGCAGAAGATGGAGACGCCGCGCAAGCCCTTCGACAAGGCCGAGCTCACCCACATCATGGACCGGCTCAACGCCGCCGAGGCGTTCGAGACCTTCCTGCAGACGAAGTTCGTTGGTCAGAAGCGCTTCTCGCTCGAGGGCGGCGAGGCCGTCATCCCGATGCTCGACGCGGTGCTGCACGGCGCCGCCCACGAGGAGCTCGACGAGGTCGCGATCGGCATGTCCCACCGGGGTCGTCTCAACGTGCTCTCGAACCTCGCCGGCAAGAGCTACGGCCAGATCTTCCAGGAATTCGAGGGCAACTTCGGCAAGAAGCTCGGCTCGGGCGACGTCAAGTACCACCTGGGCACCGAGGGCACCTACACCTCGCACGACGGCAAGTCCACCAAGGTCTACCTCGCCGCGAATCCCTCCCACCTCGAGGCCGTCAACCCGGTGCTCGAGGGCATCGTCCGCGCCAAGCAGGACCGCCTCGAGCGCCCCGAGGACTTCCCGGTGCTGCCGGTGCTCGTCCACGGCGACGCCGCCTTCGCCGGACAGGGCGTGGTCACCGAGACCCTGAACCTCTCCGAGCTGCGCGGCTACCGCACCGGCGGCACGATCCACGTGATCATCAACAACCAGATCGGCTTCACGACGCTGCCGGACTCCTCGCGCTCCTCGTTCTACTCGACGGACGTCGCGAAGTCGACGCAGCTGCCGATCTTCCACGTCAACGGCGACGACCCGGAGGCGTGCGTGCGGGTCGCGGAGATCGCCTTCGAGTTCCGCCAGAAGTTCCATCGCGACGTGGTCATCGACATGGTCTGCTACCGCCGCCGCGGCCACAACGAGGGCGACGACCCCTCGATGACGCAGCCGGAGATGTACAAGCTGATCAACGAGAAGCCCTCGACCCGCAAGCAGTACACCGAGGCGCTCATCGAGCGGGGAGACCTCACGGAGGAGGAGACCGAGGGGCTGGTGCGCAACTTCCAGGAGCACCTGGACGAGGCGTTCGCCGCCACCCGTGGGGATGCGGCCCCCGCCGAGGCCGAGCAGGAGAAGAACGTGCAGGGCCTGGAGCTGCCCGACTCCCAGCAGGGACCCTCCGGTCCCGAGCAGGCCGTGACCGCGGTCGATCCCTCCGTGATGGATCGGATCGGGGAGGCGTTCTCCGACGTCCCCGACTCCTTCACCGTGCATCCCAAGCTGAGGACGGTGCTCGAGCGCCGCACCCAGATGGCGACCTCCGGGAACATCGACTGGGCCTTCAGCGAGCTGATCGCCTTCGGCTCGCTCCTCATGGAGGGCCACCGGGTGCGCCTGGCCGGCCAGGACTCCCGCCGCGGCACCTTCGTGCAGCGTCACAGCGTGCTGATCGACCACGAGAACGGCGACACCTGGACCCCGCTGTCCTACCTCTCCGACGACCAGGCCCGCTTCAACGTCTACGACTCCTCGCTCTCGGAGTTCGCGGCGCTGGGCTTCGAGTACGGCTACTCGGTGGAGAGCCCGCAGTCGCTGGTGCTGTGGGAGGCGCAGTTCGGCGACTTCGTCAACGGCGCGCAGACCATCATCGACGAGTTCATCTCCGCCTCCGAGCAGAAGTGGGGCCAGAAGGCGAGCGTGGTGCTGCTGCTCCCCCACGGCTACGAGGGCCAGGGACCGGATCACTCCTCCGCGCGCATCGAGCGCTTCCTGCAGATGTGCGCCGAGGAGAACATGCGCGTGGCGGTCCCCTCCACCCCCGCGAGCTACTTCCACCTGCTGCGCAGGCAGGCTCTGACCGAGCCGAAGAAGCCGCTGATCGTCTTCACCCCGAAGTCGATGCTGCGCAACAAGGCCGCCGTGAGCCAGGTCGAGGAGTTCACCTCCGGGACCTTCCAGCCGGTCCTGCCGGACACCACCGTGGACCCCGCCGGAGTGCGCCGAGTGCTGATCAGCTCCGGCAAGGTGTACTGGGACCTGCTCGCCCGCCGCGAGAAGACCGAGGCGAGCGACGTCGCGATCGTCCGCGTCGAGCAGCTCTACCCGCTGCCCGCCGACGAGCTGAAGGCGGCGCTGGAGAGCTACCCGGACGCGCAGCTGGTGTGGGTCCAGGAGGAGCCGCAGAACCAGGGCTCGTGGAGCTTCATGGCCATGCACTTCGCCATCGAGGTGGGTCGGACCCTGCGGGTCGTGGCCCGCCATGCCTCCGCCTCCCCGGCCACCGGCTCCAACGCCACCCACAAGATCGAGCAGGAGGATCTGGTGGACCGGGCCTTCGAGGCCTGATCATCGCCGCGCATCCCGGGTTCGCCCGGGATGCGCGGCGCCGTTAGAGTTGACGTCCCCCGTCCCCGTGCCAGGAGGTCCCGGTGCACACAGTGCCCATGACGCACGCCCCGAGTCCGGATTCCCGGATCCGGATCATCGCGCTCGGAGACGAGCTCCTCGCCGGGATCGGTGACGCTCGGGCGCTGGGGTGGCTCGGGCGCGCCGTGGCCAGCGAGCAGGGGGCGGACAGCCGCATCGACGTCTTCAGCGCCGCGCTGCCCGGGGAGACCTCCGCCGAGCTCGCCGAGCGCTGGGACGCGGACGTCCACCGTCGCTTCTCGCAGCAGGGGCAGGCCGACGGCTCCGTCGACCACCGGGTGGTGCTGGCCATGGGTCGTGCCGACGTCGAGGCGGGCATCTCCCTGGCCCGTTCGCGCCTGAACCTGGCCAAGATCCTCGACGGTCTCGAGCGGCTGCGGATCCCGGCCTTCGTGGTGGGACCCGCCCCGAGCCGCGACGCGGGCACGACGACCGCGGTGCGAGAGCTCTCCGGTGCGTTCGAGGACGTCTGCTCACGCCGTCGGGTGCCCTACGTCGACACCGTCGGCGGCCTGGTCGGCCACGACCAGTGGGAGACCGATCTGGCGCGCTCCTCCGGCGACCATCCCGGGCAGACCGGCTACGGGCTGATGGCGTGGCTCGTCCTGCACGGCGGATTCGGCTCCTGGCTGGGCACCTCCTCCTGAGCCCTGCGCCGCACCCCGGTCCCGGGCACGTGACCTCGGACTCAGCCCCGTCCACCCCGTGCTCGCGACGGCGCCGGCCCCAGGGCGGTGTGGCACAATCGACTGGTCATCCGGGCCGAAGGAAGGAGATCGTGATGAGCAAGCGAGGACGCAAGCGCAAGGCTCGCCGTAAGAACGGCGCGAATCACGGCAAGCGCCCCAACTGCTGACCGTGAGGTCGCCGAGCGCGACACGACGAAGGGCTCCTCCCTGCAGGGAGGAGCCCTTCGTCGTGCACAGGCGCGGCATGGTGCCCTGGCTGGGGCCGGCGCCGCGGGCGCGCCCGTTCAGGAGCCGGGGTAGGTGCGCCGGGTGGTGGTGGTCCTGGTGACGCGGACGGTGCTGCCGTCCGCCTCGGTCCGCGTCACCGACACGGTGCGGCACTGCACGGCGATGCGCTCGCGCAGCTCGGAGGGTGCACGGTCCGCACAGCTGCGACGCACCAGCTCCTTGATCCGGCGCATCTGCTCCCACTCGTCGGCGCACTCGGGGCAGTCGCTGGTGTGGCGCTGCATCCGCTCGACCATCTCGCGCGGCAGCTCGCCGTCCAGAGCCTCCTCGAGCCCATAGCGCAGGTCACGCTGCGGGGTGCCCTCGTCCTGGTTCATCGTTCCTCCTCCCGGTCCGTCGTCGTCCCGGTGCTCTGCCGGGCCTCGGCGCCGGCAGCTGCCGAGCCCCCGCGCAGGAAGCCGCTGCGGTAGGCGTAGTCCGAGAGCATCTCCCGCAGCTGTCGCCGTCCCCGATGGAGCCGGGACATGACGGTCCCGATCGGGGTGTCCATGATCTCGGCGATCTCCTTGTAGGCGAAGCCCTCGACGTCCGCGAGGTAGACGGCCATGCGGTAGTCCTCGCGCAGCTCGCCCAGCGCATCCTTCACCGCCGAGTCGGGAAGGTGGTCGAGCGCCTCGGTCTCCGCCGAGCGCAGGCCCTCGCTGGTGTGCCCGGCGACCTCGGCCAGCTGCCAGTCCTCGACCGTCTCGGACCACGCCTCCTTGGGACGGCGCTGCTGCTTGCGGTAGATCGAGATGTAGCTGTTGGTCATGATCCGGTACAGCCACGCCCGCATGTTCGTGCCCGGGGTGAACCGGTCCCGCGCCCGGAACGCCTTCACGAAGGTCTCCTGGACCAGGTCCTCGGCGTCGTGCGGGTTGCGGGTCATCCGCAGCGCACCGCCGTAGAGCGAGTCAAGGTGCGAGAGCGCCTCGGACTCGAAGTCGAAGCCCTCGGTGCCGGTCGGCGCGGCTGCGCCGGCCTCGCCGTCGGGACCGACGGTCGCCGGATCGACCGGCTCACGGTGCGGCTCCGGCGTGCCCGCGTCGGGGCTCGGGGTGGGGTGTGTCTGCGTCATCGCCCTCAAACCTACGCCACCGGGACAGGGCGGAGCCTGCTCCAGCACTGCTGCCGCCATGCGCTGCCTCCGCTCCCCGGCCCCGGCCGGCGTCTCGTCGTCACGGCGTGGCGGTGATGCCGCGCCGCCCTGTGCAACGAGACGGACGTGCCGATTGTTCCCCGGGCGGTAGTCTGGTCGCCGGTGACCTGCCCGACACGGGGGTCACCGGACATGCTGACACCCGTCGAGAACGTGAGGACACCATGGCCCTGGTCCGCCGCATCGCACGACCCCTGCTCGCCGCCCCCTTCATCTTCGAGGGCGTGCGCACCGCACTGCACCCCGAGCGGGAGATCGACGTCTCCCCGGAGGCCTTCGACGCGGTCGACTCCGCCCTCGCCAAGAGCTCCGCGCCCGACTTCCTGGACGTGCGCGGCGTGGTCCGCGCCACCGGTGCGATCGCCGCCGGCGCCGGCGTCCTGTACGCCACCAATCGCTACCCCCGCGCAGCTGCGGCGACGCTGCTGCTGACCACGTCGATCGGTTGGGCGGGCCGCAAGAAGGTCTGGGAGCTGCGCGGCGAGGAGCTCACGCAGGAGGTCCAGTCGATCCTCACCGACGCGGGTCTGCTCGGCGGCGTGCTGCTGGCCGTGGTCGACCACGACGGCCGCCCCTCGCTCGGCTACCGCGCGAACAAGTTCATCGAGCGCAGCCAGAAGAAGGCGGCCGCGAAGCAGCGTCAGATCGAGAAGAAGGCCGGCTCCCTCGAGAAGAGGGCGAAGAGCGCGGTGGAGACCGCACAGAAGCAGCTCGCCGACCAGCGCGGCTGACCTGATGACCTCCGAGGTGCTGTGGAACGCACCGGTCGCCGACCGGCCGGTCGACGCCCTGGTGCGGGTCCCGGGCTCGAAGTCCCTGACCGCTCGTTGGATGCTGCTGGCCGCCGCGGCCGACGAGCCCTCCGTGCTGCGCGGTGCGCTGGTCTCCCGTGACACCCGATTGATGCGTGATGCGCTCGAGCGCCTCGGGGCGGTGCTCGAGGTGCAGGACGGGGCCCTGCACGTGACGCCGCTGCCCCCGCCGGCCGAGCACCCCGCCGAGCCCGTCGAGATCCACACCGGACTGGCCGGGACGGTGATGCGCTTCGTCCCGATGCTCGCGGCTCTGCATCACGGCGACGTCCGCTTCATCGGGGACGACGCCGCGCTGCAGAGGCCGATGGACGCGGTGATCGAGGCGCTGCGCCAGCAGGGCGTGGAGGTCACCGAGCACGGCGAGCCCGGCCACCTCCCCCTGACCGTCCACGGCACGGGCCGCCTGCGCGGCGGGCGGATCGAGATCGATGCCTCGGCCTCGAGCCAGTTCGTCTCCAACGTGCTGCTGGTCGCGGCCCGGGCCGACCAGGATGTCGAGCTGGTCCACGTCGGCGAGACCCTCCCCTCGCTGCCCCATATCGAGATGACTGCCGAGACCCTCCGCCGCGCCGGGGTGGAGACCTCCCACCAGGTGGACGAGCACGGACGCCACAGCTGGACCGTCACCCGTGCCCCGATCCGACCGGTGCAGGTCGTGGTGGAGCCCGATCTGTCCAACGCGGGGCCGTTCCTGGCGGCCGCGATGGCCACCGAGGGCACCATCGCGGTGGACGACTGGCCCGAGACCACCACCCAGCCCGGCGATGCCTACCGCGAGCTGCTGGCCCGGATGGGGGGTGAGGTGTGGCGCGAGGAGGAGACGATCTGCGTGCGCGGCACCGGGCAGATCCGCGGGATCGACGCCGACATGTCCACCATGGGCGAGCTGGTGCCGACGGTCGCCGCCCTGTGCGCGCTGGCCGACTCCCCCTCCCGTCTGCACGGCATCGCGCACCTGCGCGGCCACGAGACCGACCGGCTGCGAGCACTGGCCACGGAGCTGACCAAGATCGGCGCCCGCACCGTCGAGGTCGAGGACGGGCTCGAGATCCATCCCGGGCCGCTGCACGGCGAGGTGTTCGAGAGCTACGAGGACCACCGCATGGCGACCGCGGGCGCGATCATCGGGCTGCGGGTGCCGGACCTGTGCGTGGTGGACATCGGCACCACGCAGAAGACGCTCCCCGACTTCGTGGGGATGTGGCTGTCGATGCTGCACCCGGAGCCGGGGCAGGAGGAGGAGTGAGGCGCTCCGCCCGCGAGTACGACGAGAGCGACGTCCGCGTCCGGCCCAACCGGCGCGGATCGCGGCCCCGCACGAAGGAGCGCCCGAAGCACGAGGACGCCGTGATCGCCCGCGTGGTCTCCGTGGACCGTGGGCGCTGGCGGACGGTGCTCGGCGAGGGGACGCCCGAGCAGCGCACCGTCATCGCGATGCGGGCGCGGGAGCTGGGCCGCTCCCCCGTCGTGCCGGGCGACCTGGTGGGCCTGGTCGGCGATGTCTCGGGTCGTGACGGGTCACTGGCCCGGATCGTGCGGATCCAGGAGCGCAGCTCCTTCCTGCGGCGCAGCGCCGACGACGACGACGCCACCGAGCGCCCGCTGGTCGCCAACGTCGACCTCATGGTGATGGTCACCGCCGTCGCGGATCCCGAGCCGCGCGGGGGCATGATCGACCGCTGCCTGGTGGCCGCCTACGTGGCGGGCATCGATGCGCTGCTGGTGCTCACCAAGACGGATCTGCGCTCCCCCGAGCCGTTCCTCACCAGCTATGCGCCGCTGGGGCTGGACCACGTGGTCACCCGGCGCGGTTCGACGGGCGACACGGAGGACGAGGCGCAGGACGGGCACGAGGCGCACGAGGCGCACGAGGCGCACGAGGCGATCGTGGGCCTCGAGGAGCTGCGCGAACGGCTGGCCGGGCGCGTGAGCGTGCTCATCGGTCACTCCGGGGTGGGCAAGTCGACGCTCCTGAACGCCCTGGTGCCGGGGACGGACCGCGCCATCGGCGTCGTCAACGACGTCACCGGGCGAGGGCGGCACACCTCGTCCTCCGCCCTCGCGATGCCGCTGCCCGAGGACGACGGGTGGGTCATCGACACCCCCGGCGTGCGCTCCTTCGGACTGGGCCATGTGGATCCCGAGGAGCTGCTGGAGGCGTTCGCCGACCTGGCCGAGCTGGCCGAGCAGTGCCCTCGCGGGTGCACGCATCTCGAGGACGCCCCGGACTGCGCCCTGGACGAGCTGGTCGCCGCCGGCGGCGCCGGCACGGCCGGGCCCGCCCGGCTGGTCTCCTATCGGCGCCTCGCGACCGCGCTGCGCAAGAACGATCCCTGGGAGCTGTGACGGGGAGCCGTGAGCAGTCCGAGCCGACGTCCGCGTCGCTGACCGCCGAGCGCTCCCCCGCGCCGTAGTGTGGGCGCATGTCGAGTCGATTCGCCGATGACCTGCGCCTGGCCCATGTGCTCGCCGACGCCGTGGACCAGCTGACCATGTCGCGCTTCAAGGCGCAGGACCTCGAGGTCTCCACCAAGCCGGACCTCACCGAGGTCACCGACGCCGACCGGGCCGCCGAGCAGCTCGTGCGCTCGCAGCTGTCCCGCTCCCGGTCCCGCGATCAGGTGATCGGCGAGGAGTTCGGCACCACGGGGGCCTCCCCGCGCCAGTGGGTCATCGACCCCATCGACGGCACCAGCAACTTCGTGCGCGGCGTGCCGGTGTGGGGCACGCTGATCGGACTGATCGAGGACGGCCGACCCGTGATCGGGCTGGTCTCCGCCCCCTCGCTGGGTCGGCGCTGGTGGGGCGGGGAGGGCGCCGGTGCCTGGACCGGCACGCGCATCAGCAGCGCCTCCCGCCTGCAGGTCTCCGCCGTGGAGTCCCTCGAGGAGGCCTCGCTGTCCTACTCGTCCCTGCACGGCTGGGCCGATCGCGACCGTCTTCCGCAGATGCTGAACCTGATGCAGCGCTTCTGGCGCACCCGCGCCTACGGGGACTTCTGGTCCTACATGCTGGTGGCCGAGGGAGCGGTCGACGCCGCGTGCGAGCCGGAGCTGGCCCTGCACGACATGGTCGCACTGGCGCCGATCGTCACCGAGGCCGGTGGGCGCTTCACCTCGCTGGAAGGCGAGGACGGCCCCTTCGGGGGCTCCGCGGTGGCGACCAACGGCCGCCTGCACGAGGAGATCCTCGAGGCCCTCGCCGAGAGGTAGCGGCGCGACGTCCCGGTCGCTCCCCCGCGGACGGGAGGCGGGAGCCGGACGGAGATCCAGGCGGGGACGAGGCGGGAGACGGGAGGCGCAGCCGTCCCCGGCCGACCGGCGCTGTCCACCGCAGAGCGCTCGGCACGAGCAGGGGGGCCCGGATCGGTAGACTCGATCCGTCGTGACCCCGAACCGTGAAGGGAACCCCTCTCCATGACCGTCAAGCGTGTCGCCCTCCTGACCGCCGGTGGCTATGCCCCCTGCCTGTCCTCCGCCGTCGGCGGTCTGATCGAGCGCTACACCGAGCTGGTGCCCGACGTCGAGATCATCGCCTACAAGCACGGCTACTGGGGGCTGCTCTCCGGGGAGAAGCTGGTGGTGGACGACGAGGTGCGCGCGAAGGCCGGTCTGCTGCACGACTTCGGCGGCTCCCCCATCGGCAACTCCCGGGTGAAGCTCACCAACACCGCCGACCTGGTCGAGCGCGGTCTGATCGCCGAGGGCGAGAACGCCCTCGAGGTCGCCGCGGACAAGCTCAAGGCCGACGGGGTGGACGTGCTGCACACCATCGGCGGCGACGACACCAACACCACCGCTGCGGACCTCGCCGCGTACCTGCACGAGAACGGTCACGAGCTGCAGGTGGTGGGCCTGCCGAAGACGATCGACAACGACATCGTGCCGGTCCGCCAGTCCCTCGGTGCGATGAGCGCGGCGGAGCAGACCAGCATCTTCGCGCAGAACATCATCGCCGAGCACGGCTCGAACCCCAAGATGCTGATCATCCACGAGATCATGGGCCGGGCGTGCGGCTACCTCACCGCCCAGGCGGCCGAGTACTACCAGGACTGGCACTCGAAGCAGGAGTGGCTGCCGGGCATCGGCCATCGCGCCGAGCGCTGGGACGTGCACGCGGTGTTCCTGCCCGAGCTGGCCCTGGACATCGACGCCGAGGTCGAGCGCCTCAAGGCGGTCATGGACGATGCCGGCTGCGTGAACATCTTCCTCTCCGAGGGCGCCGGGATCCCCGAGATCGTCGCGGAGATGCAGGCTCGCGGCGAGGAGCCCGAGAAGGATCCCTTCGGCCACGTGAAGATCGACACGATCAACCCCGGCCAGTGGTTCGCGAAGCAGTTCGCCGAGAAGCTCGGCGCGGAGAAGGTCATGGTCCAGAAGTCGGGATACTTCTCCCGCTCCGCCAAGGCGAACGCCGAGGACCTGCGACTGATCAAGTCGATGACGGACCTCGCCGTGCAGGTCGCCCTCGAGGGCGGCTCGGGACTGATCGGGCACGACGAGGAGCGCGGGAACGTGCTGCGCGCCGTCGAGTTCGACCGGGTCGCCGGGCACAAGGCCTTCGACATCTCCCAGCCCTGGTTCCACGAGGTCATGGAGCGCACCGGGCAGAAGATCGTGCCCGCCGAAGCACACTGATCGTCGACCTCTGAGGAGACGGGAGCGGACCTCGATGGCCCTCCCCGCTCCGCGCGTGCGCACCTGGCGCCGCACCCTTCGCGCGCTCGCCCCCACGGGGCGGGCGCGCGATGCGTCCCGCGGGGAAGGAGGCGCCGTCGGCGCCATGCACACCGCCGGGGGCGCACGCTCCGTCGACGACGTCCGTCACCTGCCGCCCGGGCCGCGGTCCACCGCCCTCGCCCCGGATCGTGGGCCGCTGGCCCCGTCGGCGCTGCGGCGTCCGCGGCAGGGACGGCTCGGGGACTGCTGGCTGATGGCCCCCATGCTCGCGGTCCACGAGACCGCGCCGGAGCGACTGCGCGGCCTGCTGGCCGCCGAGGAGGGCGGGATCGTGACGGTGCGCCTGCCCGGCGCGGCGGAGCCGATCCGGGTCGACCGGCACCTGCCGGTCGACGACCGCGGCGTCTTCCAGTACGGCCGACGGGACGGGGCGAACCCCGGCTGGGTGGGAGTGCTCGAGAAGGCGATCGCCGCCCGCGTGGCCGGCGACTACCTGTTCCTCCAGCGTGGGATGGCCCGCTTCGGCTTCGAGCTGCTGCTGGGGCAGCGGGGACGGACTCTGCTGCGGCTGCCCGGCGCCGCCCAGATCCTCGCCTGGCGGGCCGAGGGGCGCGCGATCACCGCCTCGACGCATCCTCTGAGCTGCCGGGTGCCGAGCGCCGCGGGACCGCTGCCCGTGAACCACGTCTTCGCCGTGGTCGGGGCGGATGCGCGCAGCGGCCACGTGCATCTGCGCAATCCGGTGCGGCCCGCGGATCTGCTGGTGATCGACGCTCGCAGCTTCCGTCGGGGATTCCTGTCCGTGGACGTCACCGCTCCGCTGCGCTGAGCGCGGACGGTCGGTCGCGGACGGGGAGCGACGCGGTCAGAGCCCGGTGGCGTGGAGCCAGGCGTCCGCGATCAGGCGGTGCCCCGCGGGAGTCGGATGCACACCGTCCCCGGCGATCTCCGCGGGGGACAGTCCCGAGGCGAGTGCGTCGGCGAGCACCTGCTCGAGGTCGACGAGGACGTGACCGTGCTCCTGGGCGAGGCGTCGGATGATCGCGACCTTGCCGTCGAGATCTCCGTGGATCCGCGCCGCCTCCTCGTCGATGTCCGCGACGAAGGGGAGCACCATGACCACCGGAGCCCCCGGCACCTGCTCGGCGAGCTGTCCCAGCATCCACCGGTAGTCCTGCTCGAAGGACTCCTCGCTGACGTGGTCGAGGCCCTGGACGTAGTGCCAGGAGTCGTTGACCCCGACGTACACCGTGACCAGGTCGGGGCCGAGATCGAGGCAGTCGGGCCCGAACCTCGCCACCAGGTCGGAGACCTTGTGCCCGCCGATCCCACGGTTGACGACGGTCGCGGCGGTGCCTGCCTCGGCGAGGTGTTCGGCGATCAGCCGGACGTAGCCGCTCCCGAGCCCGTCCGGGTCCTCGGAGCGATGACAGTCCGTGATCGAGTCACCGATGAACAGGAGCGTGCGAGAGGTGGACGGGGACGGCGCAGTCATGGCCGACATCGTGCCAGAGTCGGCCGACGGCTTCGACTCTGCGAGGCTTCTCGGTGAGTCGCACCGTCCACGTGCCCCGGAGGATCGCTGTCTGGAAGGATGAGCCCACGCACCGACACCGAGGAGTTCTCCATGGCCCAGCAGCCGAGCCCGTTACGCAGGACGGTCTACTACGTCTCCTGCTCTCTCGCCGTGGTCTTCTCCCTCATATCGTTCGGTCTCGTCGGCTACCTGGCCTGGCTGACCTTCGGTTGATCCCTGCGCGCCACCTCGGTCGCCGCATCTCGGTCGCAGAGTCCGGGAGCGCAACGAAAGACCCCCGGTCAGTGTGTCCACTGACCAGGGGTCTTCTCTTCGTAGCGGGGGCAGGATTTGAACCTACGACCTCCGGGTTATGAGCCCGGCGAGCTACCGAACTGCTCCACCCCGCGGCGACATCAGTAACTCTAGGCCCCTGCCGCCGCCGAGTCCACTCGACAGGGGGTCAACGTGTGCCAGACCACGTTCACAGGTCGTTCACCTGCCTGAACACCAGGACGCCCGACCGGTTCCGGTGCGAGACCGGAGCCGATCGGGCGCCCGCTGTGGCGTCCTGCGAGGGTCAGCCCTCTCCGCCGTCGGAGGGCTGCTCCGGCATTCCGGTGCCGCCCAGCTCCTGGTTCGCGGAGATGGCCCGTTCGAGCGCATCGCCGATCTTCTCCTGGGCCTCGCCGTACGCGGCCCAGTCACCCTCCTCCATGGCGGTCTCTGCCTCGACCACGGCGGCGTCCATGTCCTCGAGCGCCTGGTCCAGGCGCTCCTGCGCAGAGCCGTCGGCAGCCGGGGCCTGGGCGTCATCAGCGGGGGCGTCCTCCCCGCCGCCGGCGTCCTCGCCCTCGCTCGCGCTCTCGTCCTCACCCTCGTCGACGGTGCCCTCCCCGGTCTCGGCGTCGGCCGTGCCCGAGGGTGCATCGGGATCGATGACCTCGGCGTCGCCGGCGGAAGCGCCGGAGTCACCGCCGAAGACCAGGTCCAGCGCCTCGTCGAGGGTCGGCGCGAAGCCGATCTTCTCGCCGAAGGAGACCAGCACCATCTGCAGCAGCGGATACTGGGTGCCGCCGCCGGCCTGCGAGGACTGCAGGTAGACGGGCTGGACGTACAGCAGACCACCGCCCACCGGCAGGGTGAGCAGGTTGCCGTTCTTGACCTCGGAGTTGCCGGACTTGAGCAGGTTCAGCGCCTGGGACACGTTCGGCTCGGCGTTGAAGGTCGCCTGCACCTGACCGGGTCCGTTGACCGGGTTCGAGGAAGGCAGCACCAGCAGCGTCATGTCCCCGAAGGAGTCCGCAGGATTCCCGGAATCGTTGCCGGTCTCGGAGTCCACCGCGAGGTAGCCGGTGAGCACGTTCTGCCCCTCGGAGGGGATGAAGCTCGAGGAGAGCATGAACCGCGGGGAGTCCGCGTCCGGCATCTGCATGGTCAGGTACATCGGCGGCTGCGGGGCCTGCTGGCCGGTGCTGCCGTCGGGGTTGGTGGGCGCCGGCACGGTCGGGTCCGGAGGCACCTGCCAGAAGTCCTGCTGGGTGAAGAAGTCGTCCGCGTCGGTGACGTGGTAGGTCGCGAGGATGTCCCGCTGGGCCTTGAAGTAGTCCGCGGGGTATCGCAGGTGCGACATCAGCTCGCCGCTGATGTCCGAGGCCGGCTTCAGCGCCTCGGGGAACACCTCGGACCAGGACTGCAGGATCGGGTCCTCGGTGTCCCAGGTGTACAGCGTCACCGAGCCGTCGAAGGCGCTGACGGTGGCCTTGACGGAGTTGCGCATGTAGTTCGCCGAACGCTCCCGGTTGGGCGCGGTGTCGTTGGGACTGGTCTGGGAGTCGTTGACGGTCTGGTCCAGGTCCACCGACTGCGCGTAGGGGTACTCCGTGGTGGTGGTGTAGCCGTCGATCACCCACACCAGCTCGTCGTCGACCACGGCCGGATACATCTGGGAGTCCAGCGACAGGAACGGTGCGGCCTCGCGGACGCGCTGCTGTGGGTCGCGGTCGTAGAGGATCTGCGACTCCTCGTTGAGGTAGTTCGAGATCACGATGTTCGGGTCACGGAACTTGACCGCGTACAGAAGCTGATGGAAGAAGCCGCCGACCGAGGGGCCGCCGTCTCCGGTGAAGGTGTTGTAGACCTGTTCGCCGCCCTCTTCGTCGTCGGTGCCGCCGCGCTGGTAGTCGAACTCCTCGGGCTCGCTCCCCTCGGGGGCCCCGACGATCGAGTAGTCCGGGGAGTAGCGCCCGAAGTAGACGCGCTCCTCGTGATCGCCGAAGGCCCCGTCGCCCGGCACACCGGACTGCAGGAAGCTGGGCTCGCCGTCGGCGTTGCGGCGGTTCCCGTGCGCGGCCGCGGTCCCGTAGCCGTGGGTGTAGATGATGTGCTGGTCCACCCAGGAGCGGTCGGAGAGGCCGAACTTGTCCGGTCGCAGCTCGCGCACACCGATCACGGTGTCCTGCAGCTCGCCGTCGATCTGGTACCGATCCACGCTGAGCACCTCGTCGAAGCCCCAGTAGCGACGGTTCGCCTCGCGCTGTTCGAACGTGGGAGAGATGATGTTGGGATCCATCAGGCGGATCTGCGCGGTGGTCGAGGCGTCCTCGCGCAGCGCACCGGGCTCGGCGTCGGTGGTCGCCGTGTACGGGACCTCGCGGACGTCGTCGAGGTTGAACGCGGTGCGGGTGGCGTCGATGTTGTGCTGGATGTAGGTCTGCTCCAGCGCGCGCTCATTGGGCTGGACCTGGAACTGCTGGATCGCCCACGGGTAGAGGTTGCCGACCACCAGGGTCGACAGGATCATCAGGCCCGCGCCGATGGCGGGGATGCGCCAGTCGGAGCGGAAGATCCACACCACGAACAGCGCCGCCACGGCGATCGAGGCGATCGCGAGGATGGTCTGGGCGGGGAGGATGGCGTTGACGTCCGCGTAGGACGCGCCCTCGAAGCGGGAGTGCTCCGCGGTGAGCAGGTCGTAGCGCTGGAACCAGTGGCCGGCGCCCAGCAGCAGCACGTAGATCGTGGCGAGCACGCCGAGGTGGCGGCGGGCCGACTGCGTGACCTCGAGCCCGCTGTCCTGCCCCCAGCTGACGCCCCCGTAGATGAAGTGGCCGATGAGCGCACCGACGATCGCGACCAGCAGCACGAACTGGCCGAAGGCGACGAGGAGATCGATCAGCGGCAGGGTGAAGACGTAGAAGGAGATGTCGTTGCCGAAGACGGGATCGGTGCGGCCGAAGTCCTGCGGGTGCAGGAACAGCTGCACGTCCTGCCAGCGGCGGGACAGGGCCAGGCCGCCGAAGGCACCGATCACGACGGGGGCACCGTAGGTGAGCCCGCGGCGAAGGGGATCCACCGCCGCACGGAACTGCTCGAGGGCCTCCTGCTCACGGGTGACCGGCGGATAGATCGGACGCTTGGTGTACGCCAGGCGCAGGCTGAAGAACAGAGGCACCGCGAACAGCACGAAGCCGAGGAGGAAGAGCACCACCTGGGTGCCCCAGCGGGTCAGCAGGACAGCGCTGTAGTCGAGCTGCTCCATCCACAGGTATTTGGTCCACACCTCGGAGGCGATCACCAGCAGGACGATCATCGCGACGAGGACGCCGACCGTGATCACCACCGGTGAGATCCTTCTCGGACCGGTCGAGCCGGCATCAGGGGCCGGACGTGGGCGCGGCCGTGGCATGTCGCCGAACGGGGCGGAGAAACTCACAGATAACCTCAGGTGCCTCGGTGTCGGAGTCGGCCCTGCCTCCTGCGCCTGCGCAGGAAGCGATGCCGGGCTCCGGGTACAGTGTGGTGCCGCCGCGCACAGCGACGGTCCACCCATTCTGTCAGGCCGAACCTGTAAGGGACCTCTCGATCCGATGACGACTCCGGAGCCGGACCCTCTCGATGCCCCGACCGCCGCTCTGGCCGCCGCGGTCCTGGAGGTCGCCCGCCATGTGGAGGACGCTCCTCTGCACGCGCCGCGCGTCTTCGCGCTGGCA
>NZ_JBQSWB010000017.1:0-68028 GCF_052446295.1 Brachybacterium sp. AOP43-C2-M15
CCGACGCCACGGTCGACCAGCCATTCTACACGGCACCCCTGGATGCTCAGCCGTGCGCCAGTGCGAGATCCCTCGCAGCCGCCCGGGCCCGCGCGAGCTCCTGCTCGACCTCGCCGACCACCTGCTCATGGGCGACGTCCCGCACCCGGGCGGTGAGAACGCGGCGAGCCCGACGGCGGTGCCGGGTGGCGGTCAGCGCGGCCACGGCTCCCCCGGCCACCCCGAGGAGGATGCCCGCGGCGATGCCGAGCACCACCATCACGGTGGGCAGCGGGATCGGGATCCACAGCTCCTCGACCATGGGCATCGGCGGCGGCGGGATCCCGAGGAAGGCCAGCAGCGCGTTCAGGCCCAGCCAGCCCAGTCCCACCACCCAGGTGAGCAGGGCGAGCCACTGCAGCACGTCGAGAACGGGCCACCACCAGGAGGTGGTCCCGGAGCGCAGGTCCGCCTCCGCGACCGCCTGGTCCAGCGCATCGGGCAGCTGCTCCTCGCGGGAGCGGGCCGCGCCCCGGATCGCGGCGCGCCAGGGATCGCTGCCGCCCTCGGAGGCGGCGTCGGCGAAGCGGCGCACCCCGCCGGCGGCGCGGGCTCGTGCGGCGGCGTCCGGGGCAGGCAGCGAGGTGCGCTCGAGGCCCTCCCCGTCGCGCTCGCGGCCGATGCCGAGCCGTCGCAGCGGGTCCGGTCGGGCGGTGCGCAGCCAGCGCAGGGGCGGCCAGCCCACCTTCCCGGCCGCGCGGTAGCGGTAGGAGGCGCCGGCTGCCCGGGCGACGGGCTCGACCCGCGCCGCGGAGGCGAGGTCCGCGACCAGGGCGTCGACGTCGGCGGGGGCGGCGCGCTCGACGAGACCTGCGGGGTCGGCGGTCGCCTGCAGCGCCTCGGCGGCGCCGCGCACGTCGGCGCGCTGACGGGAGGCGATCGCCTCCCGGCCGCGGGCGATCATGAGCAGGTGCGAGCGCAGCTGCTCGATCCCCTCCCCCGTGCTCGCCGAGGTCCCGAGCACGGGGGCCCGGTCCAGGCCGTCGGCGCGGGCGATGCCGGCGAGGGAGGCGAGCACCTCGTCCCGCTCGTGCTCGCGGATCCGGTCGATCTGGTTGAGCACCAGCACGGTGACGGCGTCGTGCCCGGCGAAGGGCCGCACGAACTCCTGATGGAGGACGGCGTCGGCGTACTTCTGCGGATCGGTGACCCAGACGATCACGTCGACCAGACCGGTCATCCGCTCGGCGACGGCACGGTTGGCGGACTCGACGGAGTCGAGGTCCGGCAGGTCCAGCAGCACGACCCCCGGAGGGCCGGAGGGCTGCTCGCGGCGGGAGCGTCGGCCCTTGGCGGGGCGGGCCGCGGCCACGGCGAGGGCGGCGTCGGTGCCGTCGAGGTGGTGGCGGTCCTCCACCTCGAGCCAGTCCAGCAGCGCATCGCTGCCGCTGCCGCCGAGCACCGCGGCGACGGGCGTCGCGGTGGTGGGACGGCGCACCGCCGCACGGGAGATGTCCTTCCCGACCAGGGAGTTGACCAGCGATGACTTCCCGGATCCGGTGGCGCCGAAGAGTCCGATGACGGTGTGCTCGGCGGAGAGGGCGCGACGGCGGTCGATGCGGTCCAGCACCTCGTGCACCGCCGTGAGCTCGCTGCTCGGGGCGACGCCCTCGAGGGACTCGGCGGCGCGGTCGAGGGCGTCGATCCGTTCGATCAGCGGTGCGGGCTCGTCCGGGGAACGTCTCAGCAGCGGGCTCATGAGTCCTCCCGGATCTCGCCGGCGAGCTGGGCGAGCTCCTCGGCGTCCTGCGCGAGCCGCTCGGCGGAGCCCGGTTCCCCGAGGTCCTCGAGACGCTCCAGGAAGGGCCCGGAGCGCTCGGCGACGAGGGCGTCCAGACGGGTGGTGAGCGACTCCCGGGCCACGCGGGCCATGCGGCGCACGGCCTCGTCGCCGAAGATCGTCTCCAGCAGCTTCTGGCCCACCACGGCGGTGGCGGCGCCGGCCCCGACCTCGAGTCCGGTGGGGATGAAGGCGGTGGAGGCGAAGACCACGACCATCAGGGCCACGCCGACGGCGTTCACGCCGAGCGAGAGCAGGCGCGCCTTCGTGCGCCGGTCCGCGCCCTCCGCGCGCACCAGCTCGAGCACGTCCCCCTGCCAGGCGCGGATCGCGGCGGAGACCTCCTCGGCGTAGCCGTCGGGGATGCGAGCGAGGTCGCGGCCCTCCACGAGGTGCCGTCCGGCCGGGGTCGTGCGCCATGCGGTCTCCGCCCGCTCGGCCCCCCGGGCGGTCTCGTCGATCACCACGTGGACGAGCCCGGTGCCGAGCGCCTGCTCGGCGGCGATCGCGGGCGCGGGCCGACCGCTCAGGGTCGCGCCGAGGCGGTCGCGCATCCGGGTCACGATCCCCTCGACGCCGCGGAAGAACTCGCCGGTGCCGACGACGTCCTGCCAGCGGGCCAGCACCTCGCCGCGCAGCAGGGAGCCGTCCCCGAGGGCGTCGTCGATCCGCTCCCGGGCGCCGGAGAAGGCGGTGACGGCCTGCTCGTGCAGCTGCCGGCGCTGAGCGTCCTGCTCGGCGGCGTGCTCGGCGATGCTGCGGGCGGAGCCGGCGAGGCCGTCGATCGCCCCGGCCAGGGTGCGACGGGCGATGCGGCTGCGCCCGGCGCCGTCGGCGGCGAGGCGGGTGAAGTGCTCGTGCAGCTCGCCGATCGCGGCGGGCGGGAGCATGCCCTCGGCGTCGATCTCCGTCTCCGGGACCAGGAAGAGCCGGTGCACCTCGATCCCGTTGCGCTCGAGCATGGCGCGCAGGTCCTCGGCGAGCTCCCCGGCCACGCCCTCGCGGTCCGGAATGCGGTTCATGACCACGTCGACCGTGACGTCGCGCTCGGCGGCGGTGCGCAGCACCTCCCAGGGCACGGCGTCGGCGTAGCGGTTGGCGGTGGTGACGAACAGCCACAGGTCCGCCGCGCGCAGCAGCTGCCGGGCGAGCTCGCGGTTGCCGGCCGCGACCGAGTCGATGTCCGGGGCGTCCAGCAGCGCGAGCCCCTGCGGGATCCGCTCCTCGCCGTGCAGCTCGAGGGAGGTCGCGGGGGCGACGTCCCCGGTGGTGTCCCCGGTGCCGGGCGCCTCGGCGTCGCTCCGCAGCCCCGCGTGGACCCGGGCCAGGCCCGGCAGG
The DNA here is from genome assembly GCF_052446295.1 of Brachybacterium sp. AOP43-C2-M15. NCBI lineage: Bacteria > Bacillati > Actinomycetota > Actinomycetes > Micrococcales > Dermabacteraceae > Brachybacterium > Brachybacterium sp. AOP43-C2-M15. Next base: position 3,158 of record NZ_JBQSWB010000017.1, read on the forward strand.
ATCCGGGAGCCGGTGAACCAGGGCTCGTCGTCCGGGTGGTGCAGCAGCACCGGCCGACGGGTGGTGGGGCGGATCGCGCCGGAGCGGCTGACCGCCTTTCCCACCAGCGCGTTGACCAGGGTCGACTTGCCGGCTCCGGTGGAGCCGCCGATGACCACCAGCAGCGGGGCGTCGAGCGATTCGAGCCGCGGGATCACGTGGTCGCCGAGCTGGGAGAGCGCGGCCCCGGTCTCGGTGCGGGCCTGCTCGGCCCCCTCCACCGGGAGCGGCAGCTCGAGAGTGCGCAGATGCTCGGCGAAGGCGTCGAGCACCTGGGTGGTCCGAGTCGTCATGGGTCCCCCGCTCCGTCAAGGTGAAAGCCCCGGAGACGGGGCATCCGGATCACATTGTGTCAGGAGTCCGAGAACCAGCTACGAAGCTGAGCCCTCACCTTCCAGAACCGCAATTCGGTCCGCATCCATCTTGCTATCGTGCAGAGACCAGTCGCCGATTCCGGGAGCAGTCATGCCGTCGGACCCGATCACACCGTGGAATGATCGTCGTCACCGCAGCTGGCGCGGACACTCCCGATGGTTCGTTCCCCTGGCCCTCTCGGCCGCGATCTATCTGGGTGCCTTGGCGGCAGTCACCGCTCTCACGCCCGACGGCGATGAGGAAGTCGGCGCGTTGCACGCTCTGGGGGTCCTCGCACTCTTCGGCCTCGCCTTCGTGGGTCCAGCGGTCTGCCTCGTCCTCGCCGCTGTCGGTGCACACGGGATCTGGCGAAGCTGGCGGCGGAGCAGAGGGCGCTTCACGAAAGGTGATCAACGCTGGATCGCGCGCAGGCGCGCGGCCGAGGCCGAGCAGGACGCGGACCGTCGAGCGCTCCGCGGCGCACTCGCACTGCGCGAGGAGCTCCTGGCCGGGGCATCCCCTGCGGCCCTGCCTGTGCACGATGTCCTTCCCGCACGAGGTGAAACCTTCCACCTCCGAGGAGATGCGCGATACCAGCGCTATTACGGCCAGGACGTCTCGTACTCGACGTCCAGCACGATGGCATTCGGGCGCCCGACCTTTGTCGCAGCCGCCCTCGTGGCCTCAGCGGCATCGAACGCCTCCGCTCGATCGCGTGCTCACGCGATGGCGCGCGCCCAGTGGCGCGAGGACCAGATGTTGGAGATCGTCGTGTCGAATCAGAGGATCAGGTGTCGCACCGCGGCCCACGGTTGGTTGAACTTCGACTTCGAGGGCATCTCCGCGATCTACCCGGACCTGGCGCAGAGAACCGTCATTCTCGAGTTCGAGCAGGGTGCGCCGCTGCTCCTCACCAGCAGACTGGTACCCGCCGCCTGCGTTCTTGCGATTCATGCACGTCTGGGAGCCGAAGGCCTGCGCAACCACCCGACGGTCGGCCAGCTCGTCCAGTCCGCGCGATCATGACTGCAGGACGCGCGCGAGACCACCGCTGATCAAGCACCGCTGTGACCCTCTTCTGTGTCGCAGAGACCCGTCCTCGAAGAGCCGCGCCTCAGTCCAGGAACGGGTCCAGCCCCCAGTCGGGGAAGGCGGAGCGGCGCGCGGCCTGGACCGCCCGGTCGAGGGCGTCCTCGGGGTCGAAGCCCCTCTCCCAGTCCCGCACCTGCAGGGGACGGGACTCGCCGAAGGCGAGGATGCCCGGCTCCGGGGAGAGCCCGTGGGCGGCACGGGCCTCCTCGGCGGCCTCGACGTAGCCCGCCGGCAGCGGGGCCGACGGGTCCAGCGCCTCCCCGGTCGCGATCGCCACGAGATGCGCCCAGGAGCGCGGGACCACGTCGATCACCGCGTACCCACCGCCGCCCAGGGCGAGCCAGCGGCCCTCGCACACCTCGTCGGCCAGCTCCCGCATCAGCAGCATCACCTCGCGCTGGGCCTCGAGGGAGACCGAGAAGTCGGCCAGCGGGTCCAGTCGATGGGTGTCGGCGCCGTGCTGGGTGACCAGCAGCGTCGGCCGCACCGCGCGCACCAGGGCGGGCACGGTCGCGCGGATGGCGCGCACCCACCCGTCGGCCGTGGTGCGCGGCGGCAGCGGCAGGTTGATCGCGGTGCCCTGGGCGTCGGCGCCGCCGGTGTCCTGCACGAAGCCGGTGCCCGGGAACAGCCGCTCCCCGGTCTCGTGGACCGAGAGGGTGATCGCGCGCGGCTCGTCCCACAGCGCCCGCTCGACCCCGTCGCCGTGGTGCACGTCGACGTCGACGTACATCACCCGCTCCTCGCCGGTGTCCAGGGCGCGGCGGATCGCGAGGGCGGCGTCGTTGTAGACGCAGAAGCCGGAGGCGGAGGCCGGCTTGGCGTGGTGGAGGCCGCCGGCGAAGTTCACGGCCCGACGCACCCGGCCCTCACGGATCGCGTCGACCGCGGCCAGGGAGCCGCCGGCGATGCGGGCGGAGGCGGTGTGCATGCCCGCGAAGGTCGGGACGTCGTCGCCGCCGAGGCCGAAGCGGAGCAGCTCGTCGAGATCCTCCGCGCTCAGCTCCTCCTGCGGGACCGACGCGCGCCGGACCGCGTCGATGTACTGCGGATCGTGGATGCGGGCGAGCTGCTCGTCGCTCGCGACGGGGGCCTCGATGTCCGTCACGCCCGGGCGCTCGAGCAGGCCGGCGCCGCGGGCGAGCTCACGGGTGAGGGTCAGTCGGATCGGGGCCATCGGGTGGAAGGGGCCGAAGTCGTACTCGCACAGCGCGTCGTCCCAGACGATCCCGGTGCCGACGTGCGCGCAGGCGTCGAAGGTCGGCGGGTCGGGATCCGGGAGGGGCGCATCGTCGGGCATGCGGGGAAGCGTACCCAGAGCGGCGGCCCGACGCCCGCCCGGGCCGCTCCCCGGGCCGGACGGACGACGCCCGGCACGGCCCCGGAGCGCCCGGGGCCCACCGGTGGCCGCGCCCGCCCTCGAGCGGTCGTAGACTGCCGCGGATGCGACCGCGGGTCGCCGTGACGAGGACGGGAACAGATGAGTGCTGGCGGTGCGCGAGGCGCGCGGAGGCGCACGGCGCCGGTCTGGGCGCGGCGCCGCGCCCCGGGCTGGCGCGATCATGCCCGGTCGCTGCTCAAGGCCACGCCGGCGCGGATCGCCCTGGGGGTGTTCACCCTGCTGATCGGGGTGTTCACGATCCTGCTCTCGCTGCCCGCGGCGACGACCGGCCCCGAGCGCACCTCCCTGACCGATGCCCTGTTCACCGCGGTCTCCGCGATCTGCGTGACGGGACTGGTCACCGTCGACACCGGCACCCACTGGTCCGCCTTCGGTCTCACCGTCCTCATGATCGCGATGAAGCTCGGCGGCCTGGGGCTGATGACGGTCGCCTCCCTGCTGAGCCTGTCGGTGATGCACCGGCTGGGGCTCGCCCAGCGGGTGATCACCGCCCAGGAGACGCGGGCCGAGCGCCTGGCGGAGGTGGGCGGGGTGCTGCGGATCATCCTCCTCACCTCGACCGCCTTCGAGGTGGTGACCTTCGTGGCCCTGACCCCGTACATGGTGATCACCGACCACGGGATCGGGCAGTCGCTGTTCCTGGGCCTGTTCTACGCGATCAGCGCCTTCAACAACGCAGGCTTCGTGCCCGAGGCCGCGGGCACCGCGCAGTACCTGGGCGATCCCTTCTTCACGGTCCCCATCGGACTCGCGGTGCTGGTCGGGTCGCTGGGCTTCCCGGTGATCCTGGTGGTGGTGAAGAAGCTGCGCACGCCCCGCCGATGGAGCCTGCACGCGAAGCTCACGCTGACCACGACCGCGCTGCTGCTGGTGCTGGGCGCGGTCGGCTACCTGGTGATGGAGTGGTCGAATCCCCAGACCCTGGGCGGCCAGGGCCTCGGGTCCAAGCTGCTGGGGGCGGGCTTCGCCTCCGTGATGCCGCGCTCGGGCGGCTTCTCGACGGTGGACGTGGGAGCGATGACCGCGGAGTCGCGCCTGCTCACGGACCTGCTGATGTTCATCGGCGGCGGGTCGGGCTCGACCGCCGGCGGGATCCGGGTGACCACCTTCGCGCTGCTGATGCTCTCGATCTGGGCGGAGGTGCGCGGCAACCCCGACGTGGAGGTGTTCGGCCGCCGCATCCCCCACGAGACCATCCGGCAGGCCATCGGCGTGCTCGTCATGAGCGCGACCGTGGTGTTCCTGGCGACCTTCCTGCTGCTGCGGATGACCCCGTACTCGCTGGACCAGACGCTGTTCGAGTCACTCTCGGCCTTCGGCACGGTGGGGCTCTCCACCGGGATCACCGCATCTCTCCCCACCGAGGCGAAGTGGGTGCTGATCGTGTGCATGTACGTGGGGCGGCTGGGCCCGATGACCCTCGGCGCGGCGCTCGCCATCCGTTCCCGCGTGCGCATGATCCAGCTCCCCCAGGAGCGACCGATCGTCGGCTGAGCCCCTGCGGTCCCGGCGGGCGCCGCCCGGCTTAGACTGTGCCCGCTCTGCTCGCCGACCTCGCGAGCCCCCGTCCCGAAGGAGCAGCCATGCCCCGCAGCGCACGCGATGACGGAGTGCTCGTCATCGGACTGGGCCGCTTCGGCGCCTCGATCGCCCTCACCCTCGAGAAGCTCGGCACCCAGGTGCTCGCGATCGACAGCAACGAGGAGCTGGTGCAGAAGCACTCCGGTCAGCTCACGCACGTGGTGCGGGCCGACGCCACCCAGCCCGAGGTGCTCGAGCAGGTCGGTGCCGGGGACTTCTCGATCGCGGTGGTCGGCGTGGGCACCTCGATCGAGTCCAGCGTGCTGATCGCCGCGAACCTGGTGGACCTGGGCAGACCGGTGATCTGGGCGAAGGCGATCTCCGTCGCGCACGGCCGGATCCTGCAGCGCATCGGCTGCCACCACGTGGTCTACCCGGAGGCGGACGCCGGCAAGCGGGTCGCGCACCTGGTCAACGGGCGGCTGATGGACTTCATCGAGTTCGACGACGACTTCGCGATCGTGAAGATGCGCCCGCCGCGCGAGGTGCAGGGCATGACGCTGGCCGACTCCGACATCCGCCAGCGCCACGGGGTCACCGTGGTGGGTGTGAAGTCGCCGGGCAAGGACTTCACCTACGCGGTGCCCGAGACCATGGTGGCCGCCCACGACCTGCTGATCGTCTCCGGCCGCACCGAGCTGATCGAGAAGTTCTCCCAGCGCCCCTGACCGGCGATCCGCCCGCCTCGCGCGACCGCCCGGTCGGAGGGTCGCGCCGTCGGAGGGTCGCGCCGTCGCAGTGTCGCGCGGTCGGGCGCTGTCGCGCCCGGGCCCTCAGTCGCGGGTCATGTCCCGGGACTTCTGGGCCGCGGCGGCCATGGCGCCCGCGACCCCGGCCCGCATCCCGGCGCGCTCGAGCGCGGCGAGCCCCTCGACGGTGGTGCCGCCGGGGCTGGAGACGCCGTTCTTCGCGACCGCCGGGTGCACGCCGCTCTCGCTGAGCATGGTCGCCGCTCCGCGCACCGTCTGCTGCACGAGCGCGGCCGCGAGGTCGCGCCGGAGGCCCAGGCGGACGGCCTCGTCGGTCATCGCCTCGATGATCGCGAACACGAAGGCGGACAGCGACCCCGCGGCGCCGATGAAGGCGTGCACCTGCTCCTCGGTGATGTCCACGGCCACGCCGGCGCGGGAGAACAGGGCGTGCACCAGGGCGTGCTGCTCCTCGGTGACGGCCGCGCCGCGCATGAGCCCCACCGCGCCCTCGCCCACGGAGATGGGGGTGTTGGGCATCGCGCGCTCCACCGCGGCCCCCTCCGACAGCGCCTCCTGGATCTGGGCGAGGGTGATCCCGGCGGCCAGGGAGATCACCAGGGCGTCGGCGGGCAGGTCCTCACGGAGCTCGGCGAGGAGATCGAGGATCTGGTACGGCTTCACCCCGAGCACCACGACATCCGCCTCCCGCACCGCGTCCCGGCGGGAGGGGGCGGCGGTCGCGCCCAGCTCCTCGGCGGCGCGCTCGCTGCTGGCGGCCGAGGAGTTCACGATCTGCACGTGCTCCGGTGCGGCGCCCGCGGCGAGGACGGTGCGGGCCACGGCCCCGCCCATGTTGCCCGCCCCGATCAGCACGATCCGCACCGCGGAGGGATCGACGGGCGCGGCACGGTCGGCGGAGGCGGCGGGGGTGGTCGGGTCTGCGGTGATCGCGGCGGGGTCGTCCATGGGCCCCAGGGTACGCGGGTGGCGCCGCGCTCGGCCCGTCGCTCAGTCCCCCGTGCCGGCCGCCGCGCGGGCGGCCGCGCGGGCCTCGACGAGGACCAGCAGCTGCACGACCAGCACCCCGGCCACCGCGATGCCCAGCAGCAGCGGCCAGTCGGCGCCGGGCGCCTGCAGGGACCCGTCGGCCCCCTGCCACGGCCACAGGCTGCGCAGCGCGCCGATCATCACGCCGGAGAGCACCACCATGGTCGCGCGGTGGTGGCGGGTGAGCAGGTGACGCATCAGCTTGACCACGACGACCAGGCCCACGCAGGCCCAGAGCCCGAACCAGGCGATGTAGCCGAGGTCGCGCTCGTCGACCGCTTGCAGGGTCGGCTGGTACAGCCCGAGGCTGAGCAGGAGGAACGAGCCCGACAGGCCGGGCAGCACGAGCGCGCACACCGCGATCGCCGCCGCGGGGGCGACGATCCAGGGGCTCGGGTCGAGGGAGGCGGTGGGCAGGGAGGTCAGCAGCAGCCCGGCGAGGACGCCGAGCCCGAAGCGCAGCAGCTCCGGGAGCCTCCATCTGCCGCCCGAGAGGCGGACCGGCACCAGCACCGAGCCGGCCACGAGACCGAGGAACAGGGAGCGCATCGTCTGCGGGTGGTCCTCGACCAGGCGGGAGACGGGCCCGGCGACGGTGAGCACCGCCGTCGCCATCCCGATCAGGAGCGGGATCACCAGCACCCAGGACACGGCCCGCAGGTGCTCCTTCGTCCCCGCGAGACGGTCCGGGCCGGTGAGGAGGCGACGGGCCGCCGCGGTCATGTGGTGTCCGGCGTCGATCAGCTCGTCATAGATCCCGGTGACCAGGGCGACGGTGCCGCCGCTGACGCCGGGCACCGTCTCGACCACCCCGATCAGGGCGCCGCGCAGCAGGTTGCCCAGCGGGTTGCGGTGCTGGGGCAGCACCGGGGGCGCGCCGGGACCGGGCGCGGGGTCCCCCGCGGAGGTCGCGCGCCGCGAGGCGGCAGGAGAGGCGGCATCCGTCATGTCCCCAGAGTACGGAGCGCGGCCCCGAGCACCACCGGGGCCGCGCCCAGGAGTGGTCGCCCTCACCCCTCACGGCCCCGTGCCGGGGACGCTCCTGCGGGCGCGGCTCAGCGGCCGCGGCCCCAGTGCGGGGGCACGTCCCCGGCGATGCGGGCGTCGTTGGACTCGTCGGCACCGGGCTCGGGAGCATCCTCGTCGACGCGGTCCGGGAGGATCGGTCGGCGCTCCGCGGACGGCCGCTCCTGCACGGTCTCCGTCTCGTCCCAGGGGATCGGCTTCCCGGTCACCGAGGAGATGACGACCCTGCGCGGCGGGCGAGCCGCGGCCCCGCCCCGCCCGTCGGTCCCCGAGGTGCTCACTGCCGTTCCTGGTAGCGGCGGATCGCGCTGGAGACGGACACGTCCAGCAGCACGGACCGCTGTTCGAAGCCGAGGAAGCTGCGCACCTCGGTGGCCAGGTGCTCCTCGAGACGGGCTCGGCCGTCGGAGCAGATGTACTCGACCACCGCGTCGAAGTCGTCGCTCGAGTAGAAGGACAGCGGGTGGCCCGCGGGGATCTGCGGGCGCGGCAGGCGGTGGCGGATGGTGCCCACGCCCGACGGGGAGTCCGAGCGCTCCTCGGCCTGGACCAGGCGCAGCGCCCGGTCCACGGCCCGACGGATCCGCTCGGCCTCGCCATCGGGGTCGATGAACAGCGCCCAGGACCAGACGCGCTCGGTGGCCCAGCCGGCCTGTTCGAGGCGTTCGGCCCGCAGCCGGTCGCGCTCGCGCTGGCTCGGGGTGTCGACGTAGTGGGCGCCGTCGGTGTCCACGGCCAGCAGCAGACGGCCGGGCATGTCCGGATGGCCCAGCGCCAGCTCGATCCGGTCGGCGGAGAGGCCGAAGTCGCGCTCGACCAGCAGGCCCAGGCGATGGAGACGATCGGCGAGGTCCTGGACCAGCGCATCGGTCTCGAGCGCCCGCGGGGGGCGCGGCGCCTGCTCGGGCTCGGGCTCGGGCTCGGGCTCGGGCTCGGGCTCGGAGGGATCCTCCTCGGCGGCGGTGCCGGGGTCGCTCTCTCCGGCGCCGTCCGCGACCGTCGGGCCGTCGACCGGCGACCCGTCGACCGAGCTCTCCTCGTCGGCCGACGTCCCGTCGGACTGCTCGCTCGCCTCGGTCCCGGCCGACTTGCGGGCCAGCGCGGCCTCGATCGCCGCGTCCAGATCGTCGTCGGACAGCTCCTCGGCCGCGTCCGCGTCACCGGCTGCCGATCGCTCACCGCTCGCGGCCGCGCCGGGGGCCGCGGCGCCCTGCTGGGCCGGAGCCGCAGGCACCAGCGGCGGCTCCTGCGGAGCCGGCGGGGCGATCTCCTGCTCGCTGCCGACCAGGGAGGCGACGTGCGGCACGACCGGGACGTCGGGCCCGCCCTGCAGGACCCACAGCATGGCGCGCAGGTCGCGGGCACCGTCGCTGCGCAGGCGGGCATGGTCGAGGTCCTGCACCCCGAGCGAGGAGACGACCGTGGTGCGGCCTCGGGCACGGGTGATCACGGTGGCCAGGGCCTTGCGACCGCTCGCCTCGGAGAGGGGGCCGAAGCGGTGCAGGAGGCGGCCGTGCGGAGTCTTCCCGAAACCGACCGAGACGATGATGTCGTCGCGCACCACGGCGGTGGCCTGATCGGCGGGCAGGACGGTGAAGACCTCCTCGGCGCCGGGGTCGAAGTAGTCGCGCAGGGCGGGGATCACCGAGACGGTGTTCATGATCCGCTCCATCAGCCGCCGCGCGTGCTCGGCGGTGAAGGTCAGCACCGCGAGCGAGCGCTCGGGGCGGGACCGGGCGTGCTCGATGACCAGATCGGTGACCCGGCGCAGCTCCGCCTCGGTGCTCTCGACGTACTCCATGCCCTCGGTGACCGGGCCGCGGCCGTTCTCGACGCTCACCAGACGGTCCCGCTCCGGCGCGATCGGGCTGGGCACGGCGACCACCTCGCCCACCAGGGCACGGCGCTGGGCGAAGCCGCGCAGCCCCTCGGTGGCCGGGTGCGGATCGCGCAGGATCTCGAGATGCGGGGCGATCCGCAGCATGTCGTCCAGCAGGCTGGGGGCCGCGTCGCCGCCGTACTCCAGCGGATCGCCGACCACGACGGTCTGCTCGGCACGGACGATCGAGGGCAGCGCGGCGGCGGTGGGCAGCCGTCCGCCGTCGGCCACGATCACCACGTCGAAGTGGCGGCCGCGCGGGATCACCTGCGGCACCAGGTACGGCGAGGCGAGCCAGGCCGGGCGGGCGGCGAACAGGATGTCCTCGTACTTGGCGGCCAGGTCCCGGATGGAGACGGTCGAGGAGCGGGCCAGCTCCGCGATCGCGGAGCGGGAGGTGTCCGGGTAGGACTTCATCGTCGCCACGCGGGTCTCGTCGGCCGCGGCGTGCACCCGGGCGGAGGCGCGGGCGAGGTGCTCCGCGTCCAGGCGGCGGAAGCGCTCGGCGACCTGGGACAGCGAGGTCCCGTCGTAGGTGGAGATGGTGGGCTCGGCGCCCGCGATCAGCTCGAGCACGCTGCGCCACCAGGCCAGGTCGAGCTCGGCGCCGACCTGGTCGATCGGGACCCGTCGGGTGCGGAGGTCCTCGACCAGCTCGCCGAGGCCGTCGAAGCCGAGTCGACGCAGCAGCTCGGTGCGGCGCGGAAGGGTCTCGAGGTCCGCCCGGTCGTCATGGAGCGCCCGGGCCCGACGCTCGAGCTCGTCGAAGTCCGTGCGGGCGAGGTCCGCGCCGGCGTCGGTGCCGTCCAGCAGCACGGCGAGCTCGTCGAGGACCTTCTCGGCCCGTCCGGCGGCCTGGCGCACGCTGTCGAGGTCGTCGGGCAGCCGGGGCCGCGAGATCGCCGTCGCGGCGCCCTCGGCCCCGTCAGCCGTCCCGGCTGTCGTCCCATCGGCCGTTCCGTCGGCCGTCCCGTCGCCCGCCGCCTCGCGTCGCCAGTCCTCGACGACCGCGCGGGCCTGCCCGAGCTCGTGGTGGAGGTCCGGGGAGAAGGAGGCCGGGCGCTGCAGGGCGGCGGCGTCCTTGCGCAGCCGACGCCGCAGGCCGAATCCCATCGTCACCCCGCGCTCCTCGCGCCACTTCTTGTCCGCGGTGGCGGTGACCAGATCCGCGAGCGGTGCCGAGAACACCGCCGACTGGAACGTGCCCAGCAGCACGCGCACCCGGTCCAGCAGGGCGATCCGGTCGACCAGGCCGTCGAGGCTGGTGGGCTCCTGCAGGCCCAGTTCGCCGCCGCTGCGCGATGCGGCCCGGCGCAGCTGCGGCAGGATCACCTCGCGCAGCTCGTCGATGAGCTCCTCGGCCCGCGCGGCCTGGGTGTCACTGCTGATGGGGGCGCCGTACCAGGCGGTCATCTCCGGCCCCGTGGTGAGCACCCCGACCTCGGCGGCCTCGCGCAGCGCCTCGGCGAAGCGGTCCCGGTCCTCGCCGATCATCTGCGCGGCGACGTCGGCCCGCAGCCGCACCTGCGTGCGCGGCGCCGGGGTGAGTCGGGTCAGGGCGGCCAGAGCGGAGATCGCGTCGTGCGCCGACGCGTCCCAGGGCTCCTGCACGCGGTGCATCGCCTCGACGTGACCGACCAGCAGATCGCGGCTCTCGGCGAGCTCCGCCGGCGCCTCGTCATCGGGTCCGAGCCCGTGGGTGCCGGCGCGGCGCAGGCTGCGCAGCAGGGCCGCGGAGGCATTGCGCTGCAGGGACGGGTCCGGGGAGAGGTCGAAGACGAGCTCCTCGAGGCCTCGGCCACGCGCGATCTCGACCAGCTGGGAGAGGTTGCGACGGCGCTGGGAGACGATCAGCACCGAGCGGCCGCGGGCGTTGAGCTCCTCGGCGAGGTCGACCACCAGACCCAGGCTGGTGGTGCCGGGGGGAGTCGTGACGGCCAGGTCCTGCCCCGCGAGCACGCGGCCCAGCACCGCGCGGTGGCCGGGGTCGACGGCGGCGACCAGATCGCTCTCGGCCACCTCGGGGACCTCCCGCTGCGCCTCCTGGCCGCGGACCACACCGCGCGCCTCCTCGTCACCGGCGAGCGCCGCGACCAGCGGGGACGACGACCAGTCGGCGCGATCGGCCGCGAGGTCCTCGGCGACGGAGCCCGCAGCGTCCATGAGGTTCCCGACCACCAGGGCGTGCATCACGCGGAAGCCCGGCAGCGGCTGGCCGAGGGCGCGGAAGGCGTCGAGCACGGGATTGGGGTCGAAGCCGTGCGAGCCGTCGGTGGTGGCCAGCAGTGCCCGGGCGTCGACGGCGACCCCGGCCTCGCGCAGGGAGCGCAGCAGCACCGGGTTGAGGTCCGCGGTGGCATCGACCTCGAGGTCGACGTCCTCGCGCGCGTTGCCGCGCAGGCGCAGCGTGATGGGACGGACCAGCACCGGGGCGTGGATCGGCTCGGAGCCGTCCTCCGGGTACCAGATGGCCTCCCCGATGCCGAGGTGGCAGGTGGTCAGGCCCACCTCCTCCGCATGGCGCTCGGCGATCTCGCGGATGGAGCGGGCATGGGCGCGGGCATCGGCCAGGGCGCCCACCTCGCGCACCAGCGAGGACAGTCGGGTGGGGCCGCGCCCGGCCAGCAGCTGAGCGAGGCCGGAGGGATGCGAGTGCGTCAGGTCCAGGACCGTTCCGCCGGCCCGGATCTGGGTGAGGAAGGACGGTGCGTGCACGCCGCCGGTGATCTGCTGGGACCAGTGGTCCAGCGCGTCGGCGACCCGCTCCTCGCGGCTCAGCGGGCGATGCTCGTGCGGTGCAGGAGGGAGATCGTCCTCGTCCTGCTCAGGGGCGATGCCCGCGCCGACCTCGTCCAGGCGACGGTCCACGACGACCTCGTACCCGCCCGTCGGGTGCTCGTGCGCGGGCTCCGCACCGGTCGCCTCGCCGTCCGGCGCGGCGGAGGACTCCGTGACCGACGGATCGCCGTCCGGGGCGGCGGCGGTCGATGCGCCGCGACGCTCGCGGGCCAGGGCCGACAGGGCGTCGTCACGGGGGACCGCGTCCTCGCCCGAACGCTCCGACCGCTTCTTCCCGCGCAGGAAACTCCACATGGTCGCCCACGCTACCGGGGCGGCACCGCCACCCCGTGCAGGCGTGCCGCGCGTCCACGCTCCGGCCTGCTCACATTCTGTCCCGCAGCACGTCGCTCACACCGCACCATCCGTGCGAGCTCCTACCGCTCGTCCCTCGCAGCACGTCGCTCACACTTCATGCAGCCGGACCGAGGTCTCCTCGAGATGGGCCCGCAGATCCTCGGGCACGGGGCCGGCGATCACCAGATCGGTGAGCACGGAGACGGGGCAGATCCCGGCGAGCGCGCGGTGCCCGAGCTTGTCCGCAGTGGCCACGCCCACCACCCGCCGCGAATGGCCGATCATGATGCGGGTGACCCCGGCCTCGGCATCGGAGTTGCAGGTCAGGCCCGCGCTCAGGTCCAGGCCGACGGTGCCCACGAACATCGTGTCCAGCCACAGGTCGCGCATGGTGGCGGTCGCCAGCGGCCCGGTGAGCTCGAAGGAGTACGGCTCGGCCACCCCGCCGAGGACCACCGTGCGCACCGACGGGCGCAGCACCGCCTCGGTCGCGATGTTCAACGCCGCGCAGACGACCGTCAGCCCCGGGGACCCGTCACGGGAGTCGATATCGGGACGGGCCACGGCACGACGCGCAGTCGCCGTGGTGGTGCGCCCGCCGTTGAAGCCGATGATCTGTCCGGGCTCGACCATCGCCGCCGCCTTGTCCGCCACCCGCTCGCGCTGCGAGGAGCTCTCGTCGGCGCTGCGAGGAACCGTCGCCAGGGAGTAGGCGACGTCCACGGCGACGATCCCGCCGTGCGTGCGCCGTGCGAGCTGGGCGCGCTCCATCTCCATGAAGTCCCGTCGCACGGTGGACTCGCTGACACCGAGCTCCCGCGCCACCTCGGCGACGCTGAGCCGCTTGGTCGACGCCAGCAGCGTGAGCACATGGTCCCAGCGCGCGCTGCGATCCTTGACCGGGGTCCGCTCCCCCGCGGCGGGAGCTGTCGACGCCGTCTCTCGTGTCTCGTCCGTGTCAGAGTTGCGCAGATTCACGCGCCCAGTATTGCGCGCTTGACGACGACTGGCCGCACCTTCGCGCAGAACCGCTCATATTCGAGCGAGATCTCAGGTCACGTTTGAGTCACGGGACCAGCCCGGCATATGTTGACGACATCGCTCCGGACACGGGGCGAACACGCGAACGAAAGGACAGACATGGGCTTCGACGACGCGCTCAACAAGGCCAAGGACTTCGCAGGAAACAACTCCGACAAGGTCGATCAGGGCCTCAGCGGCGCGACCGACAAGATCAAGGAGCGCACGCCCGACAGCATCGACAGCCATGTCGACACCGGTGCTGACGCGGCCCGCGATCACCTCGGGATCGGCGGCGACAGCAACCAGGGGGGCCAGCAGCAGGGCGGCCAGCAGGGCGGCGGCCAGCAGCAGGGTGGCCAGCAGGGCGGCCAGCAGCAGGGCGGCCAGCAGGGCGGCGGCCAGCAGCAGGGCGGCCAGCAGCAGGGCGGCGGCCAGCAGCAGGGCGGCCAGCAGCAGGGCGGCGGCCAGCAGCAGGGCGGCCAGCAGCAGGGCGGCGGCCAGCAGCAGGGCGGCCAGCAGCAGGGTGGCGGCCAGCAGCAGCAGGGCGGCCAGCAGGGCGGCGGCCAGCAGCAGGGCGGCCAGCAGCAGGGCGGCGGCCAGCGGGGCATCTGATCCCGGTCGTCCGACCGCACAGCGAGAAACCCCCGGCGCCGATGGCGTCGGGGGTTTCTCGCGTGCGCTGCGGTCCCGTCAGTCCCGCCGACGCACGATGACGACACCGGTCACGACAGCGCCGACGACGACCACGGCGATGACCGCGATCAGCGCAGTCATCCCGAACCCGTCCTCCACGGCGGTCGCCGGCTCGGGGTCCTCGGCCGCGGAGTCCTCGGCGGGCTCCTCGGCGCCGCCGGCGTCGCTCGCGGCGGGCTCCTCGGCGCCGCCGGCATCGCTCGAGCCGGTCGCCGCGTCCGGGCCCTGCTCGACGGTGATCGCGAAGGTCCCCTCGATGGGATGGCCGTCGCTCGAGACCACGCGCCACTGCACGCTGTACTCCCCGGCCGGGAGCTGCTCGGGCAGCGCCGCGGTGGCGACGGGACCGTCGATCGTCGGGGTGATCTCGGCGACCTCGGTCCCGGACTCGTCGGAGATCCGCACCAACGGGCTCACCTCGAGGATGTCCGCGGAGAAGGTCAGAGCGATCTCCTCGGGCGAGGTCTCCAGGCTCTCGCCGTCGGCGGGGTCCGACTCGAGGAGCGTGTCGTGCGCCATCGCGGGCGCGGGCAGGAAGATCAGCGCAGCGAGCAGCAGGGCGCCGCACAGCGCGAGCAGCGTCGTGGGACGCGCGACAGCAGGGCGGCCGATCAGGGAAGTGGTCATGCCTCCAGGCTACGACAGCGCAGGCGAGGCGGGACTATGGCCCCGGCCACCCCGCGCCGGTCCTGCGACGGCCTCGCCTCAGGCGCGGGGCAGCTCCACATGGTGCTCGAGTACCGGCAGGGCCGCGCGGGCGGCCGCGATCTCCTCGAGGTCGAGGTCCACCAGCAGCAGGCCGGGCTCGCGCCCCAGCTCCTGCTGGACGGCGCCGAGGGGCCCGACGACGGCGCTGCGGCCGATGCCGCGAGCATCCTTGCCCGTGTACTCCGCAGGCGGGGACTGGTCCGCGGCGAGGACCACGGTGGTGGCGTCGAGGGCGCGGGCGCGCAGCAGCAGCTGCAGCTGCTCGCGCTTGCCCGGCCCCTCCTTCCAGGCCAGCGGCAGCAGGATCGCCTGCGCACCGAGCTGGGCGAGCGCCGTGAACTGCTCCGGGAAACGCACGTCGTAGCAGGTGGCGATCCCGACATGGGTGCCGGCGAGCTCGAAGATGACCAGCTCGTCGCCGGGAGCGACCGTCCTGGACTCGTCGGCCCCGAAGGCGTCGAAGAGGTGGATCTTGCGGTACTCGAGATGCGGGTCCCAGTTCGGGCCGCGCACGATGACGGTGTTGTGGACACGACCGTCGTCGGTGGCGGTGAACGATCCGGCGACCACCACGATCGCGTGCTGCTCGGCGAGCTCCTGGACGATCTGGGCGAAGCGCTCATGGTGCGCCTCGGCGGCCCCGCGCAGGTCCGTGCCGAAGGGGCTGAGCGTGGCCTCGGGCAGCAGCACCAGATGGGCGCCCTGCTCAGCGGCCTCGGCGACCGCGAACCGCACCGTCGCGACGGTCTCCTCGAACTGCTCGGAGACCTCGATCTGGGCGAGGGCGATGCGGGGGCCGGCGGCGCGGCGCACCTGGGCGAGGGCGTCGGGGGTGTCGATGTCGGACCCTTCGGCACCGGTGACGGGCACGGTCGCGAGCTCCTCCTCGCCGAGCCGACCGTAGAGGCGACGCAGGCTGAGCCCCGCCCAGCCGCCGTCGGGGTTCTCGACCTCGGCGAGGGCGGCGCGCAGCCGCCCCAGCGGCCAGGCGGCGCCCAGGAACTGCACGGTCCCGTCCTCGGCCTCGAGCGCGGCGACGGAGGTCGTCTCGGCGCTGCGCTCGGCGAGGGCGCGGAGGGTCTCCGGGCGCAGCATCGGCATGTCACCGCCGAGCACGAGCACGGTCGCCTCGTCGGGCCCCTCGGAGAACTCCGCGACGCCGCGGGCGAGGGCGGCCAGCGGCCCGGAGCGCGGCGGGTCCTCGAGCACGAAGCGGGCTCCGTGGCGCTCGGCGAGCACGTCGCCGTCCTCGCCGCTGGGACCCACCACGATGCGGCGGCCGACGGGGGCGGCGCGCAGCACCCGCTCCAGCGCAGTCGCCCCGGCGATGGGCAGGCGGGTCTTGTCCGTGCCGCCCAGGCGCGAGGAGGCCCCGCCGGCCAGGATCACGGCGGCGACGGTGGCGGAGGTCTCGTGCAGATCGCGGGACATGCAGGGATTCTCCCACGGAGCGCTACGATGTCCCAGGCCCCGGTTCGCGGTGCAGATCGCGTCGAGGCCGCTTCGCCCCCGTAGCTCAGGGGATAGAGCACCGCTCTCCTAAAGCGGGTGTCGCGCGTTCGAATCGCGCCGGGGGCACTGGACGGATCGTGCGGACATGGAGTTCCTCGCCGGCGGCGAACGCTCCCCGCGCGGCGAACGCTCGCCGTGCGGCGACGAGGCCCTCCGGTGCCGCAGGAGCGCAGCAGGCCACTCCGGACGGCGTCTTGACCGGGCGTCGCCGATCGCCGAGGATCGCTGCCATGTCCGCCGCCCGGTCCCTCGTCCTGGTCGCCACCGCCTACGGCGGCCCCGAGCATCTGCAGCTGATCGAGCGCGATGCTCCCTCGCCCCGGGCGGGCGAGATCGCGATCGCGGTGCGCGCCGCCGGCGTGAACCCGGCCGACGTCAAGCGCCGTGAGGGCCTGTTCGGCACCTCCGGCCCGCTGCCCCTGGCCATGGGCCTCGAAGCCGCGGGCGTGGTCACGGCCCTCGGGGACGGGGTGGAGGACGTCGCCGTCGGCGACGAGGTGCTCGGCGCTCCCGCCCGGGGCCAGGGCTCCTTCGCGGAGCGCACGGTGCTGCGAGCCGCCGACTCCGTGCGGAAGCCCGCCGCGCTGTCCTTCGCCGTCGCGGCGACGCTGCCCGTCGCGGGCACCACTGCGTACGACCTCCTCCACCAGGTCCCCCTCGAGGCCGGCGACACGGTGCTGGTGCTCGGAGCCGGCGGCGGCGTGGGCCGATCGGTCCTGCAGATCGCACGGGCCCGCGGACTCCGGGCGATCGGGGTCGCGTCGGAGGGCAAGTGCTCCCTGATCGAGGAGACGGGCGCGCGGCACGTCCCCTCCGGCGACGGCGCCGCGGACGCGGTGCGCGACCTGGCGCCGGAGGGGGCGTCGCTGCTGGTCGACCTCGTCGGCGGGGCGGCGCTGCGCGCTCTGGCACCGCTCGTCGACGATCCGTCCCGCCTGGTCTCGGCGGCCGACGAGGACACCGCGACGGCGCTGGGCGGCACCGGCCGCGCCCGCTCGGAGGCGGCGCTGGCGGGGATCACCGAGCTGGCCGCCTCCGGGCAGGTGACCCCGTGCGTGCTGGAGACCTTCCCGCTGGTCCGTGCCGCCCAGGCGATCGCGCGTCTCGAGAGGGGTCACCTCGGCGGGAAGCTCGTCATCGAGCCGTGACCGCCGGTAGCGTGACGCGGGTGACTTCCGACGACGCCATCCCCACCACCAGCCCCACTCCGTCCGAGAGCTTCACCGACTTCTCCGACATCGACGGCTTCCTGCGCATCCCCCGCCTCGCCTCCGTGGCCGCCGGCCCGGACGGCCGCGTGATCGCCGCGATCCAGGAGGCCGACGAACCGGGCTCGAAGCTGGTCTCCTCGCTGTGGGAGCTCGACCCCGCGGGCGAGAAGCCCGCCCGTCGGCTGACCTTCTCCGAGAAGGGCGAGAGCGCCCCCGTGCCCGCCCCCGACGGGTCGATCCTGTTCAGCTCCTCCCGGCCCGATCCGCAGGGCGAGAGCGTGGAGGACAAGCCCGCGATCTGGCGCCTGCCCGCGACCGGCGAGGCGCAGCTGCTCGCCGCGACCCCGGGCGGGATCAGCCTGCTCGCCGTGGCGGAGGACGGCACCGTGCTCGCCGCCACCAGCGTGCTGCCCGGCGGCTCCCTCGAGGACGACGCCGAGCGCCGCAGCACCCGCAAGGACGCGAAGCAGACCACCATCTGGCACACCGGCATGCCGATCCGGCAGTGGGACCACGAGCTCGGCGACGCCGAGCGCCACCTGGTGCTGGTCTCCCCGGACGGCGAGATCACCGACCTCACCCCCGGCGTCGGCACGGTGCCGCTGAACTCCGCCGCCGCGGACCTCTCCCCCGACGGCACCACCGTCGCGACCTCCTGGACCCGCCGCGTGCGCGGCGGCGAGACCCGCAGCGACCTGGTGCTCCTGGACACCGCGACCCACCAGCGCACCACCCTGCTCGAGGCCGACGACGAGTCCCAGTACTCCAGCCCCTCCTTCTCCCCGGACGGCGCGCGCCTCGCCCTGGTCCGCTCGACCCTGTCCACACCGAGCGACACCAGCTACTCCCGGCTCGAGATCCGCACCCTCGCCGACGGCGCGACGGTCACCGTCCCGCTCGGCGACCTCACCCTCTCCGACCTCGACTGGGCCGACGCGACCACCCTGCTGGTCGCCGGCGATCTGCACTCCTCCGGGGCGGTCCTCACCGTGGACGCCGCCACCGGCGAGGCGCGGACCCTCGCCTCCGACGGGGTCTACTCCTCCCTCGCAGCCGCCTCCGACGGCGCGGTGCTCGCGCTGCGCAGCGACGTCGGCACCCCGGCCCGGCCGGTGCGGATCGCGGCCGACGGGGCGGTGACGGAGCTTCCCGCGCCGGGCGAGGTCGGCGCGCTGCCCGGCACCCTGGAGCGGGTGGAGACGGAGGTCGACGGGGTCACCGTGACCGGCTGGCTGTGCGTGCCGGCCTCGGCCTCGGCCGCGGAGCCCGCACCGGTGATGCTGTGGATCCACGGCGGGCCCCACGCCTCCTACAACGCCTGGAGCTGGCGCTGGTGCCCGTGGCTGTCGGTCGAGCGGGGCTACGCGGTGCTGATGCCCGATCCGGCGATGTCCACCGGCTACGGGGACGAAGGGCTCAACCGCGGCTGGCCGCGCCGGGCGGAGGTGGTGTTCCGCGAGTGCGAGACCCTCTTCGACCAGGTGCTGCAGCGCGCGGACCTCGACGGCTCGCGCACCGCGATGCTGGGCGCCTCCTTCGGCGGGTTCCTGGCGAACTGGATCGCAGGGCACAGCGACCGCTTCGACGCGATCGTCACCCACGCCGGGCTGTGGGCGCTGCCCCAGCAGCACCGCACCACCGACGCCGCCGCCTCGAAGATGCGGGTGCACCTGCACGAGGACGCGGACCCGGACTGGTACCGGACCAACTCGCCGCACCACGAGATCGACGCCATCACCACCCCGATGCTCGTCACCCACGGCAACCGCGACTACCGGGTGCCGGTCAGCGAGGCGCTCCGTCTGTGGTGGGACCTGGTCTCGGCCTGGGAGGGCGACCCGGAGGACATGCCTCACCGCTTCCTGCAGCTGACCAGCGAGAACCACTGGGTGCTGACCCCGTCGAACGCCCTGGCCTGGAACCAGGCGGTGCTGGCCTTCTGCGATCAGCACGTGCTCGGCGCGGAGCCGGTGCCGGACGTCCTGCCCTGGTGAGCGGTCAGTTCAACGTGCCGGTGAGCCGCCCGTGGAACCGGGTGGAGCGCTCGTCGAGCCCGGTGAAGCGCACGTCCTTGCCGTGGTCGGCGTACTTGCTCTGCAGGGAGTCGAGCACGGCCACGGTCGAGGCGTCCCAGATCTGGGCGGCGGAGAAGTCGACGCTCACCAGCGGCGGGTCCTGCGCATAGGCGAACTGCTCGACGAGGTCGTTGCTGCTGCCGAAGAACAGCGGGCCGCGCACCGCGTACTCGGCGATCCCCTCGCCCACCACCCTCTCCACCGTGGTCACATGCGCGACCCGGCGCGCGAACAGCACCATCGCGAGCAGCACCCCGGCGGCGACGCCGAGGGCGAGGTTGCTGGTCGCGACGACCACCGCGACGGTCACGAGCATCACGCAGGTCTCGGACAGCGGCATCCGCCGCAGCGTCGCGGGGCGCACGCTGTGCAGGTCCACGGTGGAGATCGCCACGACCATCATCACG
This sequence comes from Brachybacterium sp. AOP43-C2-M15, assembly GCF_052446295.1. Taxonomy (NCBI): domain Bacteria; kingdom Bacillati; phylum Actinomycetota; class Actinomycetes; order Micrococcales; family Dermabacteraceae; genus Brachybacterium; species Brachybacterium sp. AOP43-C2-M15. The sequence goes on from NZ_JBQSWB010000017.1 coordinate 23,034, forward strand.
GCCGCGAGGGCGGCCATCGGGATCTGCTCCATGAGATCCGAGAGCACGGTGACCAGCACCAGCAGAAGCACCCCGGCGACGAGGGTGGAGATCCGGGTGCGGGCCCGGCCCAGTTTCACGTTCACGACGGTCTGCCCGATCATGGCGCAGCCGCCGATGCCGCCCCACAGCCCGGCGAGGATGTTCGCGATCCCGAGCCCCCAGGACTCCCGGGACTTGTCCGAGCGGCTGTCGGTGAGGTCGTCGACGAGCTTCGCGGTCAGCAGCGTCTCCAGCAGCCCCACGAAGGCCACGCTGAGCGCGGTGGGCGCGATGAGGCGCAGCGTCTCGAGGTCCAGCGGGACCTGCAGCGCGGTGAGGCCGGGCAGTCCCCCGCCGGTGTCGCCCTCGTCGCCGACGGTGGGGACGGCCAGGTGCGCGATCGTCGCGATCGCGGTGACCACGATGATCGCGACCAGCGGGGCGGGCACCGCCTTCGTGATGCGCGGCAGCACCAGCACGATCACGAGGGTGAGCGCGAACAGGGGGTAGACGGCCGCCGGCACCCCGAGCACGTGCTGCAGCTGCGCGGTGAAGATCAGGATCCCGAGGGCGTTGACGAACCCGATCATCACCGAGCGGGGGATGAAGCGCATCAGCCGCGCGAGGCCAGTGACGCCGAAGACGATCTGGACGAGGCCGGCGAGGACGATCGTGGGCAGCAGGTACTGGACCCCGTGGGTGTGCACCAGGGGCGCCACCACGAGCGCGACCGTGCCCGCCGCCGCGGTGATCATCGCGGGCCTGCCGCCGAGGAAGGACATCGAGATCGCGAGCACCACCGAGGCCATGAGGCTCACCGTCGGGTCCACGCCCGCGATCACCGAGAAGGAGATGACCTCGGGGATGAGCGCGAGGGTGGTCACGACGCCGGCGAGCACCTCGGTGGTCAGCAGCCGCGGGCGGCGCAGCGCCTGCAGCGTGGTGGGATTCGCGGCGGATGCCGTGGCAGATGTCGTGGTGGGGGTCGCGGTCACCCCGGGATGCTATCCGCGCACAGGACACCGGCGGCCGCCGGTCCGCGCCCTCGAACGGGCGTCCCGGCGGTCGCGCTCCCCGGGAGGGCTACGCTGGAGGGACCGCACCGCCGCCGCGAGCCGCGTCCCCGGCCCCTGAGCCTCGGCCCCTGAGCCCCGCGCCCGACGCCACGGCCCCACCGGAGAGAGGATCCATGACCCCATCCGCCCCCCGCCGCTTCGACGCCACCTGGCTCCCGTTCGGGATGATGCTCGGCTTCACGGTGGGCATCGGCTTCGGGCTCGCAGTGATCGACAACCTCTTCCTCGGCGCGCTGGTCGGCTTCGGCGTGGGGGCCGGGTTCGGCATCCTCCTCGGGTTCCGCGCCGGCCGACGGGGCGGACGAGGACTGACCGACGAGGACGCCGAGGACGACTACAACCGCCGCCTCCACGGCGACCCGGGCCCGCAGGGCGGGGACTCGCGCCGACCTCCGCACCAACGGCCCTGAGCAGCCACGTCACCCTCCGACGACGGCGGCATGCCGACCTCCTGTGATGCCGGGCACAGAACGTTCACAGCCCCGCCACCGCACTTCCATGGGGATTCCTTGACCCTCCCTTGACCTTTTGGCACCGTGTGATCCGGACCGCACGGCTCGCGGATTCGAGGCACCGGGCCTCCCGAGCGGCGGACGAGGGGGATGACCACCATGACCACTACGATCACCACGGGCATCGCCGGCCGAGCCCGCTCCGCCCTGGCACTCGCCGCGGGGGCGGCGCTGCTGGGGCTGACGGGGTGCGCCGCCGAGGGAGGGGACGACGGCGCGGCACCGGCACCGGACGCGCCGATCGAGGCCTCCGACGGCGGCGGGGACGGGGCCGAGGAGCAGGACGAGGAGCAGGACGGGGACGAGGAGCAGGACGGCACAGGGGCCGACGAGGGTGCGGGAGAGGACGACGGTGCGGGAGAGGGGTCGGAGGACGGGCAGACGGGCGCCGAGGATCCGGGGGCGGCCGGGGACCGCACCCGGATCCTGCTCGTCACCGAGCCCGGGGTCGACGAGACCGGCGGCGACGGCGCGCCCGTCCTCCCCGCGGAGGAGCTCGCCGCGCTGCTCGCCGACCCCTTCGACGGCGTCGCCGAGTGCGAGGACGAGCTCGAGCTCGCACCGGGCGGAGACAGCGTGGACTGCATGGGCCCGCAGAGCTGGGACAGCACCGACCCCACCCAGGCATGGGTCGCGAACACCGTGTCCGTGCCCTCCGAGGAGGGCTTCCAGAACGGGTCCCGCCTCGCGGTGCTGTTCTCGACCGGTGACGAGCTCCCGGAGGCCGCGGCCGATCTGCTGGACGAGGAGGTGGCGCTGACCGGCGTGGGCATGGGGACGATGTTCGGCGCCGAGCCGCTGAGCGCCCAGGAGCTCGAGGACGCGACGCTGCAGACCCTCACCTCCGAGAACGCCTACGTGCCGGTCGCCGGGATGGCGGACTGGTCGGAGGTCACGTGCGAGGACGGCATGGACTTCGCGCAGTTCGGCACCGTCGGCTGCGAGGCGGGGACCGAGGACGGCGACACCTGGACGCTGCGCGTCGCGCCGGGCACCTTCGCCGAGAACGACCAGGGCCTGCTGGTGGGCATCGAGGTCCCCCGGGACGGCTGAGGCTCCCGCACCGCCGAGGGATCCCACCGGCGCCCGCGGTCAGTTTGCTCACCAGGAGCTTCCTGACCGCGGGCGCCGACGTTACGGTGGAACCGCGCCGGGTGGACGAGCCCGGGCGCCGCGGCCGGGACGACCCGGCCGACGGGACCGCGACGAGGACGGCCTCGACGGAGGACCCCATGTCGTCGCACTCCCCCACCACCCCCACCGACAGCGCCCTCACCGGTCGCGATCTGGCCCGCACCGTCCTGACCCGAGGCGTGGTCGGACGACTCGTGCTGGGCTGGAGCTCGGTCCTCGCGCTCCTGCTCGCGGCTCCCCTGCTCCAGGCTCCGCTGCCCGCGCCCGTCCTTGCTCTCGTGCTGGCCGCGATCGTCGCGGTGATCGTGGTGGCGGCGGGCGGCGTGGTCCAGCAGGCCGAAGCGCTCGCCCGGCGCCTGGGCGACCCCTACGGCACCCTCGTGCTGACCCTCTCGATCGTGGTGATCGAGGTGGTGCTGATCGCCGCGGTGATGCTGGGGCCGGGCGAGCACGCCACCATCGCCCGGGACTCCGTGATGGCGGTGTCGATGATCATCATGAACCTCGCCCTCGGCCTCTGCCTGCTGGTGGGCGGGCTGCGGCACGGCGGTCTCGCCGCCAACCGGACCGGGACCTCGGCCTATCTGGTGATGCTGGCCGTGCTCGGGGCCCTCGCCGTCGCGATGCCGGCGCTGATCGGCGAGGGCGGCGGCTACACCGCGGTCCAGGCCCTCGTGGTGGGCGGCATGACGGTGCTGCTCTACGCGTTCTTCCTCTGGCGCCAGACCGGCGCCCAGGCCGCGGACTTCCAGGAGCTCGCAGGCTCCCCGGCTCCCACCGCACGGACCGCCGCCGCCCCGGCCGAGAGCGCCCCGCTGCGGGTCACCCTCGCCGTCCACCGCGCCGAGCTGCTGCTGCGCACGGGGCTGCTCATCGCGACGGTGCTGCCGATCGTGCTGCTGTCCCACGACATGGCCGATCTGCTCGACGACGGCCTGGCCCGTCTCGGTGCCCCGGTCGCGCTGGGCGGCGTGCTGATCGCGATGATCGTCTTCACGCCCGAGTCGCTGACCGCGCTGCGGGCGGCGCGCGGCGGGGAGATCCAGCGGGTGGTGAACCTGTGCCACGGGGCGCTGGTCTCGACGTTCGCCCTGACCATCCCGACGGTGCTGGTGATCGGCCTGCTCACGGGACGCACGGTGGTGCTCGCCGAGTCCCCGGCGAACCTCGTGCTGCTGGGCGCGACCCTCGCGGTCTCCGCCGTCTCGGCGTCCGCGCCGCGGGCCACCGCGATCCACGGCGCCGTGCATCTGCTGCTGTTCGGGGTGTACGCGCTGGTCCTGTTCTCCTGAGCGCTCTCCCGAGCGATCCCACGGGCCCTCGGCCGGACCGCGACGGCGCGGGCCCCGCTCGCGGTAGGGTCGCGGCGTGAGTGCGACGACGCTTCCGATCCCGACCGACGCCGGCGACCTGCCCGGGCTGCTGTGGCTGCCCGAGGACCGCGACGAGCCCGTTCCCGGTCTCGTGGTGCTGCAGGAGATCTTCGGCCTCTCCGAGTACGTGCAGCAGCGCTGCGCGGATCTCGCCGCGCTCGGCTGCGCGGTGCTCGCCCCGCAGCTGTTCGCCCGCCTGGACCCGCCGGTGGCGGGGATCGAGGACGGCGACGACGTCGAGGCCTGGCTCGCCGAGGGCATGGAGCTGACCTCTCGCCTGCCCTGGGAGAGGGCGGAGGCCGACGCGATCGCGGCGCTCGGCGCGCTGCGGGCGCACGGAGCGGTCGACCAGGAGCGGGTGGGTCTGCTGGGGTTCTGCTACGGGGGCGGGCTCGCCGTCGCGGCGGCCGCCTCCGCCGAGGAGGAGGACCGCCCGCCGTCGGCCCTGATCAGCTACTACGGCTCCGCGCTCCCGACGCTGCTGGAGCGCGCCGCGCGGGTGGAGGTGCCGAGCCTGCACCATTTCGGCACCGCCGACGCCTTCATCCCCTCGCAGACGGTCGAGGAGATCCGGGAGGCCGTCACCGCGGGCGGGACCCGCGAGCAGGTGCGCTTCGAGCTCCACGAGGGCGCGGGGCATGCCTTCGACAATCCGCATCCCGCCCTGCACCATGCCGCGGCCTCGGAGGCGGCCTGGCGTCTGACCGCCGGATTCCTCGCCGAGACGCTGTTCCCGCGGAGCTGAGCCGGCCCCGGTCCTCAGGGCGACGGACGGCTCGCAGCAGGCCGCCGCACCCGGGAACACACACGTCATCGAAATGTTACGTCCGGATTGTCGGACAGCCGGGACGACCGTGCGCGCAGGACCCCGACGTCCGGCATCACTGCAGGCCACTCCTCGAATTCCGAGCCTCTCGGTCGGCCTGCGTCGGCCCCTCCTCCCCTCCTCGGCGCCTCTCCGGACGGCCTGAAGCCGGTGCTCGCGGGCACAATCACCAGCCGTTCGCGCCTACGATTCGGAGAGATGCCGTCTCGGATCGGCGCCTCGGACCGGGGACCTCCGAGCACCGACGACTCGTCATCCGCACGCCATCCGTCCGTCGTCGAAGGAGCCCGAGTGCCGCCAGTGATCAGCGCGGAAGGCCTGTACAAGGTCTTCGGGAAGCGTCCCGAACGAGGAGTGGAAGCACTCCGTCAGGGTCGCACCAGAGAAGAGCTGCGCGACGAGGGACTCACCGCCGCCGTCATCGATGCCGGATTCAGCGTCGAGGCCGGCGAGATCTTCGTGGTGATGGGGCTCTCCGGCTCCGGCAAGTCGACTCTGATCCGCATGGTCAACGGCCTGCTGCCCGCGACCGACGGTGAGCTGCGGATCGGCGAGGACGTGCTGTCCGCCATGGGGCCGGCCAAGGTGCGCGAGGTGCGCCGGCGGCGGATCTCGATGGTCTTCCAGCACTTCGCCCTGCTCCCCCACCGCACCGTCGGCGAGAACGCCGCCTACGGCCTCACGATCAGCGGCATGAACCGCAGCGATCGCGAGGCCCGGGCCGCCGAGGCGCTGAAGATGGTGGGGCTCGAGGGCTGGGGCGGGTACCGTCCGGGCGACCTCTCGGGCGGCATGCAGCAGCGCGTGGGCCTGGCCCGCGCGCTCGCCGCGGACACCGACGTGCTGCTGATGGACGAGGCCTTCAGCGCCCTGGACCCGCTGATCCGCCGCGACATGCAGGATCAGCTGGTGGACCTCCAGCAGCACCTGGACAAGACGATCCTGTTCATCACCCACGACCTCAACGAGGCGATGCGCCTCGGCGACCGTATCGCGATGATGCGCGACGGGCGGATCGTGCAGATCGGGACCTCGGACGAGATCCTCAACGAGCCGGCCAACGACTACGTGGCCAGCTTCATCAAGGACGTGGACCGCTCCCGCGTGCTCACCGCGAGCTCGGTCATGGAGCACCCGTCGCAGACCCTCGGCGGCGAGCAGGGGCCCCGCACCGCGCACAAGCTGCTGCGCGAGACGCAGAACCCCTGGCTCATCGTGCTCAAGCGCGACCGCACCCCGATGGGCGTGCTGTGGGAGGACGACGTCGCGGAGGCCGTGAGCGCGGGCCGCGACGACCTGCCCTGGTCCGCCGTCCACGAGATGCCCGTCGTCGCGCACGACACCCCGATCGCGGAGCTCTTCACCCTCTCGGCGCAGCATCTCAGCCCGCTGGTGGTGGTCGACGAGGACGGTCGCTTCGCCGGCGTGGTCCCCCGGGTCACGCTCCTCACCGCCGCCGGGGTGGGCCTCGGCGAGCACGAGCCCGACGCCCCGTCGGGCAGTCCGGATCCCGGGCTCCCGGACCATCCCGACCCCGGCCCCGACTCCGCAGATCTCCGCTCCACCGACGTCCTGGGAGGTGACCGATGACCCCGCAGGACGAGTCCCTCATCCCCCGCATCCCGGTCGGCGAGTGGGCCGACGGCGCCATCGACTGGCTGAAGGCGAACCTCTCCTGGCTGTTCGACGCCTTCCGCACGGTGATGAACTTCCTGGTCGACAACCTCACGGATCTGCTGCTGATCGTGCCCGCGCTGGTCGCGATCCCGATCCTCGCCCTGATCGCGCTGACGCTGCGCTCCTGGAAGCTCGCCGTGGGCACGGTGATCAGCTTCGTCCTCGTGCTCTCCATGGACCAGTGGGAGACCATGATGCAGACGATGGCGCTGGTGCTGGTCGCCACCGCCTTCGCCGTGCTCATCGCAGTGCCGCTGGGCGTCCTCGCCTCCGTCAACAGCACGGTGAGCGCGATCGTCAAACCCGTCATGGACTTCATGCAGACGATGCCCGCCTTCGTCTACCTGATCCCGGCGGTCACCTTCTTCTCCATCGGCGTGGTCCCCGGCATCTTCGCGACCATCATCTTCGCGCTCCCCCCGGGCGTACGGATGACCGAGCTGGGCATCCGCCAGGTGGACTCCGAGACCGTCGAGGCCGGCGAGGCCTTCGGCGCGACCCCCTGGCAGATCCTCCGCGGCATCCAGCTGCCGCTGGCCGTCCCGACCATCATGGCGGGCGTCAACCAGGTCATCATGCTCGCCCTGTCCATGGCCGTGGTCGCCGGCATGGTGGGCGCCGACGGCCTGGGCAAGGAGGTCGTGCAGGCGATCTCGACCCAGAACCTGGCGCTCGGCGTCGAGGCCGGGCTCAGCGTGGTCGTGCTGGCCGTCTTCCTCGACCGCCTCACCGCGGCCCTCGGCAACCCCGGCGAATACCGGACCTCGCTGATCGCCCTGGGTCAGCGAGCGATCGCCCAGCGCGCCACCACGACGGTCTGATCCGGCAGCACCAGCACGACCGACCGCCCGATGATCACCCCACGAAAGGAACACTGATCATGACGACACGACGAGATCCCTTCGCACCCCGACCCTTCGGCGCCCGCCCCGCGGCCCGCCGCCCGGTCTCCCGTCGCACCGCCCTGCTGGGCGGAGCCGGCCTGATGGGCATGGGCCTGGCCGCCTGCGGGTCCGACGGCGGCGAGGGCGGCGGCGACGACGGCGGCGAGGGCGGCGGCGAGACCATCACCCTCGGCTACATCCCGTCGTGGACCGACGGCCTGTCGACCGCCTACCTGCTCGACAACCGCCTCACCGCCATGGGCTACTCGGTCGAGCACGAGACCATCACCGAGGCCGGCGTGCTGTACGCGGGCCTCGCCCAGGGCGACGTGGACATCTTCCCCTCGGCCTGGCCCGAGGTCACCCACGCCTCCTACATGGAGCAGTACGGCGACTCCATCGAGGACCTCGTCGCCTACTACGAGGGCGCGGTGCTGAACCTCGCCGTCCCCGAGTACGTCGACATCACCTCGATCGAGGACCTGGTGGGCCAGGCCGACCGCTTCGGCGGCCGCATCGTCGGCATCGAGCCGGGCGCCGGCCTGACCGAGGCCACCCAGGACAGCGTCATCCCCGGGTACGGGCTCGACGACTACGAGCTGATCACCTCCTCCACCCCGGCGATGATCACGGAGCTGGAGAACGCGATCGACGCCGAGGAGGACATCGTCGTCACGCTGTGGACCCCGTTCTGGGCCATGCCCGCCTACTCGATGAAGGCGCTCGAGGACCCCGAGGGCCACTTCGGCGAGCCCGAGTCCCTGCACCACCTGGGACGCCAGGGCTTCGCGGAGGACTTCCCCGACGCGGCCGAGTGGCTCGCCGGCGCGACCCTGACCGACGAGGAGTTCGGCTCGCTCGAGGACATGGTCGTCAACGAGTTCGGGGAGGGCCAGGAGGCCGAGGCCGTCGAGGCCTGGCTCGAGGAGAACCCCGACGTGCTGCCGCCCGTCGAGGGCGAGTGACTCGAGGGCCTGTGACTCGAAGGCCAGTGACGCGAGGGCGAATCACCGCCCCCGGGTCCTGAGCAGGTACGGAGGGCGGGCCGGTCGCGACAGTGTCGCGGCCGGCCCGCCCTCTGCTCTTGCCGGTGCTCCCGCCGGCGCTCCGGCCGGCGCCGGGGCTCAGCTCCCGACCCGCACCTCTCCGCCGGTCCTCGCCGAGGCGTAGCAGGCGTCGAGGACCCGTGCGCGGCGCAGCGCGAGGGAGCCGTCGTGCGGGGTCCAGTCCTCGGAGCGGACCTTCTGCAGGAACTGGGCCACGGCCCCGGCGTGACGGCCGTCCTCGCCGACCTCCGGCTGCAGCTCGGCCGGGATCCCGGCGACCTCGGTCCACACGGTGATCCTGTCGCTGCCCGGGGCACCGCCCCACTCGATGGTGGCGCCGCCGTCGGCCCCGTAGAGGGTGACGTAGCAGAGGTCGTGCGGGATCCACTGCGCCCAGCTGGACTCGAGCAGCAGCGTGCCGCCGCCGTCGAGCCGCAGGAAGGCGGTGGCGAGGTCCTCGACCTCGAAGGGCACCCCCTCCTCGACCTGGGAGATGCCGAAGCCGGAGCCGCCGCGGCCCAGGGGGCCGAACTCGGCGTGGGTGGAGGCGGAGGCGGCGGTGACCTCGGGCTCGTCCAGCAGGTGCAGGGCCATGTCGAGCATGTGGATGCCGATGTCCATCATCGCGCCGCCGCCCGAGCTCGCCGCCTTGGTGAACCAGGTGCCGAGGCCGGGGATGCCCTGTCGGCGGATCCAGCCGGCCTTGGCGTAGTACAGCTTCCCGAGCACACCGGAGTCGACCACGGCCCGCAGGGCCGTCACGTCGCCGCGCTGTCGGTGGTTGAAGGACACGTCCAGCACGCGACCGGCCCGTCGGGCGGCATCGACCATCCCGGCCGCGGCCTCGCCGGTCTCGGCCATCGGCTTCTCGGTGAGCACGTGCAGCCCCGCCTCGAGGGCGGCGGTCGCCATCGGCGCGTGCAGGAAGGTGGGCGTGGCGATGGAGACGAGGTCGAGCTCGGCCTCGTCGAGCATCTGCTGCCAGTCCCGGTAGCGGCCGGGCACCTCGTGCTCGTCGCCGAACCGTGCCAGCAGGTGCTCCTCCATCGCGGAGATCGCGACCAGGTCGACGGCGGGATCGGCGGCGTAGGCGGCCACGTGCTGCTGGCCGGCCCAGCCCAGGCCGATCACGCCGGCGCGCAGCCTGCGCTGCCCGCCCTCCGGTGCTGCTGAGGTCATGATGCGTACGTCCCTTCGTTCAGTGGGTGGGGGTCGTTCGGTGGGTGGGGATCGGTTCTCGGAGCCGGGGCCAGCAGCCCCAGCGGGTCCTCGCGCAGACGGGTCAGGGCGAGCTCGAGCGCTCCCTGCACCACCACGTCACGGCCGAGCGCGCTGGCGCGCAGCTGCGGATGAGGCGGGGAGATGATCTGCCTCAGCACGGTGCGGGAGTGCGCGAGGACCGGCTCGATGGCGTCCGCGATCGCGCCCGCGACGACCACCGCCTCGACACCGAGCAGGCTGGAGAGGATCGCGGCGATGCGCGCCAGGCGCTCCCCGATGCGCTCGAGCACCGATCGCGCGAGCGGGTCGCCCTCCCGGGCGGCGGCGAACACGTCGATCGCGGTGAGCTCCCCGGAGGGAATGTCGGCGAGGGCGGGCGAGGACTCCCCCGCCGCGAGCGCCTCGAGGGTCCAGCGGCGGGCGAGGGCGGCGACGCCGTCGGCGCCCCGCGAATCGGCGAGCATGCCGTCGAGGAAGCGCATCTCGCCCGCGCCGCCGTCGGCGCCGCGCAGCAGGTGGCCGTCCACGACGAGCCCGGCGCCGAAGCGCTCGCCCATCAGGAGGGTCGCGAGGTGATCGGCTCCCGCCGCCTGCTCCGCAGGTCCGTGCGCGGAGGCATCTGCGGGGCCGCCCGCAGGTCCGTGCGCGGAGGCATCTGCGGGGCCGCCCGCAGGTCCGTGCGCTCGTCCTGCCGCCGCCTCCGCGTGGGCGCGCTCGGCGAGGACGGCGAGGTTCGCGTCGTTCTCGACGAGGACCGTGCCCTCGAGGGCGTCGACGAGGCCGGGGTTCATGGCGGGCCAGTAGCCCTTGTCACCGATCGGCGAGCGGCCGGCGGCGTCGACCGGGGCGGGGACGCCCACGACGGTGAGCAGCCGCGGGCGGTCGAGCGCCCCGGCGTGGTCGAGGACCTCGTCGATCAGGGCCCGCACCGCCTCGACCCTCTCCTCCGCGGCCGCGGCACCGGCCTCCACGTCGACCCCGTCGAGCTCGCCGCCCGCGGCGCTGCGGGCGGCGGCCAGCTCGTGGCCGCGCAGGTCCGCCGCGCGGGCGGTGAGGGTGTGCTGGCCGGCGTCGACACCGACCAGCACGGCGGCGTCGGCGCGCAGGGCGAAGTGCCGGGCGGGGCGTCCCCGTGACGGGGCGCCGTCCCGGCCGGCAGTGACCTCGTGGAGCCATCCGACCTGCTCGAGCTCGGTGCACACGCCGAGCACGGTGGCACGGGTCAGCCCGGTGGCGGCCATCGCGTCGGCCGCTGTGAAGCTCTCCGCGCGCAGCGCGTGCTGCATGACCGCCTGCCGATTGGCGCGGCGCATCAGCTGGGGCGAGCTGGCGCCGCGGTCCTGGGCTGTTGACATGCCGGGCACACCCCCTCCATACTTCCGATAGACCGTAAATATAACGCCTGATGTATCTATGGTCGCATCTATCCCGCGTGCTTGCATCCCCTTCGCGAAGGAGACGACGATGTCATCCTCGACCGTCCGTCACGCCCGGCCCAGCCGCCGCGGCCTGCTGGTCGGAGCCGGTTCGGCCCTGGCGGCCGCCGCCCTGCCCGCCTGCTCCGCGGCGAGCGGGGCCTCCCAGCTGACCCTCTACCAGTCCAAGCCCGAGGCGATCCCCTACTTCTCGCAGCTGTCGGCGGAGTTCGCCCTCTCCCAGGACCGCTTCTCGGTCCAGCACGACATCGCCACGAACCTCTCGGCAAGCTTCGTGCGCAACAATCCGCCGGATCTCGGCTGCCTGAACTACAACCTCGAGATGGGGCGCTTCATGGAGCGGGGCGCGCTCGCGGACCTCTCCGACCTCCCCGAGGCCGGCCGCATCCGCGACGACGTCGCCGAGCTGGCCGACTGGTACCCGACCTACGAGGGCCGCACCAGCGTGCTGCCCTACTCCGTCACCGCGGCGTCGGTGATCTACAACCGGCGGATCTTCGAGGAGCACGGGCTCGAGGTCCCCACCACCTGGGACGAGTTCCTGGCCGTGTGCGAGACGCTGCAGGGCGCGGACGTCACCCCGATCTACGGGACCTTCCTGGACCCGTGGACCATCGCGCAGGGACTCTTCGACTACACCGTGGGCGGCCTGGTGGACGTCCGCGACTTCTACCAGAAGATGAACGAGATCGGCGAGGACGTCGGCCCCGACTCGGAGGTCTCCTTCCGCGGCACCCTGCTCGAGCCCGTCCAGCGCATGCTCGAGCTGGTGCCCTTCGTCAACCGCGATGCGCACAACCGCGCCTACGGCGACGGCAACACCGCCTTCGCCCAGGAGCAGGCCGCGATGTACTTCCAGGGCCCCTGGGCCTTCGGGGAGATCGCGAAGGCCGGGACGGACCTGGACCTGGGCACCTTCCCCCTGCCGATGACCGACGACCCCGCCGACCTCAAGGTGCGCGTCAACATCGACCTGTCCCTGTGGGTGCCCGAGGCCGCGAACGAGCAGGAGGGGGCGCGCGAGTTCGCGCAGTTCCTCATGCGGCCCGAGATCCAGAACGCCTACAACGAGGAGTTCCTGGCCTTCGGCACCACCGACGACGCCCCGCCGGTGAGCGACGACCGCATCGCGGAGATGCAGGGCTACTACGACGAGGGCCGCTTCTACATGGGCGCCTCGCAGTTCATCCCCAACTCGATCCCGGCGCAGAACTACCTGCAGGCGATCGTGGGCGGCTCCGATCCCGAGCAGCTCCTTGCCCGCATGGACGCGGACTGGGCGCGACTCGCCTACCGGGAATGAGCAGCCCCATGGAACGACGGACCCCCACCCCCACGGACAAGGAGTGACGATGTCGACGACGACACCGACCCGACCGCCGTCGGGCAGTGCCGCGGCAGGAGAAGCGACCCACCCGGTCTCCCGCCAGCACCGCACCGATCCCCTCTACTACCTGTTCCTCTTCCCCTCCCTGACGCTGTTCACCGCGGCGGTCACCGTCCCCGCGCTGCTGGGCTTCGCGTACAGCTTCACCAACTCCATCGGCTTCGGCGACTGGGAGTTCATCGGGCTGCGCAACTACGTCGCGATGTTCCAGGACGAAGGGATCCTCGGCTCCTACGGCTTCACGCTCGGGTTCTCCCTGGTCACCGTGCTGGTCGTGAACGTGATCGCCTTCGCGCTCGCCCTCGGACTGACCTCGCGGATCCGCTTCACCACGGCGCTGCGCACGATCTACGTCATCCCGATGGTCATCTCCGGCATCGTCATCGCCTTCGTGTTCCAGTACCTGTTCGCGAACACCGTGCCCGGAATGGGGCAGGCGCTCGGCTCGGACGTGCTGTCCTCCTCGATCCTCGCCGATCCGGACTGGGCCTGGCTGTCGATCGTGTTCGTCACGGCCTGGCAGTCGATCCCGGGCACGATGCTCATCTACATCGCCGGCCTGGTCACGATCCCCGGGGACGTGTACGAGGCCGGGGAGATCGACGGCGCCACGGGGTGGCAGAGCCTGCTCCACATCACCCTTCCGCTGGTCTCCGGGTTCGTGGTCATCAACACGATCCTGGGGTTCAAGAACTACCTCAACGCCTACGACATCATCGTCGGCCTGACCGACGGCGGTCCGGGTGTGGCGACCCGCTCCGTGGCGATGTCGATCTTCCGCGGCTTCGAGGGCGGCGACTACGCCTATCAGATGGCCAACGCGATGATCTTCTTCCTGATCTCGATCCTCATCGCACTCCTCCAGCTCCGCGTGACCCGAGGAAGGACGTCGTTCGGATCATGAGCACCTCATCCACCGCCCCCACCCCGTCCACCACCGAACCGTCCGGCGCCGGCCGCCCCACCGCCGCTGCGGCGACCCCGACCCGTCGGCGCCGCCGCGCGAAGGTGGGCCGTGAACGCATCAACGTGCCCGCGACCGTGCTGCTCGTGATCGGCGCGCTCACCGTGCTGGTGCCCCTGTTCGTCACCGTGAACATGTCGCTGAAGACCACCTCCCAGGCGGTCGACGGCAACGCCTTCGCGCTCCCCTCGCCGGTGACCATCGAGGGGTTCGTCGAGGCCTGGAACCTCACGAACTTCCCGCGCGGCTTCGCGATCTCGATCTTCATCACCGTCATCGCGGTGACGGGCGAGATCATCATCTCCGCCCTCGCGGCCTTCGCGATCGTGCGCAACTGGGACAGGCGGCTCTTCCGCTGGTCGTTCTTCTACCTGCTCGCCGCGATGTTCATCCCGTTCCCGGTGGTGGCCCTGCCGCAGATCCAGCTGACCGGCATGCTCGGACTCGACAACCCGCTCGGGGTCGCGATCCTGCACATCGCCTTCGCGCTCGCCTTCAACACGATGCTGTTCACGGCCTTCCTGCGCACCATCCCCCTCGAGCTCGAGGAGTCCATGCGCATGGACGGGGCGGGCACCTGGGGCGTGTTCTGGCGGCTGATCCTGCCGCTGCTGGGTCCGATGTGCGCGACCGTGGGCATCTTCGCCTTCATCTCGACCTGGAACGACTTCATGATGCCCTCGCTGATCATCTCCGATCCGACGCTGCAGACCATCCCGGTGCTGCAGAGCATGTTCCAGACCCAGTTCAGCAACAGCTACAACATCGCCTTCGCCTCGTACCTGATGGCGATGGCCCCGGCGATCATCGTGTACCTGTTCGCACAGCGCTGGGTGATGTCCGGCCTGACCCAGGGCGCGATCAAGTAGAGTCCGGCCCGCCGTCGCCCCTCTCGCGACGCGGTCGCCACCCCGCCGGCGGCCGCTCGGCGGTCGCCATCCCGTCGGCCGCCGCCCCTCGGCGGTCGCCATCCGGTCGGCCGCCGCCCCTCGGCGGTCGCGCCGAATCCGCACGACCATCCCGCTACCGAGAACCCGGAGGTTCCTCGACCGTGACCACTGCTTCCCTGACCGCTCCCGCCGCCCTGCAGGCAGACGCCGACTGGTGGCGACAGGCCGCCGTCTACCAGATCTACCCGCGCTCCTTCGCGGACGGCAACGGCGACGGCATCGGCGATCTGCGCGGCATCATCTCCCGTGTCCCCTATCTGCAGCAGCTGGGGGTCGATGCGGTGTGGCTGAGCCCGTTCTATCCCTCGGCGCTGGCCGACGGCGGCTACGACGTGGACGACTACCGCGACGTGGATCCGAAGATCGGCACCCTCGCGGAGTTCGACGAGATGGTCGCCGCGCTGCACGGCGCGGGGATCCGCCTGATCGTCGACGTGGTGCCGAACCATTCCTCGGACCGTCACGAGTGGTTCCAGGAGGCGCTGGCCTCGCCGAAGGGCTCGAACGCCCGCGAGCGGTACATCTTCCGCGACGGGCGGGGCGAGAACGGCGAGCTGCCGCCGGCGGACTGGACCTCGATCTTCTCCGGACCGGCCTGGACCCGGGTCCCGGACGGCCAGTGGTACCTGCACTCCTTCGCCACCGAGCAGCCCGACTTCAACTGGAAGCATCCGGAGGTGCACGAGGACTTCCTGCGCACCCTGGCGTTCTGGTCGGACCGCGGGGTGGACGGGTTCCGCATCGACGTGGCCCACGGCCTGGCGAAGGACCTGCCGGCCGAGCTGCCCTCGACGGCGGAGCTGAAGGAGATGCCGAAGGACGGCTCCCATCCGCTGTGGGACCGCGACGACGTGCACGAGATCTACGCCGAGTGGCGCGAGCTGTTCAACCGCTACGACCCGCCGCGGATCGCGGTGGCGGAGGCCTGGGTGGAGACCCCGGAGCGGCGGGCGAAGTACGCGAGCCCCGAAGGGCTCGGGCAGGCGTTCAACTTCGACCTCATGGAGGCGGACTTCGCGGCGGAGCACTTCCGCGACATCGTCACCGACAATCTCGCGCAGTCCGCGGTCACCGGGTCCTCGACCACCTGGGTGTTCTCGAACCACGACGGCATCCGCCATGCCACCCGCTACGGCCTGCCGCCGCGGGAGGGCCGCCCGGTGAAGCAGGGCGCGGCGTGGGTGGCGGCCGGGGGCCCGGAGGACGGGATCGACCGCGAGCTCGGTCTGCGCCGCGCACGGGCGGCGACCCTGTTCGAGCTCGCGCTGCCGGGCAGCGCCTACCTGTACCAGGGCGAGGAGCTGGGACTGCACGAGGTCGCCGAGATCCCTGACGAGCAGCGGCAGGACCCGGCGTTCTGGCGCACCACGGCCGAGGACCGCGGCTTCGATGGACTGGGCCGCGACGGCTGCCGCGTGCCGCTTCCGTGGACCCGCTCCGGGTCCTCCTTCGGTTTCGGCGAGGGCGGTGCCCACCTGCCGCAGCCGGCCTGGTTCGCCGACTTCTCCGTCGAGGCGGAGGACGGCGCGGCCGGGTCGACGCTCGAGCTGTACCGGTCCGCGCTGCGACTGCGCTCCGAGCTGCAGGGCGCGGAGACGCTCGAGTGGGACGAGGAGCTCTCGGGCGGCGACGTGCTCGCCTTCGCGCGACCCGGCGGCTGGCTGAGCGTCACGAACTTCGGTGCGGAGCCGGTCGCCCTGCCGGAAGGCGAGGTGCTGCTGGCGAGCAGCCCTCTCGAGTCGGCCGACGACGGCGGTCTGCTTCTGCCGGGCGCGACGACGGCGTGGGTGCAGCGCTCGGCCTGATCGCGCAGTGAGCGAACGCCCCGGAACTGCCCCCGACGGCAGGGCCGGGGCGTTCGCCGTCGGAGCGGATCACCGTCAGAGCGCTTCACCCTCGGGGCGCTCGCCGTCGGGGGTCTTCGGTGGAGGTGCACTCCGCTCGATGCGGCACCGCTCTGGTCCTCGGGTAGCCGGATGCTGACCCAGGTGCTCCACGGTGCATCGGCCCCGCAGGCCTCGACGTCGGTGCTGCCGACGACATCGCTACCGGCGGCTCGATCGAGATCGACCTCGGCGGTGGCGGTGTCGGTGGCGGGAACGTCGACGTCAGCGGAGGTCGCGGCGTCGGTGGCAGCGGAGGCGGCGGGCGCGGACTCCGTGGCGGGCGCGGACTCCGTGGCGGGCTCAGGCTCAGAGGTGAGCTCGGGCTCCGTGGGCGGAGGCGCGACAGGTCCGAGGCTCGGCGGGGCGGTCACCACGGTGGTGCCGCCATGTCCGGTCCACGCGATCAGATGGCCCGGGATGTCCGGGTCCTCGATCCGCTCGACCCGGGCGAAGTCGTCCTCCTTCGCCGCGTTGCAGCGGGCGCACAGACCCTGCCCGTTGTCGATGCTGGTGGGTCCGCCTCGGGAGTACGGGACGATGTGGTCCATCTGCCGCACCGGCGCATTGCAGTGGGGCGCGCGGCAGATGCCGTCCCGCCAGATCAGGAAGCGACGCATGGCGGGCGGGAACTCCCGCGCGCGGGACTCGACGGCGACGAGCTCGCTCGCGCTGGGGTGGGTGAAGATCCGGCGCATCACGACGCGCATCTGCGGCCCGTCGGGGCCGTACGGATCCTGCTCCGGGTCCGTCGGCTCCGCGAGCGCATCGCGCAGCTCCTCCCGCACGGCCTCGGCCGGGATCGGGCCGTAGCCCTCGATCTGCGCCGGATCCCCGAATCCTGGGGAGAGCAGCGCGCGGTCCGTGATCATCACGCCGAGATCGAGGGTCACCGGCTCCATCCCGCCGTCGCGGCCGAGCACGGTGTCGATGAGGGAATCGGCCATCAGCGCGCTGTGTCCTTCCCGCGCGCCCTCGGCCCGTCGACGCTCCGCCTCGAGCGAGAGCCGCTTGTGCGCGAGCTTGGCGTCGAGTGCGGGCAGATGCGCACTGAGGGTCGCCATGCCGTGCTCCCCCGGGGTAAGAGTGACGTTCCGCGACGTCCGCGCAGTCCGATGCCGGCGGGCGGCACCGCCGGGATCGAGCTGCCCGATGGCCTGGGCGGCGGCGCCCTTCCACTTCTTGACGCCCGCCCCATCCATCCGCGGGAGGATCTCGTGGAGCATCTCGTCGACCTGGCGGCGCTGCAGTCCGTCGAGCGGAGCCATGGTGGAGGCCGTCGCGTAGGCGATCTGCGCTGTCACCTTTCCCCCGGCGAGAGCGCTGAGCATGCGAGGCATCGAGCCGACCAGGCGACGCGCCGCCGCGAGGCTGGTATCGGCGGCGGACGGGGCACGTCGGGTGACCAGAGAGATGTCCCTGGACGTCTTCCGATCGGCCTGCCGGATGATGCGCTCGAGAGGCGGGAGGAAGTCGTCCTCGTGCGCCGTCTCGTCCCATACGGCATGGATGTGATCCCGCCGCGTCGCTTCGGCCAACGACACCACGGCTCGCGCCTCGAGCGCGTCGAGCGAGCTGCGAGCGCCGTGGATCATGTCGAGCAGGTTCTTGTACTCGCTCCGCGGACGCGTGCTCACCTCGAACATCGACTTCGGCGAGGTGGCGATCGCGGCGAGCTGGAAGCCGACGTCCCCGATCAGCTCCGCGAGCGCGGCCGGGCCGGCCGCGTAGAGCGCGGCGAGGAGCTCCTCGGGAGCAGGCGGCTCCTGCGAGGAGGTCCGGGGCGTCGGCATCAACATGGCTCCATCCTCCCCGGCTGACCATCATTTCGAAAGCCCTTGCGAAGACTGTGGATAACTCCGTCGCTCCCGACGACCTCTCCTCCACAAACACGCAATAGTACCTCCGAACAGGTCCTGCTCCTGACCTGCAGAATGCGCTCGAGAGGATCTCTCCTCCACAACAATTGCGGTCGAAGAATGTGGATGACTCGTTCGGTGGAGGAACGGCGGCGGCCCTCGCGGCACGGCGCCGGGCAACCGCGAGGCGATGGCGGACGCGCGCATGACGTTGCGGGACGCGTGCACGACAGTGCGGGAGGCTCGCATGGCGCTGCGGGACGCACTCGGGCGTCCGATGGTCGGCGCCGTGCGCTCGAGCTCGGGACCGCGGCCCGACCCCGGGCCCGGGCTCCCCCAGCGCCCGCGCCTCAGCGCCTGCGCCTCAGCGCCCGCACTGCAGCGCCCTCACCCCAGCGCCTGAACCTCAGCACTCGCGACTCAGCGCCTGCACCTCGGCGACGGCGGTGTACAGGGCGCGGTGGGCGGGTCGCAGCGCGGCGTGGGCGGCGGCGGCCGACGGGTCGGGCGCGACGACGCGGCCCTCTCCCCGTGCGGCGAGCGGGAGGATCGAGGAGGGCAGGTCCAGGGCGTCGGCCGCGGCGATCGCACAGCCGACCAGTGCCGCGTCGGCCCCGTCGACCGCCCGCACGGGCCGCCCGATGACGTCGGCGACGATGCGCAGCCAGGGCGCGGAGGCCGCGCCGCCGCCGGTCAGCGCCAGAGGGCCGGAGCGCCCGCCTCCGTCCCGTCCCTCTCCGTCCCGCCCGCCATCAACCCGCCCGCCATCGACCCGCCCGGAGATGTCGGCATGGGCGAGGGCGTGCGCGACGCCCTCGAGGACTGCCGCGTACATGTCGATCCCGCGGGTCCGCGGACCCATGCCGACCAGGGCGCCACGCAGGTCGGCGTCACGCACGGGGTAGCGCTCCCCGAACAGGGAGGGCAGGGCGAGCAGTCCGGTCGGGCCCCGGCCGTGGAGGCGTTCACGCTCCTCGAGGAGAGCGTCGGCCTCCTCCGGGCTCGCGCCGTCGAGCAGGGACGCGCGCGCCCAGGCCGCTGCTGCACCGGCGGCCAGCAGGGCGGAGATCCTCAGCGTCGGCGGGGCGGGGGCGCCGTCCGCATCCCCGGCTCGACGCCCTCGTGCGGCCAGTGCGAGGTGGTGGGACGCGCTGTGCCGCTCCGTCTCCGTCCCCGCCAGCACGGAGGCGTGCCATCCGCTGGTGCCGAGGGAGAGGTAGGCGTCACCCGGGTCCAGCCCCACGATCCCGAGGGTCGTGGCCCCCGCGTCCCCCGGCGCGAGAACGACCGGGATCCCGGCGGGCAGTCCGAGCAGCTCGTCGGCGGCGTCATCGGTGCGCCCGACGACCTGGCCCGCACGGCGGGTCAGCGCGGGAAGCAGGGCGGGCTCGATCCCCGCCGCCTCCGCGACCGGGAGCGACCACTCCCGGGTGCGGGCGTCGAGCAGGCCGGTGGCGGCGGCCGTGGTGGAATCGCACCAGGCGCCGAGGCCGAGGCGGTGCACGAGATGGCCGGCGGGGCCGAAGAGGAGCCTGCGCACCCGCCGGGCGAGCTGGGGATCGGTCCGCGTGCGGCGCAGGAACATCGCCGCGCAGCTGGTCGCGTCCTGCTGGTTGCCGCTCACCTCGTCCCATGGAGTCCCCGCGCGCTCGAGGTGGGCATGCAGCTCCTCGGCCTCGTACCCGGCGCGGGTGTCGCTGTAGAGGACGGCGGGGAGGTCGGCACCGCCCTCGGTCTCGAGCACGAGGTCCTGCATCTGGCCGGTGAGACCGAGGGCGAGGGGGCGGCCGTGCGCGGGATGGGCGCCCAGCAGCCGGGTGATCACGGCCCGGGCGGCGCGCATCCAGTCCTGCGGTTCCTGCTCTGCACCCCCGCCGTCGAGGAGCCTGGTGGGGTAGTCGCAGCTGGCCTCGGCGATCGCGGTGCCGTCCGTGCTGATGAGCGCGCCTTTCGCGGCGGAGGTCCCGAGGTCGAGGCACAGCAGGGAGGGCATGGGATCAGGATAAACGGGCAGGACAGGCTCCGATCCGGCGGCCCGATCCGCCGACGGGCCCCGAGCACCACCCATCTCCGCGGACACGTCCTGTCCGCAGGGAAGAGCATCATCGAGGCACGGACGCCGCAGACAGCCACGACAGCCACGACAGCCACGACAGCCACGACAGCCACGACCGACGGAGGACCCCATGAGCGCCACGATCCAGATCACCTTCGACGCGCACGACCCGCGCACGCTCTCGCTGTTCTGGAAGGAGGTGCTCGGCTACGTGCATCCCGGACCGCCCGGCGTCGAGCTCGAGCCCGGCGACGATCCTCTCGCGGCGTGGGACGAGTTCCTGGCCGCGAGCGGCGTGCCCGAGGAGCGGCGCAACAGCGCCTCCGCCCTCGTGGACCCCGACGGCGAGGGGCCGCGCCTCTTCTTCCAGCAGGTCCCCGAGGACAAGGTCGCCAAGAACCGGCTGCACCTGGATGTTCGCACCGCCTCGGAGCTGCGGGACGAGGAGCGCATGGCGGCGCTCGAGGAGCGCAGCGCGCAGCTGGTCGCCCTCGGGGCGCGGCAGCTCGAGCGGCACGAGCCGGAGGCGCCGACGAGCATCGGCTTCCTCGTGATGGCGGATCCCGAGGGCAACGAGTTCTGCCTGGACTGACTGCGAGGAAGGCGATCCGTGCCGCGGCCTCCGTCGCGCGGACACGACATCGCGATCCCACCAGCACCTGTGCAGAAAATCGTCCGCACCCCTTGCGGGGATCGCTCGGGACGCGTTGAATCACTGTGGCAGTGCTCACATGATCACAAGGGGGGGATCGCATGACTGTCGACCCGAGAAGCCAGGGGTATGACCCTGACGGGGGATACGACCCCGATGGCGGATACGATCCGGACGGGGGCTACGACCCGGATGGCGGATACGACCCGGACGGGGGCTACGACCCCGACGGCGGATACGACCCCGACGGCGGATACGACCCCGACGGCGGGTACGACCCCGACGGGGGATACGACCCCGACGGCGGGTACGTCTGAGTGACCTCGCGGCGCCGCACCTGATCCGATCGGGTGCGGCGCCTCGTCATGTCTCAGGCCTCTGCGGCCTCTGCCGGCCCGGCGCCCTCCCCCAGCGCCGCCCGGATCACCTCCCGGTCGTCGTACGGCACGCGCTCGGTCCCCACCAGCTGCACCGTCTCGTCCCCCTTCCCGGCGACCAGCACGGTGTCGCCCGGCCCCGCGATCAGCAGCGCGGCGCGGACGGCGTCGGCCCGGTTCGGGATCTCCAGGCAGTCCGGGCAGCCGGAACGCACCTCGGCGCGGATCCGCTGCGGCGGCTCCCGGCGCGGGTTGTCGTCGGTCAGCACCACCACGTCCGCGAGCTCTGCGGCGATCTGCCCCATCTCGGGGCGCTTCGCCCGGTCGCGCTCCCCGCCCGCGCCGAACACCACCAGCAGCCGACCACCGGTCTCGGCGCGCATCGCCGCGAGGGCCGTGCGCAGCGCCGCGGGGTTGTGGGCCGTGTCCACCACGGCGGTGACGCCGCCCCGGCGGCCGATCGTCTCGAGCCGCCCCGGGGGCGGGCTCACGCGGGCGAGGGCCGCGGCCACGGTGCCCGGTGCCATGCCGAGGGCGATCACCGCGGTCGCGGCCAGCAGGAGATTCGTGACGGCGACGGCATGGCGCACGGGCAGCACGACCTCGAAGGACTGCGCGCCGACGAACAGCCGTCCCGGCACCCCGCCGAGGACCGCTCCCCTGTCGGCTGCTCCCCTGTCGGCTGCTCCCCTGTCGACTGCTCCCCCGTCGGCCGCGACGAAGCGGACGTCGCCGCCCTCCCCGACCGTCACCAGCCGCGCCCCTCGCCGCGCGACCTCCGCGCGGACCAGGTCACCGCGGGCGCAGTCCACGGCCATCACCGCCACCCCGTCGGCCCGGAGGTGGCGTCCGAAGAGCGAGAGCTTCGCGCCCCAGTACGACTCGAGGCTGCCGTGGACGTCGAGATGGTCGCGCTCGAGGCCCGTGCAGACGGCGACGTCCACCGGCACCCGCTCGAACAGACCGTCCTTGAGGATCCCCACGAACGCCTCGAGCGAGATCGCCTCGGCGCCCTCGCGCACCTGCCGCGCGATCATCTCGGGGAGGTAGTCCGGGGAGCGTCGCGGCCGCGCCTCGTGCAGCGTGCCGTGGACGTCGTGGATCCCGGTGGAGTCGTAGCCGGCCGCGGGCAGGCCCGCGGCCCGCAGCAGCTGCAGGGTCGCGGTCGCGACCGAGGTCTTGCCGTTGGTGCCGGTGACCGCCGTGGTGAGCGGCCGGCCGACGGGCGGGCTGACGGGATGGACCATGTGACTCCCCTGCGCACTGCGGCCGCCCCCGGGCCGCGTCTGCTCCCATCCCATCACACCGCGGGTGATGCCGAGGCGGAGCTGGAGGGCCGAGCGCGGGCGCCGAGGGGCCCGCTGCGCGTCAGTCCGACTCGTCGACGGTGAGCTCGATGACGCGCAGCAGCCGCTGGATGTCGTCGGCCCGGCCGGAGTGCTGGGACTCCCAGAACCAGGAGGCGACGAACCGGGCGAAGGAGATCGTCTCGGCCCGGTCCGGATCCGCGCCCGCGGCGTCGCAGAACGCGTCGACGACGGCACGGATCGCCTCCCGCGGCCGGGGCGCCTCCAGCACGGCGCCGAGCACGCTGCGCACGACGGTGTGGGCCTCGAACTCGACCGGTCCGCAGAGGGAGCCGGGGTCGATGGCGACCCACTCGCCGTCCGTGCGGCGCAGCACGTTCTCGAGGCTGAGGTCGGCGTGGGTCAGGGTGGTCGAGGAGTCCTCCGCGAGGTCGTCGATGATCTCCGCTGTCCGCTCCCCGGCGCCCGACGGGATCGGCAGCCCTGCCGCGACGGCGCGGACGTGCTGCGCCTGGAACGCCTCGCCCCAGGACCGGGAGGTCTCGGCCAGGCGCGGGGTGAGAGGCGGGGCGGGCACTGCGGCGATCCGCCCCGCCACCTCCCCGGCGATCCGGGCGGCCTCGACCGGATCCGGGTGCTCGATGAGGGTCCGGGCCGCGAGGCGCTCGAGCAGCAGAGCACCCTCGTCGCCGTCGGCCCGCAGCAGGTCGACCACCCCGTGACCGGCCAGGGCGGTGAGCGCGGTGGCCTCGAGCGAGGCGTCCGCGAGCGGGGAGACGAGCTTCAGCGCCGCCGGCTCACCGGAGTCCGTGCGCACCGGGAGCACGATGCTGGTGCCGCCGAAGCGCGGATCCCCGTCGGCCTCGAGCCCCCAGCGCCGACACAGGCCCGCGGCGTGCTCCGGGGCCGCGTCGAGCCACCGGGCCGTGGAGCGGTCCTGGTGGAGCAGCCGTCGACGGAAGGCACCGGGGATCTGCAGCGGGCGCGTCATCCCCGCATCATCGCAGGTGCGCCCGAAATGTCCCCGACGCCCGAGCGGCGGGGCCCCGGGCGGACCCGGAGACCCCGCCGCTCGCGGCGCGTCGCCTCAGAAGCTGTCGGCTCAGAGACCGTCGGCTCAGAAGCCGTCGTAGCGGTAGGCGTTGTTGCTCCAGAAGGCGTCACCCCAGGTGTGCGTGCGCGCCACGGCACCCACGCCGCCGGCCTGCTCGATGACGCCGAAGGTGGTCTGGGAGTCGTCCGTCCAGCCGGTGAAGATCACGACGTGCCCGGCGGCGCCCCCGGATCCCGGCCCGAGATTGCCGATGATGTCGCCCGGCTGGAGGTCGCCCTTGGAGATCTCGGTGAAGTGCTCGGGCAGGGTCACGGTGGAGTAGCTGGTGTCCAGGCCGTACGCCATGGAGACGAAGCCGGAGCAGTCGGTGCGGTACTGGCGCCCGTCCGGACCGTGCGTGTAGTCCTCCATGGAGTACGGGACGCCGCGATCCACCCAGGTCTGGCCGCGGTCGAGCACCTCCTGACGGTCCTCGGAGATCCCCGGATCGGGCTCCTCCGCGTCGTCGCAGGCACCCAGCCCCGAGGCGTCGGGCACGGTGACGTAGGCGCGGGACACGTAGCCCTCCGCCCCGTCATAGCTGACCTTCGCCCAGAACTCGCTGGTGTAGGTGCCCTGGACGGTCTCTCCCTCGGTCTGGCACTCGAGGTCGACCGTGGTGTCGGCCGGGATCTGCCCGAGCGCGCTCGAGCCGGTGGTGGTGCCGGACCGGATGGTCAGGTCAGCGGTGGTGGTGCCGGGCGCGGCGGCATGGGCGGCCTGAGGGATCATGGTGAGGCCGGCGGCGGCGAGGGCCGCAGCCGCGGCACCGCCCAGCAGTCGGTGCGAGATGGTCCTGGAGTTCATCGTTCGTCGTCCCCTCTTCACGTCGGGTTCGCTGTTCGGCGATTCCGCCACGGCGAACGCCGCGTCGGCGACTTCGACCCTAGAGGGGATTTGACGTGGGTCACACCCTTCCCCCATGGGGAGAACTCCCCGTTGATCCCCCGGGTGCCCGGCAGTACGCTCCGCGCGGGCGCGACCGTCGCCGTCAGGACCTGGCGTGCATCTCGATGATCTGCCAGTACTGCTGCGGGTCGAGCCCCTCGGCGTCCGCGGCGCCGGTCCGCTGGTCGATCTCGACGGCGATCGCCTCGAGGTCGTAGTCCTCGATGCTGCGCGACATCTCGGAGCCCTCGCGGTTCTCGATGACGTTGCGGATGACTTCGACGACGGCGCGGTGCTCCACGGCGAACTCCTTAGATCGGCTAATGACATCTGCGACTCTAGCGCATCGTCATCACGGTCCCCTCAGCCTCGAGCGGCGAGGCGCAGCACCCTGGCCGGCCCGACGTCCATCGACTCGCCGACCTCCATGCGGTCGAGGCACCAGCGAAGGTGCCAGTGCGGCTCGCGCTCAGCATCGGCGAACCCGTTCTCGAGCAGGTATTCGGCGGCGGGCCCGGTCGACGCGAACTCGATCTCCCCGTCCGGGGTCTCCACCGCGAACTCGGCGGCCTCCATGAATCCTCCTGCGTGTCGATTCCTCCTGCGCTTCTGCGCGGACCCTCGCTCCGCGCAGCGATGACCCCGCATGCCCGACGTCGTGATCTCGCGACGGAGTCTGCGATGGTCCGCTCCGGGACGCTCGTCGAGCGGTCGGTCCGTGCATCGCCGGTGCTGAGCGGTCACGCCTTCGGCGGCAGGGCACGGACCTGCTCCAGGGCGTGGGCGACGAGCTCGGGCAGATCCTCGGTGTCCGCGTCGACGTCGAAGGAGCGCCAGGCGCGCATCGGCCGGCCGGGCATGGCCTCGCCCGCCCGCGGGTCGGCGGCGACCCGCTCCGCCTCGGGATCGACGCGCACGAGCAGGCCGTCCTCCCCCACGGCGACCGCCATGTGACCCGCGACCAGGAACGCCAGGCCCCCGAACATCGGCTTCTCCTGCGGGGACTGGTCGGCGAGGAGCGAGCGCACCCGCTCGGTGAGGTCGGGATCTGCGGCCATTCCTCCAGCCTACGGCGAGCGCGCCCCGACAGCACAGGCGCCTCGCGCCGCGACGACCTACCAGGACAGCCCGTCCCGATGGCTGTGGCCCCTGAGCAGGCGAGCGATGCGGCCCCGTGCCGTCGCACGGACATCCTCGTGCGGGTGGTGCGCATGGATGGCGAGCTCCATGTGCATGTCGTAGACGTCCAGCCGCTCCCGCAGGTGCTCGCGCTCGAACAGCTCGGGGTACGCATCGTGCAGCCACCGCGGCACCTCGGCGAGGGCGGGGGCGTCGAGCCCGCGGGCCTCGGGCGTGGGAGGGAACTCCGCCGGTCGCGCGCACCAGCGCAGGAGGGTGTCGAGCTCGGCGTCCGCCGGCTGGGCCAGCGCCTCCGCGAAGTCGACGAGGCCGGTGACGCGTCCGCCGTCGACGATCACGTTGGACCCGTGGAGATCGCCGTGCACGAGGACGAGCGCGTCTCCCTCGAAGAGCACCAGTCGCTCCTGGACCCATGCCGCGACGTCGGCGAGCAGGCGCGGGTCATGGCCGGGCCGTCGTCGAGCGGCCTCGACCCGCTGGAGGGTCCTGCTCACGACGGGCGGGTGGTACGCGGGCCATTCACCGCCCGCGAGGGCGCCGGACAGCCAGGGCGGCAGCAGCTCGGCCGGGACGGGGACGCGGTGGAGGGCGCGCAGGGCAGTGCCGAGGCTCTCGATGATCGTGCGCCGGGTGCGACGGTCCGCCGCCGGCCAGACCTCGTGCAGGGAGCGGCCGGGCAGACGTTCGGTGACGCACCACGGCCCGTCCGGTCCGTCGCCGTGGGCGATGTGCCGGGCGTGCGGGACGGCGCTGCCGGCGAGCAGATCGGCGACGGCGGCCTCATGGCGGTACGCGTCGAGGACCTGTCCGTCGCTGCTGCCTCGCACCACGACGTCCTCACCGATCCACGCGCGGCTGACCCAGCCGGCCTTCGGGACGAAGCGCCCTGTCGCCGGCAGGCCGGCGGCGGCCAGCGTCTTCTTCAGCACCGAATCGATCGCCGACTCCTCCCGCTGGACCTCTCGACCGGACGGTCTGCCGAACCTGACCTGCACCGATGCCGGTCCGCACGTCCTCTTGACGGTGTCATGGGACACCGCCCCCTACGCTGACGGACCCCCGTCGGAGAGCCCCACGGGACACCCGACCGAAGGAACCCGACATGCGCAAGGCCATTCTTCCGATCAGCCTCTCCTCCCTTCTCCTGATCATCATCATCCTGCTGCTCGTGCTCTGAGTCCTCCTCGGACAGCAGGCCGGCGGGACAGCAGGACAGCGTGACAGCCGCGCGTTCAGGCCCCGGGGAAGGACGGCGATGCCGGCGCCTGTCCCGGGGGCGTCGCGCCCGGGCCCCGGGCCCCCGCGGCGCGGCGCGCCCGGGCCGACCGTCGGAACCAGTTCACGAGGAGACCGGGGACGAAGCGATCCACGAACGGCGCACCGAAGCGTGCGAGCACCTCCACCAGCACCCCGAGGAAGAATGCGACCACCGGCATCCAGAGGGCGAGGCCGCCGTTGACCACGATGCTCCCCAGCATCCCCATCTGCGCTTCCATGCTGGTCCAGACCAGCGCGAGCAGGACCACCGAGCACGCGGCGTAGGCGAGCGGGAGCGCGAGCCACGAGGCGACGAGCGCGAGGACGTTCCCCGTCACGATCTCGCGATCCCGGTTCCACAGCAGGGCGACCACCGCCGGCATCAGCAGCGCGATCAGCACCAGGGGGATCCACCCGTACCACGGGAGGTCGAAGAACCACAGGAACTCGTTGGTGCGCTCCAGCCCGAGCTCCTCGACGCTGCCCTGCAGGTTCACGTGCACAGGCACGGACAGCATCCCCAGGCCGGGGAGCAGCGCGAGGCCGCTCAGGCCCCAGTGCGGCAGCGCGAGGAGCAGGGTGAGCACGGAGGACGCCTCCCCCTCGAGGGCCAGCGCGATCGCACCGCCCACCGCGAGGAGGGCACCCACCGGGACGGCGAAGGCCAGGGCGTGGACGAGAGCGAGCCGAGGGGCGGCGGCGAGGTCCGCCACCAGCGGCCACCAGGCCGGCTTCTCCATCCCGGCAGCGTGTCCCAGGAACAGCGGGAGGCCGATGAGCGCCCAGGTGCCGACGAACATGTCGACCCCGGCGGCGTGCATCGAGATCGACATCCCCACCGAGGCGTCCTCGACCGCGAACGCGGTGACGCGCGTGGCGATCACGGCGAAGATCGCCACCGCGAGCCCCGAGATCCCCGACCACAGGAAGGCACCGAGCACACCGTTCGAGCCCCAGCGCCCCGAGCCCCAGCGACGCTGGGCGAATCGGGCTCCGACGAAGGCGGTCGTCACCATCGCGACGGTGATCAGCAGCGGCAGTCCGCGCCATCCCATGGTGGCGCTGCCGAGGAAGCCGAGGTTCAGCTCGACGTCGTAGGAGCCGAAGGTCGCGAGGGAGACCAGCTGGAACGGGATGCCCACCAGGCCCACGATCACCCGCCACCCGTCGCCTCCCGAGGGTGAGGCCGATCCGCCGGTCGGGTCGGGGGCGCCTCCGGCCAGGTCACCCGTGTCGAGGGTGAACATCGCCAGGACGGCCGAGAGGATCACCACCAGCGCGGCGCCGAGGGCCACGACATAGGCCAGCGCTCCGCCCGCGAAGGTGAGGAGGGGGTTGCCGATGCCGAGCCGTCCCAGGACGGAGCCGAGCTGCGAGGCGGAAAGCGGCTGCGTGCCCGGCGTGCCGGCGGGTGCCGCCGGGGCGGAGGGGGCGGACGATGCCCACGGAGCGGGCGCGGCCGAGGCATCCCAGGGAGCGGGCGCGGGCGCGGCACCCCAGGGAGCCGGCGCGGCGGAGGAGGCCGACGTGGGCGGTGCTGCCGAGTCGGCGGGGGCGCCGGAGGTCCTGGCCTCGGGTGCAGAGCCGAAGGCCGGGGCCGGAATAGGGGCCGCCGGAGCGGAGCCGAAGGCCGGGGACGGGGCCGCAGGAGCGGAGCCGAAGGGGTCTGCGGAGGGCTCCGACGTCGGCGGGACCTCGTCGTAGCCGTACGGTGCGCGGCCGTCCTGGCCGTGGCCTGGGTCTCCGCTGCCGGATTGGCCCTGGCCTCCCCCGTCGCCGTACGGATGGCTCGTGTCAGTCATGTGTGCCCTCTCGCAAGCCCGGCCCTCGTGGGCGCGGCGGTATCTCCCCCGCGGACGAGCTTAGCGGGCGGGGCAGGGCCGAGCCGCCTGCGGCCACGAGGGTGCCGCCCCTCGCATCGCCCTCGACACGCTTCGTCGACGAGCCCGTTCCCCCGATCTCGCGCAGTGCTGGGCCGGATCGGGGGAATGGGCGCGCGTGTCGAGGTGACAGCCGCCGGCTCCTCGCGCACGCCGCCGGCTCCTTGCCCACGCCGCCGGCTCCTCGTGCACGACGCGCCCTGGCTTCCTTTCGCCGTCCTCACGTCGGTCGGGGCGAGGAGGGAAAGAGCATGGCCTGGCGGCATCAGAGGTCGAGGAGCGGGCCCATCGAGCCGATGCTCTCGCTGCTCTCTCGCGTGACCGCGACCTCAGGCCGCGCTGCCGTTCCGCGGCTCCCGCCGTCGCTCACCGCGTGCACGTCCGACATGCCACGACGCTTCTCTTTGCCAGAACGGCTCTCATAGGATGAACGCTGTGAGCGTGACGATCGAACCGTTCGAGGTGGCCGAGGACGCCACCGCCGTGGCTGTGCTGCGGGACGAGCTGGCCGGCATCACGATCCCAGAGGACTCACCGGGCGCTGCCGAGGTGAGCGGGATGTCGATGTCGCGACTCGCCGGCCTCGTGTCCCATTGGCGCGATGGCTTCGACTGGCGCGCGCAGGTGGCGCGTCTGAACACGCTGCCACAGGTCATGGCCACCATCGACGGGCAGCGGGTGCATGCCGTGGTCGCCCCCGGCGAGGCTGCCGTGCGCTCGGGCCGGCTGCCGGTCATCCTCAGCCACGGCTGGCCGTACAGCTTCGTGGAGATGACGAGGATCGTGCCCGCGCTCACCGCGGCCGGCCTCGACGTGGTGATCCCGTCCCTGCCCGGCTTCGGATTCAGCGCGCCGTTCGCGGACAGGCCGTTCACCAGTGGGAACGTCGCGGACCTGTGGAACCGGTTGATGACCGAGGGTCTCGGGTACGAGCGCTACCTGACCTACGGCGAGGACGTCGGCGCGTCGGTGAGCGACCGGCTCGCCGCGAGCCATCCGGACCACGTCGCCGGACTGTTCGCCACCCATGCCGCGTTCGCCCCTGCCTCCCGCAGGCAGGACCTCTCGGAGGAGGAGAGCGCATGGCTCGCGTGGCTGGAGGACGAATGGCGGGGAGCCGACGGCTACGCGCGGCTCCAGACCTCCCGTCCCGATCTGCTCGCGGTGGCCCTGCTCGACTCCCCGACCGGCCTCCTGGCCTGGGTGGCCGAGAAGCTCCTGGCCTGGAGCGGCGATGCCCCCGAGCAGCACTGGAGCGACGACGACCTGCTCACCACGGTCACCCTGTACTGGCTGACCGGCTCGATCGGCACCTCGTTCCGGGCCTACTCCGACGGCCGTCACGAGACCGATATGCCGCAGATCGAGGTGCCCGTGCGGGTGAAGGTGCAGCACGGAGAGCGAGGGTTCCCGCGCAGCTACGCCGCCCGCACCTATCTCGACCTCCGCGCCTGGGAGGAGCTGCCCGACGGCGGGCACTTCCCCGCCTGGCAGAACACCGCCGAGGTCGCGAGCGGCATCATCGATCTCGAGCGCGACGTCCGCTGACCCGCGAACGTCGTGTCCTGCCCCGTTCGCCCAGGCGCGCTGCTGCCGTCGGCCTCTTCGGGGCGAGCGCGACGCTGGTGGAGCGGGGTGAGCGGTTCAGCGTGAATCGCCGCACAGCAGCCCCTTCCTGCACAGCTCTTCAGTCTCGGTCGGAATCCCCAGCATCCGTCGCCCGGAGGCATGACAACCCCGACGGAGCCCTGTCGCCCTACGCCTACGACACCTTGCTGGTTGCCGCGCTCCCAGCTCCCGACCCGGGTCGTTCACTGGGCATAAAAGCCCGATGACTGGGTAGGCTCGCTGGCATGACATCGCCAACGAGTCATCCGAGAACGACACGGATTGCGATTCACGGCTCCGGCGCAGCGGCACAACACGTTATGGAACCCGCTGGCGAGATCGTGCATGCTGAAGTGAGCCTCGTCCTGAGCAACACGAGGGGTGCGGGAATACTCGATCGGGCCCGACCCCAGGGAAGGTCCACGCTTCAGCGACCCAGAGCGCGGGGATGAGATGGAGCCGGACCATCCTGAACTTACAGTCGGCACCAGGTCAGGAGTGGGCGACCTGACGGCACGCGCCACCGGGAATCGCGCACACAGAACGACGACATGGAAGATCCTCGGGATCAACTATGGCCCAATTGCCACTCAGGCGAACTTCGACGACAACGGCGCCACGGCAATCAAGGTCAACTACTGCAGCAACCACAGCTCCAATTTTATCGCCTCGATTCGGTCAGCCCCTGGCCATTTTCATACCACTCCCTCAGCTGCGGCCTCTTGACCTGCAAGACTGATTGGACGCTGAAGCGCGTCGCCCACAATGGCAAGCGCATAAGCCGAGGCTTCATGATCAGCGGGAACGGAACATCTATCAGGACATGGGCATGAACTTTCTAGCACTCAGTCCTGTAGAGCTGGGCCTGCTCGCGACACCGCTTCTCGCGGTCGCAGTCGTGGTGCTCATACTCAAGAGGCGTCGATAGTTCCAGATGGCCGCTCCGCGCGACAAGACTAGGGCGTGTCTCCTGACCGCCTGCGATCGCGCGCCCGGCGGGCATGGCAGGGTGGTGTCATGACTTCGTCGGTGACTGTCACGCCTCGTACCCATTGGGTCAACGGGTGGTTCGTGCGGCTCTTCGCACGCCCTGTTGTTCGCTTGGACGGTATCGACCATGAGGCGAGGTGGGGTCGACCGCTCCAGGTTGAGGCCACTGTGGGCTCACATGAAGTTGGCGTCGGCGCGCGCTATCGCGGCACAGCCAGCATTCTAGGAGTTGCGGGGTCGCACATCGAGGTCCCGGAGGGCCAACACATCGCGGTCGAGGCGAGGAACGGCTTCTTCAACCATCAGCCCTTCGTGGTGCACGCACCGGAATCGACAGCGGATCCCGCCGCTTGAGCCATTGGATGATGGCGTGGAGGACAGCTCCGGCGCGATAGGTGAGGGCGAGTTTGTCGTGGCGGGTGGACAGGCCTCGCCATTGCTTCACCTCGCTGTAGCCGTGGTCGATGACGTTGCGGCCGCGGTGGACCTCGGCGTCCGGCAGTGGGCCGAGCATCGGTAAGTCTCTGCCCTGGCCGGGTCCACACAGGATCTCCAGGGGCAGGCCGTGCCCGGCGACGAGCTGGTGGATCTTCGTGGAGAGCCCGCCGTGGGAGCGGCCCAGCTCGTGATCAACCGGCTCGACGCGTCGATTCCTATGGTTCCAGAGTGCCCCCTGTGGCGCGCTCGGGGTTGGTGCCGTGCTGGTGAGCGCGGCAAATCGTGGGGTCCTCCGCGACTGACCAGTCCAGCTCCCCGTTCGCGTCGACACGGCCCAGCAGCGCGTCGGGGCCCCGGTCCCAGATGCCGTCAGCGGACCAGCTCGGTGGCGCTTCCAGACCGTCTGCCAGGGCCCAGAGCCAGCGGGGACGTCCCGCCAGGCGATCCCGCACCGATAGCGGTCGATGATTCCCTCGATCACCTGCCGATGATCCCGCCTTGGCCCTCCTGACCAGGGGTGTTGAGCGGGGAGCAGGGGCTCGATCGCCTCCCACCAGGCGTTACAGACAACACGCTCCGTCGGCTCATCTACTCATGATTCGCAGGTCAGACCCTCATGAACCTGGGAGACACGCCCTGGTCGCATCGGGCCGTTTACAGTTCGCGAACGGAGGTGGGACTTGGCACGCTGGATTGCGACGATGCCACCAGCTCCTGAGAGGCCGACGTCATGAACGATTTCCACCGCCACCGGGGTGCACTGTTGTGCATCGCCGCGCCGCCTGGCACGGGGAAGTCGACCGTCCTCCCCCATCTGATCACGCGCGCCCGGGGCGAGGCCGTGGTGGCCGACATCGACGAGGTGCTCGAAGACGGCTCACTACTAGGCGTCCGCATCGCCGACCCGTCAGCGGCACCGATCTGGCCTGCATATGATCGGCTTTGGGAACGCATCACCGGATATGCTACGCGAGCTGGATTCGACATGGTCCTATTCACGCAGGTGCCGGACAGCGTCCCAGCATCGGACGTGAGGACACTCGTCGGCTGGGAAGTCGACGACACCGTCAGGGCTAACCGACTCCGGAGTCGAGGAGAGCCGGAAACCCTCGTGGCCAGTGCACTCTCCGACGCGACGAACCTCCGCGGCCTATTGCCATCAACGAGCATCGTCCGCACGAGAGCCGACGAAGCGCCGGAGAGCTGCGCGGATACCCTCTGGGAAACCGTGCGCATGCACCTGCGACAGCCGTGATCCGCCACCCTACAACCGACCGCCTACGGCACGGCCACCGCTCAGTCGATGCGTCTGGGCACCTGCACTACTCGGGCGACATCCAAGGACCGCGGCGGTAGGTTGCAAGGATGACCATGGCGCTGATGTGCGGACTCTCCTTCGCTGGCAAGAGCACCCTTGCGGCCAGTCTGGCAGAGGCGCTGCCAGCGAGCCTCGTCAGCCTCGACCTCATCAACGAGGAACGCGGCCTGCACGGTGGCCAGGGCATCCCGTTGGAGGAATGGGCCGAGACCAACCGGGTCGCGCACGAGCGTGGTCGCGAACTACTGCGCGCAGGTCGCCATGTCGTCGTTGATGACACCGGGTCACCGCGGTTCGTCAGGGACGGCTGGCGGGAAATCGCCGACCAGTCCGGCGCCCCGTTCGTGATCGTGTGGGTCCAGATCAGCCCCGAACTTCAGCACGCCCGTGTGCGCGCCAACAGGCAGTCCCACGGCCGCCCGGACGTGACCGATGCTGTTCTCCACGACCACCGGACAGGCTTCGAACCCCCGATCGGCGAGAAGGCACTAGTGGTCGATGCCCAGAAGACGACCGACGCGACCCAGATTGCCGC
Source organism: Brachybacterium sp. AOP43-C2-M15 (assembly GCF_052446295.1). Taxonomy (NCBI): domain Bacteria; kingdom Bacillati; phylum Actinomycetota; class Actinomycetes; order Micrococcales; family Dermabacteraceae; genus Brachybacterium; species Brachybacterium sp. AOP43-C2-M15. The sequence goes on from NZ_JBQSWB010000017.1 coordinate 56,822, forward strand.
GCTCGTGCAGCGAATCCGCTCCTACCGCATGCTGTAGACAGCAGGATCCCAGCGAGGCCCCCGCTCGCCTGCGCTAGTCCGACCCTTTAAGGCGCTAGTTGCGCGAGGGGCGTCGCATTCCGACGCTCCCGGTTGTTCCCGCGCTACTCGACCGTGGGGGACACCTCCCCTCCGACTCATCGCAGGTCTTCTCGCACCGACCGCAACGTGCGTAGCCCGTAGGCGGCGAGAACCGGCTTGAGCGCGACCCACTCGCCGAACTTGTAGTCGGCAGCTCCACGCAGCTTGGAGGCCAGGTCGGGCCGCTGTCGCCGCACGTATACCCGCGCTTTGAGAGCGTGGGCAGGTAGCGAAGCGATTGCAATTCGGTCAACACCCTCGACCATCGGGATCATGTTGGTGATGTTCTCCCAGGTTGTGTGGCTCTCCTCCTCAAGCAGATAGGCGCCTTGGTACCCCAGGGTGTTCACGGCGTAGTCGGCCATCACTCGGGCTTCCGAGAGCGACGCTGTCGTGAGCCCCCCGCTGAAGATCAGTCGCGTCTCTGCAGCGGGATCTATGGAGCGGAGAGCTACTTGAACGCGGATCCTGTTGATCAAGTTGGCATCTCGTTGAGGGTTCTTGAAGCCCAACACTACGATCGCCTCGGAGGTTCCAGGCGGGTCGTTGACAAACGTTCGTGACCATCGGCGGTTCTGCCACTCACCCCAGACCAGAACTCCCGCTGTAACGACGCCTGCAAGGACCAGTCCTTTACGCATGCGCTAGACACTAGTCCACGGCGGTTGCCCCGGGGGCACTACACCGTCACCCCGGGCAGAACTGAGAGCCACCCACTGAGCAGCGAGGAAGGTCCCCGGAAGGCGTGGCTCGAGAAGCCGTAATCCCTAGTGTTTGCGCCTCCGGCACAGCCACGTTGCCGTCACCGCCGGTCGCGAGACCTCTCCCTAGAGGACACATCTCCGCTCTGACCAGCAGTGGGCCCGGAGAGGATCGAACCCTCGACCCGCGGATCAAAAGTCCGTCCTCGCGAGGGCAGTCCTGCATATTCCAGCTGGTCAGAGTGCTCGCACCGCCGGGCCGAGACCCACGGACGCCATCGCGTTGCTGTCACCGTTGCTGTCAGACACTGCTGCGTTTGAAGCGAGGAGCTCCACCCTGCCCTGGCGAGACCTCGTTGAGGACTAGAACTAGCTCGCGGGACTGATGCAGGCGAGTGGCACTGAGTACCGGTGCAGTCATCCGAAAATGCCGAACCCCTTCGTTTGTCGGCACCGAGTGGTGTACTCAGCGGTACAGAGTGAACACAGTTATCGAGAGGACGAAGCGTGGGTAAGACGCGGTCGAGCAAGGGAATGCAACTGAAGTTCGGGACAATCACATGCGGGAGATGCGGAGGGGAGCGGCTTCTCGCGCGGACCTGCCCCGACTGCGGGGAGCGGCCTAAGGTACACGAGGTCCAGTACGAGCTCCAGCGTCGCGAACGCGTTGTAGCAGAGTTCAGGTCTCGCCGTAAAGTGCCCGACCACACTGTTTCCCCCGACACAGGCTCGCTCGGTACAGACTTCGGCAGGTCGCTCAATGGCGTGCTCCGGGCGTTATCCGACGCGTCGAGGTCCAGCCGCACCGCCGACGCACTGGTCGCCGCCTTTGGCGATATGGACCAGCTAGTGGCGAGCTGGGGAAATCAGCTACCGCGACCGCAACGGAATCGTGGCAAGACGATCAGCCGGGCGCTTGGCACGTTCACACAAGGTGTTGAACTCTTTGTTGACGCACTCAGCGCGCCTGACATCCATGCGGCTCAAGAGATCGCGCAGCAAGGCAATCAGCTCATCCGTGAAGCCGAAGACGTACTTGAAGAGATCGGTGAGCTAGACGCAGCGGAAGAGACATTCGCGAGCGGATCCCCTGTGGAGAGCTTGAATCGTATCGGGCGTGAAGCGCGCTTGAGCGTTGGCTGGGAATCGACCGTGGCCGAGCTCGACGCCAATCTGTCATCCGGGGTCTCCTGGGATGCCGCCATGCCAGGGATGGGGCTCCAGTCGCGGACCATCCTTCTCATGGCGCAAAGCCTATTCGACCTCGAAGCATTCGCTGCGGCCGTCGGCGTGGCCGACGATGCGACGACGGCAGGAAGTTTCGCCCTCGCAGAGTCGGACGAGTGGCAGCGCTCCCATGCACGCGCAGCGGCCTACCTCGCGGGTGGCGCCATGACGATGCACCATGCGATAACGGCGGACGGGAGCAGCGAGCTCGAGGTCGCACATAGCGCAGCCAGTGCCGTGGCTACCTGGCGAGACGGAGTCCTCCGGCACGCCCTCGCGACTTTGCTGGCAAGTTCCCTAGAAGAGTACAGCCACCTGGTTAGCAAGAGTGGTGGCCATGTTGCTAAGAAGGCGGCTTCGGCGCACCCCGATTTGCTGCTGAATGAGAACCTCGCCCCCGCACTGAGGAACGCCGGTGGGCACGCAGGGGTAGACGTGGTGGAAGATGGAATCCGAATCGGCGACGAAACGTTCACGATCGAAAATTTTGTGGACCGAGTCCTCGCATACTTCGAAGCGACGATGGCGACATTCGTCGGCGTGACGCTTGCCATGACTCGCCTCGGAGCTGATCTATCCAACGACGCATATTTGGCCCCCCGAGACCGTCATGCCGCAGTGGCTCTGTTCCTCGGAACCTACGACCTCGACTGCGTTGCCGTCCACGTGGACTCTGACGCGCTAACGATCCAGGCGAGCGGGCCGGAACCGGACTGGATGACGCTTGCTGCCGCACTTAGCGCGATCTTCCCCGATTCAGTGGAGCGTGCACAGATACGTCTTTCCACAGGTCACGGAGAGCGCACCTTCACCACCTCCTTCGAACGATTTCGCCAGTATGCGGACGGGATCGAGGAGCTACCTGCGGAGCATGCTGTACTCCACTTCAGTGCCATCGTGGCGGCGAGTCGGCTAGATTCCGCTTCCCCTTGGTCGGAGGAAGATTGGAATCGGGTTGCACAGGCAGTCACGCGTCGGAGCAAGGGAGTTGACCTTCGTGCCTGGGTGAAGAACGTGCGCAAGCTTCGCGATTTCGGTCGCGAGGCGGACCAGCCACATGTGGTGAATCAATGCGAAAATGCACTGACAGAGCTTCGAAGGTAAGTCACACTGACTACAATTTCCGGTTCCTACGCGTCGTCCGCTGAGGACCCCGAGTCTGAGCGAATATCTTCAGCGGCCGTTGGGGCAGCAGTTCTTACGAAGCACCCTGAGCTACATCACTCGATTGGCGAAGGGCTTCGCTTCACCATGCGCCTGCTGAAAACGCGCAACACGTCCCGATTTAGAGTTCCGCGTGCTGGGACCGTCGAACATGGTGGGAAACTGACGCCACGCGACGGTCTCGCATTCGGCGCCTGCCAACTGCCAGATCGATCGCCCTCCCTTGTGATTCATCCCGGAGTCTTCGCCGAACTTTTGATACTGACGAAGTCGCTTCCGGAGACCAGTCCCGACTCGACCAATATTGAGTACGCTCGCATCCGGGAGCATGTTCCAGCAGATCACCACATTCGCGCTGTCCGGCCGGGCTGTCCACACTCCACCGAGGTGCCGTCAGCGTTGCCGTCATGCCACTCAGTCCGAATCAGAGCATCGCCTCCCTTCCGGGTAACTCCATTGAGTTGACCCATTCGGCAAGCTTTGCAACATCGGGATATATGTAAGACGTTGTGTAGCCGAAGCGCTCAGTCAAAATGCTTCGAATCTCCAGTTTCGCACTTGCTGTAATGCGGAACGTAAACGTGGGTGCAAAGTTGTGCATATTCGATCTCGGTTTCCGCGCAGGGTGCGCGGTCTTCATATAGATCGAGCCCGCCGCCAAAATGTCTGCATGCGTCCAGTAACCTGACGGGCTCGGGAAGTAGGAGGCCGATTTCGTCGGGAGAGGAACCCCGTCAATAAGGAAGGCCGCATTCTGGGCCGCTATACGCGAATCATAATTTGGCGGAACCCAAAGGCGCCGACGAGAGCCGGTGCCCCAATCGAAGTCCCGACGCTTCTCGGAGTCATCCCAGAGGTGCCAAGGAGGGAGGTGGCCACTCCAATCACGGTCCAGACTTATTTGCACACCTGGAATGGTTCGACCATCCGCTAGAGGCGGGGTCGTAGCGAACGCAAAGAGCCGCGCATCTTTGTTGTCAGTGTCGGGGCTCTCCTCACAGGCAAACCAAGCACCAATGAACGGGTTCTTAGTGACGTCGATCAAACGAGAAGTCCCGCCTGCATGCTGAATTCTCGCGAAAGTCTCTAAAGCCGAAAGTCCGTCAAGGCGCCAGTCCTCCCTCGCCACGCGAAGTATTTCCGTCTCTGCCGAGACCATCTGATCCTCCGTGGGGAAGGGCTGAGCGCCCCGCACCCTGGGCCCTGGATCCTTTACCTTGTTGCTGGCCTTTAGTCTCCGAAACAAAGAACTATTCATGGCCCAGGAGGCGTCCTGCTGGCCACGCCAAACTAACTGAAGAGACTCCGCCTTTGATATTAGCGCTACTATGGCTCTATTTAATCCCTCAAATGACTCAATAAGAATCTCACGCTCCTGAAAGTAGGCCCCCGGCGAAGACATGTCCGAAGAGTAGGCTGCTTTGGGAGTCGGGCCAGTCGCGTATAGGCGAGGATTAGACAATGGCCTAAAGTCTGGCAACCACCCCTCCATTGACCTGATTAATGAATCATTCAGCGGCGCAATAGACTTCAGAATCTGGTCGCTGATTCGCTTCATCGGCAGGTCCGCTGTCCCAGCGGCTTGACGAAGGGCTTGGCTGATTCCGTCCAGACTGGCTTCCCGAACTCCAGCAGTATGTGCAAGCCACGATTGCATCGCAGCGTAAACCCCCGCCGAAGTCAACGGGCTTACTCGATCTAGCTCAGCCAAAGCTTCACGAACTTGCCTTACTTGCTCTTCAGACTCGACTGAGTCCCCACCAGAAGGCTCTTCCTCGGACGCGTCGGCAGCGCTCTCCTCATCCGGCGGGACACCGCTGCTATCTTCCATGCCTCAAGGATGTCAGTAGCGGAGACGGGGCGCGAGTAGCCTCCGGGAGTTGACGCGGCTCTCACCGGATCGTCGGCTGTTTCCGACGCGGTCCCGGCGACCTCGCGAGCGACGTGTATCGACACTGTTGCGGTGGTCGGAGGCGAATCGGAGTATTGGCGAGGTGCCGGCGAGCCGAGGCCCGCAGCGTAGCGAGGACACGAGGTCACCGGCACCTCGCGGCGGCGGAGCCGCCTCTTGAGTTCCTGACGCTCTATATTGCGGCAGTCGCGTCCTCAGCGTCCGAAGATTCGGGCCCATAGAGACACCTTCGCTGGCTGTCCATGACGAATGGCCTCAGCTACCTCTCGACCAATAGCTTTCGCCATGACGTCACTCCACTCGTCGTCGGAGTCACGCACTGCAAGAGCAACCGCGCGGGCCATCGCCTCACGGGCTTCACGTTCCTCTCGGGCTTCAACCGCGACCGCGTAGCTTCGTGTCAGCACCCTCCCAGCTCCAGCCCCTGAGGCCGCGAATATGAGGACGATCCAGGCAAGACCAAAGTTGTCGCCGAGTGCTTCACGAACTGGCTCGCTGTGCCGTTCGACCACGGCGGTGAGCCCGATGGCGCCGACGATGGACGCGACCAAGAGCTGCCAGCGCATCGCTTCCATGCATGCACGCACGAGCCAGCTAGCCTCCTGTTCCTTCGGCCCTCGGAAGACTCCCACAGACAACAGACAGAGGACTAAGAACCCGAGCACCACCCCGCAGAGCTGACTCGTCCCGTCAAACGCATACGAACTCGCCAAGGCGGCGGCAACAATAGTCGACAGCAGCCAGACAAGAATGCCGATCGACGCCCGGAGCGTCCCATCGGGTCGCCTCTTCCATTCAGCAGCCTTCACAGTCGCTCCTCTGTGCTCCGGGTTCAGCCTTCTCGCTTAGCGTCTGTGCGTCGAGCTCCGACTGCGGCCCCACGACCGCATGATCACTGCTGCCAATTTGCGTCAAGCTCCATCCGCACAGCCGCGTTGCTGTCAAAGCTGCTGTCAACGTCGGCCCTGAGCACTTCCCCTAGAGGAAACTTCCCCGGCCTGACCTGCGGTGGGCCCGGAGGGGATCGAACCCTCGACCCGCGGATTAAAAGTCCGATGCTCTACCGACTGAGCTACAGGCCCGCGCCCGCCAAGCGAGCGCGACCATCCTACCGGCGCGCCGTCCCTGCGACGGACGCTCGCGCCGGGGCGCCGACCAGCGCGGAGAGCCCCGGCACGGAACGCGGCGAGGGATGCGCGGCGGGATGCCGCCCGCGCCGCCGCGCGGGAAACGTGTAGAGGATCCCCGTCACCGGCCGCAGCAGGAGGGCGAGGACGCACACCCCCAGCGTGAGCGCGTACAGGATCAGGTGCGAGACCACGGTGGGCGGAAGGTCCGCATACCGGCAGAGGAGCTCCATCACGGGCACGTGCACGAGGTAGGGCACGATCGAGTGCCGGCCCAGCCGTTCCAGGGGCCGCAGCGCCCGCAGCCGCGGCATCCTGCGGAGGATCCCGACGACGGAGACCAGCGCGATCAGCACCACCAGGTGTGCCAGCACGGGCGGGGTCGGCGTGCCGCCTGCGTCGTGGGCGTGCACCGCCCAGCCGGCGGCGACGAGCAGTCCGAGGCCGAGGACGGGCCACGGGAGGGTGTGCTGCTCGAGGGTGCGGCGCAGCGCGGCACCGGCGAAGAAGAACACCGCGTAGTAGAGGAGCTTGTCCGGCCGGAGCCCCACCATGTGGAGCTCGAGGCCGGCCAGGGGCAGCGCCGCCCACGCCACCGCGAACGCCAGGGCGAGCCCACCGGGGTGAAGCCGACGGGCGAGCAGTCCGACGAGGTGGAACAGGAACAGCGCCACGAGGAACCAGGTGAACGTGCCGTTGAGCCACCACAGCGGGCGCTCCGCGCTCTCCCATCCCACGAGGGGCAGCATGAGCGCGGACCACAGCAGCCACGGCCACAGCAGGCTGCGCAGCTTGCCGCGCAGGGAGGCCCGGGCCGGCTTCTCGAGCGAGTGCACGAGGAGCAGACCGGAGGCGAACAGCAGCACGGGCATCCGGAAGGGCGACAGCGCATCGGAGAACCCGACCACCAGCTCCGGTGACGAGCCTGCCCACTTCTGCTCGAGAAGGCGCAGGTGGTACGAGATCACCAGGAGGACCGCCGCCCCTCGCAGCAGATCCATCCAGTGCTGACGCTCGGCCGGTGCGGCAGGAGAAGGGCTCACGCCGCCGGAGCGTAGGGACCGGGAGCCGCCTCCCGGTGAACGGGAGGCGACCGCGGGGTGCCGATCCGGTGAGGGTCAGCGGGACTCGGACAGCTTCCGCTCGTCCTGGTAGTCGCAGACGTCCTCGTCCACCCAGACCTCGACGTTCTTGATCTCCGGCAGATCGGAGGCCAGGAAGATCGGGTCCAGCCCCTCGGCGCGCTGGGCGTTGTAGTGCCGCAGGAGCTTGAGGGCGGTGGGGGTGAGGATCGCGATCACCACCAGGTTGATCAGGGCGATGAACACCATGGACACCCCGGCGATGGTCCAGGCGAGGTCCACGGCGATCACGGAGCCCATCAGCACCAGCGCCACCACGGCGACGCCGAAAGCTATGTGCCAGCCGCGCTTGGAGGTCAGGAAGTGCATGTTCGCCTCGCCGTAGGAGAAGTTCCCCAGCACCGAGGTGAAGGCCAGCAGGAACATGATCAGCGCCAGCAGGATCGCGGCCCACGCGCCGAGGTTCGAGGACAGCGACTCCTGCACCATGACCAGGCCCTCGCCGCCGGCGGAGACGTCCGGGAAGGAGACCAGGACGATGAAGGCGGTGATGGAGCAGATCAGCAGCGTGTCGAAGTAGACGCCGAGGGTCTGCACGAGGCCCTGCTTCACGGGGTGGCTCACCGAGGCGGTGGCCGCGACGTTGGGCACCGAGCCCATGCCGGCCTCGTTGGAGAGCATGCCGCGCTGCACGCCGTTGACGATCACGGCGCCGATGCCGCCGCCGATGACGGCCTGCGGGTTGAAGGCCTCGACGACGATCTGGCCGACCACGCGGGGCAGCTCGCCCAGGTTCATGGCGACGATGACGATGCCGATGATCAGGTACAGCGCGGCCATGATCGGGACCATGTTCTGCGCGACCTCGGCCACGCGGCGCATGCCGCCGAAGATGATGCCGGCGGTCAGCAGCGCGAGCAGGACGCCGAGCACCGGGGCCAGCCAGGGCAGGCCCTCCGGGTCGGTGTACACGGCCACCGCGCCGGTCACGGCATCGACGATGGTGTTCGCCTGCAGCGAGGTGAAGGCGAAGGCGAAGCAGAAGATGAACAGCACCGCGAAGAAGGCGCCGAAGCCCCGCGACCCCAGACCGCGGTGGATGTAGAACGCCGGACCGCCCTTGTAGGTGTCGTCGGCGCGGGTCTTCCACAGCTGGGCGAGGGTGGACTCGATGAAGCTCGCGGCGCCGCTGACCACGCACATGATCCACATCCACAGCACGGCGCCGGGGCCGCCCAGGAAGATCGCCCCGGCGACGCCCGAGACGTTGCCGGTGCCCACGCGCGCTGCGGCGGAGATCGAGAAGGCCTGGAAGGCGCTGAGGGACTTGGTGCGATCGGCGGTCCCGTCGCCGCCCTCCACCTTCTCGCGCTGCGGCTTCTGGGTGATCGCGCCGAACATCGCCGGGATCATCCGCAGCTGCACCGCACCGGAGCGGACCGTGAAGTAGAGGCCGAGCACGACGACCACGGGCATCCCTGCCCAGGTCCAGAGCCAACCCTCGGCATTGCCGAGGAACTCGTTCAGTGATTCGAGGGGGTTCATGACCTCGACGGTATCGGGCGGCGTCGTGGATGTCCGGGGTTCGAGCGATCCCGGGCCACGATCGGGCACCTTGTTCCCTCGCGCGCGCGGGCATGTGTCCCGCATCGCGGTCGCGTGACGCACGCCACAGCACGACTCCACCGCGCTCGGATCTGCCCGTTCGCGCCAGGGCATCACTGCAGGTCGGCACGAATGATCCGCGGTTGTCCGACAATCCGATCCCCGGATGCCCGGCAGTCACAGTTGCGTCACGACACTCCGAGGAACACCCCCTCCGGCCCGGCCGGGGGGTCCACAAGCGTCGCCGCTCTCGATAGCGTTGACCGCGATATGGGCCCGTTGACGACGCAGAGCGCAGACCACCACTCCTCGACCGACCAGACCACCGGAGCCTCCTCCGACCTGGCCATCCGACCTCCTTCCCTGCAGGACGGCGCCGCCATCTGGCGGATCGCCCGAGACAGCGGCACGCTCGACCTGAACACCTCCTACGCCTACCTGCTCCTGGCCCGCGACTTCGCGGCCACCTCGCGCCTCGCGGTGCACGAGGACGCAGCCGTCGGCTTCGTGCTCGGGTACCTCCGGCCCACCGCGCCGGAGACGCTCTTCGTCTGGCAGATCGCCGTGGACGAGTCCCAGCGCGGGAAGAGGGTCGCCGGGCGCCTGCTGGACGCCCTGCTCGCCGACCTGCCGCAGGTCTCCGCACTGGAGACCACCATCACCGCGGACAACACCGCGTCCCAGCGCCTGTTCGCCTCCTTCGCCCAGCGCCACGGCGCGCAGGAGGACGTCCAGCCGCTGATCGAGGAGCACCACTTCCCCGACGCCGGCCACGGCGCCGAGCTGCTCCACGTCATCAGCGGGCTGCATCGCGGGAGCTGATCCTCCGGGGCATATGCCCGCACCCTCTGGGCAGGGGCCCGTCCGCGCGCCCGCCTGCCCCACAGACCACCGAACCACCACCCAGGGAGATGTCATGACCATGACCGCACCGATCGACACCACCGACAAGCACGAGCCGACGGCCGAGGCCGTCGGCGCCCCCCGCACCGCTGATCCCGTCGAGCTCGAGTCGCAGGTCCGCAGCTACTCCCGCGGCTGGCCCACCGTGTTCACCCACGCCAAGGGCTCGGTCCTGACCTCCGAGGACGGCCGCGAGTACATCGACTTCTTCGCCGGCGCCGGCACCCTCAACTACGGGCACAACAACCCCGAGCTGAAGAAGGTCGTCATCGACCACTACCTCGAGGACCGCGTGGTGCACGGCCTGGACATGTTCACCGACGTGCGCCGCGAGTTCCTCCAGACCTTCGACGAGAAGATCCTGCGCCCCCGCGGCCTGGACTACAAGGTCTCGTTCCCCGGCCCCGGCGGCACCAACGCCGTCGAGGCGGCGCTGAAGCTCGCCCGCAAGGTCACCGGTCGTGAGTCGATCGTCAGCTTCACCAACGGCTTCCACGGCATGACCCTCGGTGCCCTGTCCGTCACCGGCAACTCGATGAAGCGCGGCGGCGCCGGGATCCCCCTCGTGCACGCCACCCCGATGCCCTTCGACGACTACTTCGGCCAGGTCGTGCCGGACTTCATGTACCTCGAGCGCCTCCTCACCGACGGCGGCTCCGGGCTGAACAAGCCCGCCGCGGTGATCGTGGAGACCGTGCAGGGCGAGGGCGGCATCAACGCCGCCCGCGCCGACTGGCTGCGCGGGCTCGCCACGCTCTGCAAGGAGCACGAGATCCTGCTGATCGTCGACGACATCCAGATGGGCTGCGGTCGCACCGGCGGGTTCTTCAGCTTCGAGGAGGCCGGCATCGAGCCCGACATGGTGACCCTGTCGAAGTCCATCAGCGGCTACGGCCACCCGCTCGCGCTCACCCTCATCAAGCCCGAGCTCGACATCTGGGAGCCCGGCGAGCACAACGGCACCTTCCGCGGCTTCGGCCCCGCCTTCGCCACCGCCACCAAGGCCATCGAGCTGTTCTGGAGCGATGACGAGCTGGAGAAGTCCACCATCGCCAAGGGCGCCTACGTGGAGAGCCGCTTCAACCAGATCGCCGCCCGCTTCCCCGAGCAGGAGCTCGTGGTCAAGGGCCGCGGCCTGGCCCGCGGGCTGCAGATGCCCTCCGGCGACATCGCCGGGCGGATCGCGGCGCGCGCCTTCGAGGAGGGCCTGCTGGTGGAGACCTCCGGCCCCTCCGACGAGGTCGTCAAGCTGCTGCCCGCGCTCACCATCCCGGACGAGCAGCTCAAGCGCGGCCTCGACATCATCGAGGACGCCGTCGTCGAGGCGCTCACCGCCGCCTGAGCACCCCCTCCCCCGTCGGCCCGT